>CAZIOQ010000001.1:0-8746 GCA_964540975.1 uncultured Gammaproteobacteria bacterium
TTATTTTAACAGTTGATAAAGATTTTAAAAATTATCATTTTGGTCAAGCTTTAGAAAAGATTTATCAATTTTTTTGGCATAACTTTTGTGATATTTATATTGAACAAACAAAAAATCGCCGGATCGAAGCCTTACCGACACTGATCAAAATATTAGTTACTAGTTTGAAATTACTCCATCCTTTTGCTCCATTTGTGACCGAAGAAATTTATCAAATTTTTAAGAAAAAATTTGATCAGCACAAAAAGAACAAATTATTTGTTCAATCAGCTTTGATTATTAGTCAATGGCCTGGAAAAAGATCCGAAAAATAGATCTTTTTCTTTGTTTTTGTCTCATTTTTTTGATCATTAGTTTTTTTTGGTTGCAGGTTGTGTTATCTACTGAAAATTATAAAAGAAAATTAAAAACTGACCTTAAAAACTGGGAGCAGGTAGTTAAACAAGAACCTGGTTATCCTGATGGTTGGGCTAAGCTGGCAATAATTTGGCTTTCGCTTGGCCGCAGGGACTTAAGTTTGTTAGCAATTAAAGAGGCAAGAAATTTGGCTTTTTTTAGAGATGATCTGAAAGATTTAGAAGAAAAAATAGCCAACTTTTGAGAAGTTATTCCTCTTTTTCTCCTTTTTCTTCTGGTTCTGTTGCTTCAGTTTTAGCTGTTTCCCCGGCCGGACTAGGAACTGCTTCTTCGGTTGGAGCAGCCGCCTCTTCAGGAGGTGCGACTACTTCTTCTTTAGCCGGTGCTTCAATTTGGACGATAACCTGTTCTGGATTAGTATGTAAAGTAATTTTCTTAGGATCAATTTTGAGACTGCTAACAGTAATCATATCACCAATTTTTTCTAGTTTGGCAATATCAATAATAAATTTTTCTGGTAAATCGGTTGGTAAGGCTTCAACTTCGATTTCGTTCAAAACTTGGACTAAAATTCCTTCTCCTTTTTCTATTGCTGGTGATTGGCCTTGCATTTCAATCGGAATATCGGCCGTTACTTTTTCTTTCAAGTTGACTTGATGGAAATCTAGATGAATCAATTCATCAGTAATTGGGTCAAATTGAGGATTTTTCATTAACACTGGTCTTGGAGATTTTTCCTCTTTAACTAAAAGATCAATTAAGGTTGTTTCTCCATATTGTTGGAAAAATTTTTGAATTGTTTTTTTATCCACTTTAATCGCTGTTGACTTGATTTCTTTCCCATAAATATTAGCGGGCAAAAATCCTTCTTTTCTGAGTTTTTTGACTTTTTTGCCCCTAATTTCTCTTTTTTCTACCTTAAGTTGTGGTCTTATTTGTTGAGTCTTCATAAAGTAAAGGTATTTTACCGGATAAGTTAGGATAAATCAACCGGAATTTTTGCTAATTTTAATAAAAGTTTAGGATTGTCATTTTTAGCGGTGCGATTCAGTTTTTTTTGGTGGCATTTAAGGCACCGGAAAACAATTTTTGTTTCTTGATTCTTTTTGATCAAGCCAATTGGTTCCATTAATCCAAAACAGTCTGATTTTCTATCACCAGGATTAATATCTGTATGTTTACTCCAAAGACAATAAGGACAGTGGTTGGTATAACCATCACCAATAACTTGCCTGCCGCAAACTTCACAAATAAAATTTTCTTTTTTAATTTGGAATGTTGTTTTCACTGCTGCTTTATTTTAAATCAAAACTCTGTTAAAATCTTTATAACTATGCCACGGGCTTGTTCTGTTTCCCAACTAGAAGCAATTAGTCAACGTTTACGCCATCGGATTTTAACAATGATTTTTAAGGCTGGTTCTGGTCATCCTGCTGGTAGTTTATCTTCCTTAGAAATTTTGGTCTCTCTTTATTTTGGAGGAATTTTAAAATATGATTCTAGACAACCTGATTGGGAGGAAAGGGATCGGTTGATTATCTCTTGCGGTCATATTGCGCCAGCTGTTTATGCGGTTTTGGCTGAGGCAAATTTTTTTTCCAAAAAAAAACTAGGAAGTTTTAGAAGTTTAAATTCTTATCTTCAGGGCCATATTTATCATCGGGTGCCTGGAGTAGAGTATTCTTCGGGCTCGTTGGGTCAAGGGCTTTCAGTGGCAGTCGGGTTGGCCTTAGGTTTGCGGGGAACAATTAGTCGGATCTTTTGCTTGATGAGCGATGGCGAACAACAAGAGGGTCAGATTTGGGAAGCGGCAATGACCGCGGCAAAATATAAATTAGATAATTTAGTCGCCATTGTTGACGCCAATAAAATTCAAATTGATGGTCTGGTGGAAGAAATAATGCCCTTGGGTAATCTTAAAATGAAATATGAAGCTTTTGGCTGGAAAGTTTTGGAAGTTGACGGTAATGATTTTCGAGAATTAATTCCTGCTTTATCTCAGGCAGTGGAATTTAAACATCAACCAGTGGTTTTAGTTGCTAATACTCTTGCTGGTAAAGGGGTTCCTTTTATGGAAGGTGATCCGTCTTGGCATGGCCGAGGCTTAACCGAGAAGGAATACAAGCAAGCTTTACATGAGTTAAAGATTTGACTTAATTTTATGAATCTTAAATCAACCCGAGATGGTTTTGGGGAAGCAATTTTTGAATTAGCAAAAAGCGAATCAAAATTGGTAGTGGTGAGTGCAGATTTAAAGTCTTCGACTCGGGTAGAAAAATTTGCTCAAAATTTCCCTAAGAGATTTTTTGAAGTTGGGGTAGCAGAACAAAATTTGATTGGGGTAGCGGCTGGTTTAGCAATGAGTGGCAAGATTGTTTTTGCTACTTCTTTTGCTTGTTTTTCTCCAGCAATTAATTGGGCCCAGATTAGACAAACAATTTGCTACAATAACTTGAATGTTAAAATTGTTGGTAGTCATGCTGGTTTGGCTACCGGAGCTGATGGTGCCACTCACCAGGCTTTAGAAGATATTGCTTTAACCACAGTTTTGCCTAAAATGACGGTTGTTGCTCCGGCTGACTATAATCAAACAAAAGAAGCAGTGGCTATTTTGACTAAAATAAAAGGTCCGGCATATCTAAGACTAACCCGGCCGCCAACTATTGGTTTAAACCAAGTTGATTTCTCCCCAGAAGAGAAAAACTTTGTTTTAGGTGTCCCTCAAAAAATAAAATCAGGAGAAAAACTTACTTTAGTTGGTTTTGGTCCAATTTTACCCGAGGTATTATTTAAAATTCCTGTCAAAAAATTAGCCAAAATGGAAGTTTTTAATTGTCATAGTTTAAAACCCTTTGAGGCGAAACCAATTTTAAATTCAATTAAAAAAACCGGTAAGTTAGTTTGTTTAGAAGATCATCAAAAAATTGGTGGCTTAGGAACATTATTAGCAAGTCAAATAGTCAAATCAGGAATTAAAACAAAATTTGTTCATTTAGGCGTTGATGATAAGTTTGGTTGTTCAGCAAAAAACTTCAGAAACTTGTGGAAGAAATATATCCTTGATTCTCTTGATCAATTACTTTAATTTATTTTGCGCCTCAGAACCCCGCCTATCCTGAGGCAGAGATGAATGAGGCAAGAAAAAAGCCGAATCAGCCAAGGAAAGTTCGCCTTTCCCCGAGCGGAGAGGCTGCATTTTTGGTTCTAGGATATAATTTGATTATTAAAAATTTTCTTCTACTCAGATGTTTTTGAAAAAAATTTTGCCATTGTTGAAAGAGAAAAGGATTTGGTGGTCAGGATTTTTAGGAGGAATAATATTTTTAGGCAGTTTTTTTGTTTTTCTAATCACTTCAATTCCTTCACCAAAAAAATTAGCCACCTTTCCTTATCCGGCCTCAACTTTAATTTATGACCGGAACAATAATCTTTTGTATGAAATTTATGCTGATAAAAATAGAACTCCAGTAATTTTGGATCGAATTCCTACCTCTCTGGTTAAGGCTACTTTAGCAATCGAAGACAAAAATTTTTATTCTCACCATGGCTTTGATCTTAGAGGAATCATTCGGGCTTGTTATAACATTATTTTCCATCATCGCCTTCAGGGAGGTTCAACGATTACCCAACAGTTAGTGAAAAATGCTTTATTGACCCCGGAAAGAACTTTTACCCGGAAAATTAAAGAAGCAATTTTAACCTTTTTAACAGAATTAATTTATTCTAAAAATCAAATTTTAGAAATGTATTTCAATCAGACACCATATGGTGGTATATCCTGGGGGGTCGAAGCAGCAGCTAAGACCTATTTTGAGAAAGATGTCCAAGATTTGACCTTAGCCGAGTCAGCTCTGTTAGCTGGATTACCAGCCGCACCAACTAAATTCTCACCTTTTATTCATCCCGATTTAGCCTTATCAAGACAAAAATTAGTTTTAAAAAAGATGTTGGAATATAAGATGATTAGTCAGGAAGATTATGAAAAAGCAGTCAATGAGAAACTTAAATTTGCTTCTCCTGGGGCAAAAATAAAAGCACCACATTTTGTTTTTTATGTTAAAGAACAGTTAGTGGAAAAATTTGGTCAAGCAGTGGTTGAGCAAGGTGGATTAAGAGTAAAAACTACTTTGGATTTGTCTCTTCAAGAAATGACTCAACAAATAGTGTTAAGTGAGGTAGCCAAGCTTAAAGCAGCCAAGGTAAGTAATGGAGCGGTTTTGGTCACTAATCCTAAAACTGGGGAGATTTTAGCGATGGTTGGCTCGAAGGATTATTTTGCTGAAGACATTGATGGTAAGTTTAATGTGACTACTGCTGGCAGACAACCTGGTTCAGCAATAAAGCCGATTAATTATGCGGTCGGTTTGGAGACAAGAAAAGTTACTCCGGCAACAGTTTTTAATGATATGCCGACTTGTTTTTCGGTTCCAGGCCAGAAAATCTATTGTCCGCGTAATTATGATGGTCTTTTTCATGGCCCAGTGCAATTAAGATTTGCTTTAGGCAACTCGTTTAATCTACCGGCAGTAAAAATGTTGGCTTTAAATAGTCTTGAGACATTTATTGCTTCTGCTTCAGCAATGGGAATTACTAGTTTTAAAGATCCATCTTTGTATGGTCTTTCTTTGACCTTGGGTGGAGGAGAAGTAAAAATGACAGAAATGGCGACTGCTTTTGGGGTTTTAGCCAATGGTGGTATTAGACAAGATTTGGTTTCAATTTTAGAAATTAAAGACAGAGGCGGCAAAATTTTAGAAAAATTTGATTTTCTGCCTGGGCCAAGAATAATTTCCTCCGAAACAGCTTATTTAATTAGTCACATTCTTTTAGACAATAATGCCAGATCAGCGGCCTTTGGTCCTTCCTCAACTTTAGTAGTTAAAAATCATCCGGAAGTTTCGGTGAAGACAGGCACGACCAATGATAAGAGAGATAATTGGACAATTGGTTATACTCCTTCGGTGGTGGTGGCTGTTTGGGTAGGCAATAATGATAATTCCGAGATGGGTTGGGTGGCCTCAGGAATAACTGGTGCCTCGCCAATTTGGAATAAAGTTATTAGTTTTATTTTAAAAGACAAAGATCAAGAATGGCCGATAATGCCTGAGGGAATCGTTGGTAGAACTGTTTGTAATCTGACTGGTAAATTGCCTCCTTCAGAAGGTTGTGATTCAAGATTCGAATATTTTATTGCCGGTACCGAGCCAACCGAGAGCGAACCCTTGAAAAAAACAATTTTAATTGATAAAACCACTGGTCAACCGGTTCAACCAGGAGAGGATAAACAAGAAGTAGAATTTCAAGAGCATCTGGTTAGTATTGATCCTTTGGGAACAATTTTTTGTTTTGATTGTCCGCCTCCTCCAGAAGAATATCGGGTCAAAATTTTCCAAAAATCACTTCTTGAGAAAACCCATAAGTAATCTTAAAATTTATTTAAACCCCAGATCTTTTAAGAATTTTTTTGAAAATAAATGCAACTGATGTTAAAGCGCCAGTTAAAGCTTCTTTTAAAATTAAAATTGCTTTTTGCTCTTTTGGGTAAACCACTTTTTTTGCTGCTTCTTAATATTGTAAAAATAATTGAAACTATCGGACAAATGGTAATTGCTCTGGGAGCAATCCTGCCCCAAAAATTCGTTTGTTGGTTGCCAAATCAAATTTTACCTAAATTTAGTTTATTGACTAAGAAGTTAATTGAATCTTTGAGTTATTTTCGAAGAAAACATTTTCAGTGGCCAAAAAAGCTTACCTTAAAACCAGTTTTAAAATTAAGATTTCCCTGGCCAAAGATTAATTTTCTTTTTTTGTTTTCTTTCTTTTTAGTGATTACTTTTCTTGTTATTGGTTTCTTCTTTTTTCAAATCATTAAAAATTTGCCTAATCCTGAAGATTTGGCTAACCATCGACCTTTTTTAACCACGAAAATCTATGATCGTCAGGGCCGATTATTATATAAAATTTATCGGCAAGAAAACAGAAGTTTAATTACCCAAGATCAATTATCGCCTGAGCTATTGCAGGCGACATTAGCAGCTGAAGATAAAGAATTTTGGTATCACCCAGGAATTTCTTTAAAAGGAATCATCCGAGCTTTGATTTTTAATTTTTCCCATCCTGGCAAAGAGCCAATTGGTGGGTCAACCATTACCCAACAGTTAGTAAAAAATGTTTTTTTTGAATCTGAAAAAACTTTCCAGAGAAAATTGAAAGAGATATTTTTGTCTTTATTGGTAGAAAAAAGATTTAGCAAACAACAGATTCTTCAGATGTATTTCAATCAGATCTCTTACGGAGGGACGGCTTATGGGGTAGAAGAGGCAGCCCAAAAATATTTTGGTAAGCATGCCTGGGAATTGAATTTAGCCGAAGCTGCCCTGCTTGCCGGTTTACCAAAAGCTCCTAGCCGATATTCTCCTTATGGACCTTATCCAGAATTAGCGAAAAAAAGGCAAAAAGAAGTTTTGTCCGAGATGGTTAAAGCTGGTTATATTACTCAGGAACAATATCAGCAGGCAATTAGCCAGCCTTTAAAATTTAAACTCGAAGGAGAAAAAATTCTTGCTCCTCATTTTGTTTTTTATGTCAAAGATCTTTTGGTAGAGAAATATGGTCAGCGTCAAGTTGAACAAGGAGGATTGGAGGTAATTACTACTCTTGATTTAGATATTCAAAAGGAAGCAGAATTGGTTTTAGAACAAGAATTGGCAAAAGTGGCAAAATTTAATGTTAGGAATGGAGCAGTCTTGATTACTAAGCCAGAGACTGGTGAGATTTTAGCGATGGTTGGCTCAAAGGATTATTTTGATTTTGAAAATGATGGCAATGTTAATGTTGTTTTGATGCCAAGACAACCGGGTTCGGCAATTAAACTGATCAATTATGCTGTTGCTTTAGGCAGAGGTTTTACTCCGGCAACAATTCTTTCCGATACCCCAATTGAGTTCAGAATCCCAGGGCAAAAGCCCTATATTCCTAAAAATTATGATGATAGATTCCACGGATTAGTTAGCTTGAGAACTGCTTTAGGTTCTTCTTTAAATGTGCCAGCAGTAAAAGTTTTAGCTAGTTATGGGGTTGGAGAAATGATTGCTTTGGGTCAAAAGTTGGGGATTACCACTTGGGACGATCCTTCTCGCTTTGGTCTTTCCTTGACTTTAGGCGGAGGAGAAGTGAAAATGATTGATTTGGCAACTGCTTATTCAGTCTTTGCTAATCTTGGCCGTCGGGTAGATCTCGATCCAATTCTTCAGGTAAGCAATCAAGAAGGAAAAATTTTGTTTAAAAAAGAAAAGGTCGAGGGAGAGCAGGTTTTGCGGCCAGGAATTGCTTTTCTGATTAATGATATCTTAACTGACGATGAGGCAAGGGCCGTCGCCTTTGGTCGTCACTCACTTTTGGCAATTCCCCAAGCAAAAGTAGCAGTTAAAACTGGGACAACTAATAATCTTAAAGATAACTGGGCAATTGGTTACACACCGCAATTTTTGATTGCTGTTTGGGTTGGGAATAATGATAATCAACCAATGAGTCGGGTTGCCTCTGGAATTACTGGAGCCACGCCGATTTGGAGAAGATTGACAGATTATCTTTTAAAAATTTATCCTTCAACAGACTGGAACATGCCAGATGATGTTTTGAAAATAGAGATTTGTTCTTGGGGAGGAACTTTAAATTGTTCTGCTTGCCCTTCTTCTCGCTGGGAATATTTTTTAAAAGATTCTTTACCTAAAAAAACTTGTACTGCTTCTGATTTTCGACCATCCCCGACTCCAGCAAAAAAAGGCGAGATTTTGTAAATCAATTCCGTTCTGTTTGGTGGTCTTAATTGACCAAAAACCAGTAAGTTTCTTGGGCTAACTGGGTAATGGTTTTTTTAGCTTTTTGGAGGTCAGTTTCTTTAGCAAGAAAAACAACAATAAAAGGATTTTCAGGCACAAAAACAATTCCACTATCAGCGGCTAAATTGACTTCAAAACCCACTTTATGGGCAACCCTAATCCCTTCAGGAATTCCAGCGGGAATTTGTTCTTCAAAAATAGTCTTAGTAATTCCTTGGAGAAATTTTTCTTGAAATTGAGAGGAAAGAATTTTTCCTTGGAATAAATTTTTGAAAAACAAAGCAATATCTTGAGCCGTAGTTTGATTTTCCTCAAAAGAAGTTTGATTCATTTGTAAATCTTGGATAATTTGCTTTATTTTTTTTTGACCTAAATTTTGGCAAATTATATTAAAAGCAGTGTTATCAGATTGGTTAAGCGATAAAAAAGCCAGTTGATCAAAAGAAATTTTTGTTCCGATTGGCTGATATTGCAAGCTTCCATTGCCTTCTTGTTTGTCTTCCTTTTTAAGAGTCCAAACCTGATCTAAAGAGAATTTGCCTTTTTCA
>CAZIOQ010000002.1:0-27219 GCA_964540975.1 uncultured Gammaproteobacteria bacterium
AACCTCACTGAAAGAGAATCTTTTTAGGCTGGGAAGCATCTTTTTCACCTCCTTTAAGCCTTTGATTCTACCAAAGATAGGATATGCTCTGGCGTAGTGATCCAAATTACTTAATGTCTCAAATGTTTCGTAACCTATTCAGGCTTAACTTTATAAGTTTCTATAAACCCTTACTCCTCTCAAAATAATTCCAATCCACTTAATTAATCTAAGGACATCTTCCTGCTAGCAGGCAGAGTAAAATCAAAATTCACTGTTGGTTTTTAACAAACTGTTGGATATTTTTTTGGTGCTCTTCTAAATTTTTTGCCAAATGGATTTTGCCATTTTTATCAGAAACATAAAACCAAAAATCATTTTGATTATAATTTATTACTGCTTTCAAAGAGGCTAAAGAAGGATTACAAATAGGCGCTGGTGGTAACCCTTTATATTGATAAGTATTATAAGAAGAATTAATTTTTAAATCTTCTGGCTTGATTTTTGGCCACCAGTTTTCAGACCAACCCATTTCCTCTCTTAACTGATTAGCCTTAGCGTATTGAACAGAAGCATCAACCTGAAGCAACCAGTTGGCTCGCCAACGATTAATCAAAACTCCAGCTACCAAAGAACGATCTTCATTAAACTTCGTTTCTCTTTCTACTAATGAGGCTAAAATCACTACCTCTTTTTTTCCCAACCCTTTTTTATTAGCTAAATCCCAAAGATCAGCGGTTTTTTTCTCAAAATTATCCAAAATTAAATTTAAAACTTTTTCTTCGTTGAAATACAAAGGCACCAAATAACTATCAGGGAACAGAAAACCTTCTTTGTCAAAAGATAATTGCCAGAATTTTTCTTTATTAAGCCCTAACTGTTTTTCCACTGCTTGGGCAATCTGTTCACTGCGCCAACCTTCAATCAAAATTAACCATTGATCTAGCCTTCCTTTTGTTAAATTAAGAGCAATTTCTTTTGCTGGCATCGAAGGGCTTAATAAAAACATTCCCGCTTGGATATTTTTATTCAACTTGAGACCATAAACAAGGAGTTGAAAAAGATAGCGATTTTTTATCAATTTTTGGTTTTCCAAACGTTTGGCAATCGAGCTTAGCGATTCTTTGGGAGCAATAATAAACTGAATTTTTTCCGCAGAATGGGAAATCGGCCTTAAACTCCAAAGAAAAATTCCGGCAAAAGAGATTAAGAAAAGAAAAAGAAGCCCTAAAAAAACATACCTTGGTTGTTTAAAAAGATAATTCATTTTATTAAAAAGTTTTTATCAGTAATTTTATATCTCTTCGAATAAGGCACGGCGGTATTTTTTGAGTTTGGGAGTATGGATATAAATACGACCACATCTACAGGTTACTTTTTGAGTCCCATCTTTCCTTGGCTCAACTTTTCCTTTAGAAAGCGGCATCCCGCAACCAACGCATCTCCCTTGAGATATTAACCAAGCTTGAATTGGAGCAATAATATTTTTAAACATTCCACCCCCTTTCATCTAAAAAATATTCTAAAATAAGAGCGGCAGCTAAAGCATCATTTTTAAAATTATTTCTTTTCTTCTTCTGAGACAAAATTAGATCAGCCTCAAAACTAGTTAAAGTTTCATCAACAAACTCTACTGGTAATTTTAACATTCTGGCAATTTTGAGAGCAAACCTTTTCACTCTTTTCGCTAGACTACCTTTTTTAACAACACCCCAAATTAAAGCCTGGGGCTGAAAATCTTGACAAAGATTGACAATCTCTGCCTCTGCTTCTGACCGTTTTTTATATTCTATTATCTTTAGGGGAAAATAACCCCATCAAGACTGCCAGCGACCCCAATCCTTTTTTGTCCAAAATCAAAACTTAAAAATTTTCTCATTTATTATTTGCTCCTAATCTGGCCTTAACAATTAATCTTTTTAAATAGGTTCCTGGCGGGCTACAAGTAATTAAAGTCAGAAATTGATCATCAAATCTTTGCTTTAAAGGAGAAAAATCTGTTGGTTTTACTTCATAAATGTCTTCCACATAATAAGAATATTTCACCCCATCGAAATCAATCAAAATTTCATCGCCGCTTTCTAATTGATACAAAAGAGAAAAAATTGTTAAATAATTTTTAGGATTAAAAAACTGGGGTAAAACCGAATGGCCTAAAATTACGGTGTTGCCTAATTGACCAGGCAAGGCTGTTCCAGGATAATGAACAAGGCTTTTAGCCAAATCTTGACTGCCAATAATCACATTTGCCTCTTTGATGCCAAGTTTAGGAATTGAAAGCAAAAAAGAAGTACCGGCAAAAATTTCCTCTTGAGGCTTAATCTCTTCTCCTGATTTAAACCAGCTATTAATATTAGTATAATCTTCCTGGGCCAAGACGCCAAAGTTAGTCTCGGAATTCTTTTGTCCTTCTGGTATTGGACTTAAAATATAGCTAAATTTAGGTGCATAAAAAAATTGATAATTCATCAAAGGCAAAATTGCCATCAAGACCAAAGCAGAACCAATTGCAAAAAAAATTCCTCCAAAAATCCTTTTTTTAGTCATAAAAATCTCCCCTATTCCTATTTTCTGATTAGGTTGAATGATTAAAGACGGCGTTTCTTTTATCTCTTTTATATAACCATAAAGAGCCATTAGTCCTCCTTAATTTCTAATGAAATGTTTTTTTGTTTGGCTGATAACCAAGGCCAAAATCTAAAAAACAAGGGGGTGGTTTTCACTTCAAAGCGGTAAATTCTTGGATACTGTCTTAAAATTTTATTAACTTCGGACTTTTTCATTCTCACTAACTGATTTGTTAATTTTTGACCATCTGGATGAAAATAAAATTTTGCTTTAATAATTACTTTAAGATCAATTTCTTCTTCTGTTTGGGCAATTGGTTTTAATTCAAAATTGATTGTTTTTTGATTAAAGTCTGATCCTTGATCAGATTTTTGTTTAATCACCTCTAAGACAAAATTTTTGAATTTCTCTTCATCAAAAGCAAAAACTGAAAATTTCATCTTTAGGCTACCAGTCAAAGTTTCCGCCTCTTCGTCCTTTTGTCTTTGGGGAGCAAAATTAATCAATTTGCTCTCCGGTTTTTGACTGATAATCCGGAAATTGGCTGTTTTTTTAGCTTCTAAAGCCTCTTTTGCTTTGGCTTTAGATTCTTCGGTCAACATCTCTCTTAAGCGGACCAAATCATCCGCAGAAACAGCCTTGACCTTTCTGATGCTCCCACCGGAAAAATCATCTTTAGCTTTGGCAACAAATTCGTCTTGAGAAAATCCCTGGACAGAAAAAATTGTTCCTTTATTAAGATTATAATCGGGACCAATTTCAGCAGCGACCACCTCAACTTGGACTTCTCCCAATCTGTCAACTCCACTTTCTAAATCAGCAGTTTTGGAAGCGATGGAAACCGACTCCTTAAGGAAGAATTCTAAACCATTATCAGAAACGATTGGTGTCCCAGAAGAGAAATCAGCCTTTTTAGTAGTTCTATTGAACAAACTAACAGTCCCAATTGCTTTCTCGCCAATCATTTTTTCTCCGGTAACAGCAACCTGACCTGACTCTTCCAGCTCAACTTCAATCTTAGTCGCAGGAAAGATTCCTTTTTGGATATCTGGCTCAGAAACAGTGGTAAGAAACTTAAAATCTTTAGTTTCTTCAATCACTTGAGGAGTAACAAAAACAACAATTTTATTTTTAACAAGATATAAATTTAAAAATGGAATAACTGCGGCTAAAATCACCCCTATTAGGAATCCTTTTTTCCATTTCAAACCAAAATTCAGATTAAAATTAAATTTGTTAACAAAACTCTTAATAATTTTTGTCATTGCTAAAAATTTCAAAAGCACAGTTAATCTTTTTTCCGGGGATATTTTTTTCTCCTGGAAATCATCACCTTCTTTGCTAGAACCATCCTGATCGGTCTTGGGGGCTAAAGAAATATCCTCCCAAGAAAACCCTTCTGGCAACTCTCCTTCTTGGGCCGGCTCTTTTGCCATCTCTATTTCTTTATCCACCGCTGGTAATTCTGGTTTTTGGCTTTCTTTAATAACTTCTTTTTTCTCTTCTTCTTTAACATCGTTTTGCTCAAATGGTGATTCTAATTGGGAGAACTTCTCTTTAATCAGTGGTCGAAAATAAGAAAAGAATTCTGACCACTCCAGAAACAAGATCTGGGGAAGATGCAAAAACAAACTTTCTCTTCGGCCAACCCATTGGTAATTATTGACCGTTTCCATCAAAGCTACTGGCCACTCTTCACTATTACCCCAAAAAATTAAATTTGGAGGAAACATTCCTTGAAAATCAATTTTGTTTAATGCCTCTTCTATTTGAGAAGCAAATTCTGACGGCTTTTTTTCCAATCTTAATCTGCTTTTCACTTTGCCAAGGTGAATTAAAGAAATTTCCAATCTTTGAGAACCAACAAAAACACTGATAAAACTTGGTAATTCGCCTTCTTCCATCTGATAATAACGAATTAGCGATTCATCAGGAAGCAAAAATCCTAAAGGTTTTAATTTATACTGACGACAAATCTCAGCTAAAAACGCTTTTTTGGTTTCGATGACCGAGGTGTTGTCTGCTCCTGCCCAGAACGGAGAAATCAAAAAAACAACAGAAAGGTTCGGCAAATTTTCTAGTTCTGGAATTAATCTCCAACTGGCTTCAAATCCATTAAGCAAACTTTCCTTGTCTTTACCATCCCAAGTTTGTGGCCGAGCCCAAGAGTAAAGTTTTGTTTCGCTCTTCTCAACACTAAAAAGAGCTAAATTAACTAAATCCTCGCCAATTAAAGCTAACAAAACAAATTCTTTTTGTTGATCTGCTTTTCCTTCTAAATTAGTGGTAAGATAATTTTTCTGGCCAAAGTTCATTTTTCTAAGACGGCATAAATTCTCCTTTTGCCGGTACCACAGGCCTCCTCTTTAATAATCTTAAATTTTCCCAAAACACCAGTTTTTTTAACATGAGGCCCACCACAAACTTCTCGAGAAAAAATTTTCCCTGTTTTGGGGTCCTTAATTGAATAAACTTTGACAAAAGAGGGATAATTTTTCCCGGGCACAGTTAATGCTTGTTGGACAACTGCCTTTTTGAAAGGCAAAATTTTCATCTCGACCAAAAGATTATCTTTAATTTTTTGGTTGACTAATCTTTCAATGGCAGTAATTTCTAGAGAAGTTAACTTTTTTGGGTGAACAAAATCAAATCTTAATTTTTCTGGAGTGATAGCCGAACCCACTTGAGAGATATGACCACCCAGGATTTCTCTCAATGATTGCTGAAGGAGATGAGTGGCTGTATGCAATTTAATAGTGGCTAAAGATTGATCTTTTAATCCTCCTCGAAAAAAATCTTTTGCTGATTTTCGAGACTTCTCCTGATGCTCTTTTAAGCATTGATTAAATCCATCAAGATCAACTTTCAAATTAGGATTAGTATTAGCGATTTCCTCCTCAATCATTTCAATTGGAAAACCATATGTTTGATAAAGATCAAAAGCCAGCTTGCCCGAAAATATTTTACTTTTACCCAACTTAGCAATTTCTTTTTCAAGAATATGCAAACCCTGTTTTAATGTTTTGGCAAAACGAAACTCTTCTTCTTCTAGTTGATTAATAATCTGGGTTTTATTGGCTGCCAATTCTGGATAAACGTCTTTAAACAACTCAACCACTATTATGCTAACTTCTGAAGTAAATTGCCTATTTATCCCTAATTTTTTACCTTCTTTTATTGCCCGCCTAACCAGTCTTCTTAAGACATATCCTTGTCTAACATTACTAGGAGTTATTCCATCAGCAATAATAAAACTGGCAGCCCGCAAATGATCGGCAATAATTCTCATCCGAGAGGTAATCATTTCACTTTCTTGATATTTTTTCTCGCTTAAATGAGAAATTTTTTCAATTATTGGCCAAAATAATTCAGTAGTATAATCATCATCTTTTCCCTCCAGAATCGCGGTTGTCCTTTCTACCCCCATTCCTGTGTCAACATTTTTTTGCTT
The DNA here is from genome assembly GCA_964540975.1 of uncultured Gammaproteobacteria bacterium. Classification (GTDB taxonomy): domain Bacteria; phylum Patescibacteriota; class Microgenomatia; order UBA12405; family UBA6130; genus CAZIOQ01. The sequence goes on from CAZIOQ010000002.1 coordinate 5,999, forward strand.
TAATTTTTGGTAACTACCATCAGGCAGTCGATTATATTCCATAAAAACATTATTCCAAATCTCAAAATACTTACCGCATTGGCAACTCGGTTTGCAATTTGGACGGCAGGGTTTTCTACCAGTGTCGTAATAAATCTCTGTATCCGGACCACCCGGTCCTGTCTCACCTGCTTCCCACCAATTATCTTCCCGACCCAAGGGAAAAATCCGCTCTTTTGGCAAACCAACTGCTAACCAGGCCTGTTCTGTTTCTTGATCATAATCAACCAACTGATCGCCTTTAAAAATTGTGACAAAGATTCTTTTGGGATCTAAGCGTAAAATCTTGGTCAAAAATTCCCAACTAAAAGCAATTGCTTCTTTTTTAAAATAGTCACCTAAGGACCAATTACCCAACATTTCAAAAAAAGTGTGCCTAAAAGAAGAGCCGATTGTTTCAATGTCTTCTGTTCTTAAGCATTTTTGACAACTAACCAATCTTTTTCCCAACGGATGGGGCTCGCCCAAAAGATAAGGGACCAATGGATGCATTCCAGCAGAAATAAAAAGAGTTGACTGATCTTCTTCGGGCACTAAAGGAGCAGAAGGAATAACCTGATGACCCTTTTTCTTAAAAAAATTAATAAAAGCAGTTCTTAGATCTTTAGCTTTCATTGGTTAAAAATTGTTTTTTATTCTCTCCTCTTATTGGCACTTAACCTCTTTCATTATAATATATTAAGCTAATAAAGGTAAATCCCGATAATCAAGGAATGAAGAACGATGAAGCTCTTCCGTCCTTAAAGGAAAGAACATCTTAAAAATTTAGCAGTTTCATTTTTAAATAAAAATTGCTAAAATAAACTTGTTCGTTCTTAGCGAAAAAAAGATTAAAATCGCCTCTAGTGGCAAAGGAAAAAATGGAATCTTTAGCAAGAGAAAAAATCAAAAAAGCAGTGGTTACTGCTAAAACAATTGAGGAATTAGAAAAAATTCGGATTAAATATTTGGGAAGAAAAGGAATCGTTACTCAGGCTTTCAAAGAGATTAAAAGTTTACCCAGTGAAGAACGGATCCAGGAGGGGAAAAAACTAAATCAAATTAAAAACTTAATCCAAACATTAATCGCCAAAAAAGACAAAGAAATTAAACTAAGAAACCGGAATCTTAAGAACGAATGGCTCGATGTGACTGCCCCTGGATTAAAACCCCAACAAGGGCATCTCCATTTGATTACACAAACAATCAGAGAGATTGCAAAAATCTTCCAAAAAATCGGCTTTAATCGGGTACGTTATCCAGAAATAGAATGGGATTGGTATGCCTTTGAAGGTTTGAATATGCCACCAAATCATCCTGCTAGAGATAATTGGGAAACATTTTTTATTCAAGATCTGGAAAATAAAAAATATGGTAAAGGCATTCTTACCCCCCATACCTCCTCCGGCCAATTAAGAGAAATGGAGAAAAAACAATTACCCATCAGGATGTTAAACATTGCTAAATGTTATCGCCGTCAATCAGATATTTCCCATGCACCGATGTTTTATCAATTTGAAGGCCTCTTGATAGACAAAGATATTAACGTTAGTCATCTTAAAGGAACTCTCGATTTTTTTAGCAAACAATATTTCGGGCCAAAAAGAGAAACAAGAATTCGGCCGTTTCATTTCAGATTTACCGAACCATCCTTTGAAGTTGATGTCACTTGTGTTATCTGTAATGGCCGAGGCTGTAGTGTTTGCAAAGAAGGTTGGTTAGAGCTGGGAGGCGCCGGTATGGTACACCCAAAAGTATTAGCAAATGGCGGAATTGATCCTCAAAAATATAGCGGCTTTGCCTGGGGTTGGGGAGTAGAAAGACTCTTTATGATGAAATACAAAATTCCTGATATTAGATTGCTCTTTAGTGGTGATTTAGATTTTCTAAAACAATTCTAAGGATGAATATTTTAATCCCCGATTCTTGGCTGAGAGAATATTTAAAAACATCAGCTAAGGTTAAGCAAATTGCTCAATACCTTTCTTGTTGTAGTCAATCGGTAGAAAAAATTATTCAAAAAGATAATGATTATGTTTATGAAATCGAAATCACTACCAATCGGCCTGATTGTCTTTCTGTCTGGGGCATTGCTAAAGAACTCTCGGTGATTTTACCTCAATTCAATCTCAAGGCTAAACTCAAACCAGTTCTTCCCAAAGAAGATAAAATTCCTGAAATTAAAAATGGTCTACCTTTAAAAGTAGTTATCGAAAAAACATCTTTATGTCCCCGCTTTACTGCCTTGATTTTTGATAATATTATTGTCCACCCCTCGCCAAAAATTATCCAGAAACGGTTACAACTCTCAGGCATTCGGGCTTTAAATAATGTAGTTGATATTTCTAATTACCTAATGCTTGAACTTGGACAACCAATGCATACTTTTGACTATGACAAAATTAAGGGAGCAAAAATGATTCTTCGAGAAGCAAAAGAAGGAGAAAAAATTATCACCCTAGATGGCAAGACTCGTTTTTTACCAGCCGGGGCAATCATCATTGAAGATGGCGAGAAAAGAATTATTGATCTTTGTGGCATTATGGGAGGAGAAAACTCTGCTGTTGATAGCAATACCAAACGGATACTTCTTTTTGTCCAAACTTATGATCCAGTTAAGATTAGACAAACTTGTCAAACTTTAGGCTTTCAGACAGAAGCCGCTTTAAGATTTGAAAAGGGGGTTAATCCTGAAGGGGTCCTCTTAGCAATGAAGAAGGCAATTAGCTTATTTCAAAAAAATTGTCAGGCCAAGGTGGCAAGCAAACTAATAGACATTTATCCTCGGCCACAGCCCCAAAAAACTGTTGGTTTAAATTTGGACTTGGTTGAAAAAAGAATTGGCGTTAAAATTGAAAAGAAAAAAGTAATCACTATTCTTCAGTCTCTTGGTTTTTCATTATTGAAAAGTGATCAGAAAAAACAATTTTATTCATTTTCTGTCCCCCATTGGCGCTATAACGATATTTCAATTCCTGAAGATTTAATTGAAGAAATCGCCAGAATCCACGGCTATCATCGAATACCCAATATTTTACCTCCCGGAACACCTCCTCAAAATAGTGAAGATCCAAAATTCTGGTGGGAAGAAAAGATAAAAGAGGCTTTAAAGTATTGGGGTTTTACCGAAACAGTAAATTATTCTATGGTGGCCAAGACAATGCTTCAAAAAGCTGGGTTTAAACCTGAAGAATGGATTAAAATCAAAAATCCGCTCACAAAAGACTTAGTTTATATGAGACCTTCTTTAATCCCCTCTCTTTTAAACGTTATTGTCCGAAATCAAGCTCAATATTCGGAAATTAAGATTTTCGAATTAGCTAATATCTATTTACCTTTGGGAAAAGACAAATTACCCCAAGAACAGTCAACCTTAACTGCCGCAATTACCGGTGATAATTTTTATCTCGCAAAAGGAATCGTGGAAGCTCTTTTTGAAGAGATGGGAATTAATAATCCTTCTTTCCAACCAATCAAAAGTCAAATTATGTTTCATCCTTTTAGAGCGGCCAAAATAAGTTTTGACAAGAAAATCCTTGGTCTCTTGGGTGAAATCAAGCCTGATGTCTTAGCCTCTTTTCGGATCAAAAACAAGGTGATCATCTTTGAATTAAATCTTGAGGTGGCAACAAAATATGCCTCAAACATCAAGTTTTTCTCGCCAATTTCAAAATATCCTCCTTTAAGTGAGGATCTAACTTTTGTCGTCCCCCCAAAAACTTTTTCTGAGAAGATTACCAAAACAATCATCGCTATTACTCCTCTAATTAAAGAGGCACAACTAATAGATTGTTACAAAAACAATCTCACTTTTAGAATTGTCTACCAAGATTTAGAAAAAAATTTAACCAGCCAAGAAGTGGAACAATTAAGAAAAAAAATAATTCAAAAAGTAGAGAAAAAGTTTGCCGCTAAATTAAAAGGAATTATCGTTTAAAGAAGAATCTTTTGCGAAAGAAATTTTTCTTTTTTTCGCCATCGCCCGCGTTTTCCATTAAGGGATAATTAAGAACATTTTGGTCAACATTTTCTTTATTGCCCTCGGTCGCTAACTCTTCTGAAGAAGATAATTTTTTAATCGTTATAATTCCTTTTTTTTCTAAAAAGTCTATTAATGCGGAAATGCCCAGTTTTACCACCCCCCAAGCTTTGACCGAATCTTTTAATTCAGATGCTAATTGAGGCAAAACTACCAAAGCCTGATTAACTGAATCAATTGCTCCCTCGCTTTTGCTCACAATTTGATTTAATTTCTTACTTAATTGTTGCACTTCCCTTAAAATCACGATGATAAAGACTCCGGCAACAAGAAAGACCGCGGTTAATAAAATAATGCTCACCATCAAAATTGTTTGAATTACTACATCCATTATTTCATTCTACTGAAAGTTTTTCTTAAAAACAACTTCTTTTTCAAATTTATTTTTTCTTCCAGAAGGAGATTGGGCTTCAAAAACAACAATATTTTTCCCCTCAATCAAAATTATTTTTTTTTCAAAAATCCCTTCCCTGGTCACAAAAACTGGTTGGTCATTGATCTTAACTACTGCATTTGGATCGGTTTTTCCTCTAATCACAATCTGTTCTTGAAACACTTCTTGAGGAAAAGCAAATAGCTCAATTGGAGGTGGTTGATTAAAACGATAATACTGAAAAACCAGATAGCCGACAGCAAAGACAAAAATTAAAAGGAAACTAATCAGCTGCCAACTCCCTAAACCCAAAAGAGAAAAAATATTGGTTAAATTAAATTCTATTTTTTTTAAAAACAAAAACTTTTTTTTCTGATTAATTTTTTGCCTTCTTGAAAATTGTTGTCCACCAGGATAGTCTCTCCGGAATAATGCTAAGGCCTTATTAACATTAATGCCTAAAAATAGAGCATAATCTCTAAGATAGATATTAAGATAACCGGCTGGCACCTTTTGATACTCGCCTGCCTCAATTGCCATTAGCCAAGACAAAGGAATACCAGTTTTTTTGGCTGCTTCTTCCAGCTTAATATTTTGGGCTTCTCTTTTGGTTTTAAAGATTTGGGCAAGTTTCTCCATTCTATTTGAATTCTGAAGGAAGGAAGTCAACTAAAACTTCTCTTGGCTTTGATCCCTGATCAGGCCCAACAATTCCTGCCTCTTCTAATTTGTCTATAATCCTGCCTGCTCTGGCAAAACCAATATGGAATTTTCTCTGAAGTAAAGAAACAGAGGCTTTTTTGTGTCTTATCACTAATTCTGCTGCTTCCTTAAACAATTCATCTCGTTCTTCACCATTAACCATCACTGTTCTTGAACCAGTCTGACTCATTACTGGTTGAGACAAAATTTGAGTTTCATAACTAGCTTCTTGTTGGCCTTTGAGAAATTCGATTAATCTGACAATTTCTTCATCAGTCACATAAGGCCCTTGAATTCTTGTCGGTTTTGCCTGATCAGGTGGGATATAAAGCATATCTCCCCTCCCCAAAAGCTTTTCTGCTCCCGGTGTATCAAGAATCACCCGAGAATCAGTCATACTCGCAACAGCAAAAGAAATTCGACAGGGGATATTAGCTTTAATCAAACCAGTAATCACATCAACCGATGGTCTTTGAGTGGCTAAAATAAGATGGATGCCGGTGGCTCTTGCCATTTGGGCAATTCGGCAAATAGTATCTTCCACTTGGGCAGGTGAAAACAAAATGATATCAGCTAACTCATCAATAATAATCAAAATATACGGTAGGCGCTGGATACCGGCTAATTCATTATAAGCATTAATGTTTCTTGCTCCCACCTGAGCAAAAATTTTGTACCTTTCTTCCATTTGTTTGATTGCCCAATTTAAAGCAGAAATAACCTTATGAGGATCATGAATGATTGGCGCCAAAAGATGAGGCACTCCGTTGAATTGACCCATTTCTACCCGTTTTGGATCAACCAAAATCAGTCTTACCTCATCAGGACTAGTTCTGAAAAGCAGAGTAGCAATCCAAGAATTAAGCAGGATGCTTTTCCCTGAACCTGTTTGGCCAGCAATTAAAATATGGGGCATTTTACTCACATCTGCTGCTAATGGTTTTCCAGAAACATCTAAGCCTAAAGGAACTTGTAATTTCGACTTTGCCTCTCTCATTACTGCCGAATTTAGCATATGTTTGAGACTAACTATTTGCAAGGATCTGTTAGGGACTTCTATTCCTACCAGCGATCTGCCCGGAATTGGCGCTTCGATTCTTATCTGGCCAGTGGGAGCAGCTAAAGCCAAAGCTAAATCATTGGATAAAGCAGTAATTTTAGAAAGTTTGGTTCCAAGGGCAACCTCTAAAGCATATTGGGTTACCGAGGGACCACGATTGACCTCAACCACTTTGGCGGTAATCCCAAACGAATCCAACGTCCTCTCAATCGTTGCGGCATTTTTATTAACATCACCCCTGTCTGCCTGGCCAACAGCAATATCCTGAAAAATCTCTATTGGCGGATAATGCCAGATTTGCTCTCTTTGTGACTGAGTTAACAAACCCTTATCTTGGGTTAAAAAATCAGCTGAAGCACCAACAGCAGTTTGTTTACTGAGCAAAACTGGCGGAGGACCAGGGATTTCTCCCTCTCTCTCAGAAACAGTCTCCTCGCTTTTTTGATCTCGCCAAAAAATAGGTTTAGCAATTTTCTTTTTGGGAGCAACAAGATATCTTTTAATTGTTGTCAGGATTCTTAAGAAAAACTCTATTAATTGATCTAAAGAGGTATTAAATAAAACCAAAACACCAATTACTACTCCTGCCAATAAAACTAAAATATTCCCCACCGGGGTAATAAGAAATTCTAGTCTGGCCCAAATCAAATTACCAATTAAGCCTCCTTTGGTTAAGGCCAAAAGCGACAACCAAAGTATGGTGGCACCCAACCAGATATTCATCTGACCCAAAGCAGTCTTTATCTGGGAAAAAGCAAAACCAAAACAAAATAACAAAAATGGTAAAAGAAAACTAGAAAAACCAAACCACTCTAATAAAAACAAATTAATTTTTGTTGGAATTGATCCTTCTTGAATAAAAGAAAAAATGGCTAGAATTCCCAGAAAAAAGAAAATTAAAGAAATCAGAGAAAGAATAGTTTTTCTTTTTAATCTTAGTCGCAGTCGGTTTCTAATTTTTTTTCTTCTTGGCATTTTCAGCTGACTTCATCTTACACAGTAATAATCACAGGCAAAATCATTGGCTGCCTGGCAGTTTTTTCTAAAACATAAGTTTCAATCTCTCCCTGGATTCTCTTTCTGGCAAAATCAAAACTCATTCCTAGTCTCATATTATCATTAAAAACATCTTGAGCAATCTGACTAATTTTTCTCATGGTGGCTTCGTTTTCCTTAACATAAACAAAACCTCGGCTCATTACCTGAGGCACAGTGGCTAAACTTTTTCTCTTCTGATCATAAATTAAAACCACCACAATCATTCCCTCCTCAGCCAAAACTTTTCTGTCCCTTAAAACTATCTCGCCAACATCGCCTACCCCCAGACCATCAACCAAAACTTTTCTTAAAGCTAATTTTTCTTTTGTTTTGGTCAAACCAGAACGATTAAAAATTAAAATATCATCCTCTGCGGGAAAAACAAAACTCTCTGGGCTAAAACCAACCTTATCAACTAAATCAGAAAATTGCTTTATGTGCCTGTAATTACCGCCGATTGGGATAACAAATTTTGGTTTTGTCAATTCTAAAAGTAAAGCCAATTCCTGTTTGGCTGCATGGCCGGAGACATGGAGATTGTTTTCAATTTCCCAATAAACCACATCTACCCCCATCTTGATTAAATCGTCAATTAAGTCATAAATTGCTTTTGTTGTCCCAGGAATATAATCGGGAGAAGAAAAAATGATTCGATCGCCTTTTTTAATTTTTATGAGATGTTTACCAAAAACTACTTTATCTAAAGACGAACCCTCCTGCCCTAAGCTACCACCAATAAGAATCGTCACCTTGTTTTCGGGCAGATTTTTGATCTTTGCCGGTTTAATCAAATCAGACTCGTCTAATTTTAAATAGCCCATTTTTTTAGCTAATTTAATATTTTTTTCCACAGACATCCCAACCAAACAAATTTTCCTCCCCACCTTTTTAGAAGCATTAATCGCTTCTTGCCAACGATAAATATTTGAAGAAATTGCAGTGACAAAAACCCTTCCTTTAGCAGTTCTAATTTTTTGTTCAAACATCACTGCTAACTCGCTTTCCGAAGGCGCGTAGCCTTCTTTTTCCGCTCCTAAACAATCAGACAAAATCGCTAAAATGCCTCTTCTGCCAAACTTGGCAATTTTTCTTAATTGGCTTGGTCTTTTGTCCGGTGGAGTAAAATCAAATTTAAAATCCGAGGCATGATAGAAATTACCTACTGGAGTGGTAATAAAATAATGATAAGTATCGGGAATAGAATGGGTAACTCTAACCGACTCTATTTTAAAAACTCCTAACCGAAGTAAATCACTACTTTTGATTACCTCTATCTTTGCCATTACCTTAAATTCTTCAAGTTTTTCTTTTGCTAACTCTACCGCCAGTTTGGGACCGTAGACTTTTATTGGTCTGCCTAATTGAGAAATAAATAATGGTAAAGCCCCGATATGATCCTCATGACCATGGGTTAGCAAAACTCCCACTATCTTTTCTTTTCTCTTCATCACATAAGAAAAATCAGGGATTATCATATCAACCCCAAAAATGTCTTCCTCAGGAAAACCAACCCCAACATCAACAATTAATAACTGATCATTTTTCTCTTCGCCAACAGGCAAATAATGATAAACATACATATTTTGGGTGACATCACCAAAACCGCCTAAACTGATTATTTTTAAAAGATCGTGCCTCATTTTATTCCTTTTTAATTACCATTCAGGTAAAAATTGTTTAATATTTTCTTTATTAACAAAAAACCTTTCTCCTTTTTTCTCCACAATTAACATCGCTACTTTCCGGGCAATTCCTTCAATATTTCTTTTTAAAGTCCTTACCCCAGCATCAAACCCTAAAGGCCTGACAATCAAAGGCCAACATTCATCACTAATTTTTAATTCTTCTTCAGTCAAACCTGCTTCTTCTAAAACTTTCGGCAAGAGATATTCCTTCCCAATGACAATTTTTTCTTGATCAGAATAAGATGGCATTTGGATTGGTTCGATCCTATCCAGGACGGCGGTGGCAATTCGATTAGTGTTATTGGCTGTAGCGACAAAAAGAGCCTGAGAAAGATCAAAGGGATAATCTAAAAAATAATCAGTAAATTGCCAATTCTGTTCTGGATCTAAAAGCTCAACCAAAACACCCATAATTGTATTTAAAGCATCATCAGCTACTCGATCAATTTCATCCAGAAGAATAACTGGATTTTTGGCTTCGGCAGTTTTCAAGCCTTTAATAATATATCCTGGCTCAGCATAAGGATGGAATCTTGACTGGCCTCTTAAATAAAATGGGTCGCCCAAACCGCCAAAAGGAATCCTAATAAACTTCCTTCCTAAGGCCTCAGCGATTGCCTGAGCAATGGTAGTTTTGCCAGTGCCAACCAGACCAACAAAACACAAAATCGGCGCCCGGATATGTTCTTCTGCTCGGCGCTTTTTTTGTAAAATCAAGACTGAAAGATATTCTAAAATCCGCTGTTTAATCTGATCTAAACCATAATGAGTTTTTTCTAATATCTTGCGGGCATAATTTAAATCCAAATTATCAGTTGTTTGTTTTTGCCAAGGTAAAGAAACTGCCCACTCAACATAATGACTAGTTCTTTGAAAATCAAGCAAAAAATTTTCCGACAATTTAACCATTTCTAATTGAGCAACCATCTGCTCAAGTCTTTCTCGTAAATCACTGGGAATTAAAGCCTGGGCGATTTTGTTTTTTAGACCTTTTAAGCCACGACTGATAAAATCTTGAGTCTCATCTTGAGAAAAACCCTTCATAAAATGATGATAACATTTTTTTAAAAGTGATTAAACATCTTAATACCCTCTGCCCCTCGAATCTTAGCAGAATTATTAGTTGAGAAGTCAAGATCTTCTTTTTTTGGCCAATCTAGAAGCAAATTTTGTTTCCATCCAACTGTGTTTTGGACTCAACCAAGGTTTAATTCTTCTAGATTCTAATCTAAAAGGGATTTGCGGCCTTAGATTAACCCTTCCCATCTCGTCAATTTCTTTAACCACCACTTTTATTTTTTGACCAACCTTGACCAACTCCACTGGATTTTTCACAAACCCATCAGCTAAATCAGAAATATGGATTAAACCTTCTTTTTCTGGCAAAAATTCAACAAAAACACCAAAAGGCTGAATTCTTTTCACTACTCCAGTAAATAAATCTCCTGGCTTAATCAGCTGAGTAATGGCCTTTATCCTTTTCACCGCCTCGTCAACTAATTCTTGATTAAGACCAACAATACTGACCGTCCCATCATCCTCAATATTGATCTCGCAAGAAGTTTCTTCGATAATCTTCCTAATCATTCTTCCTCCGGGGCCAATGAGTTCTCCAATTACCGAAGGCGAAATATGGAGAACAGCAATCTTCGGCGCCCATTGAGAAATTTTCTCCCGCGGAGCAGGAATCACTGCTCGGATAATTTTCAAGATCTCTTTTCTTGCTTCTTGGGCTTTTGTCAAAGCTTCCTTGATTATCTCCTCGTTTAATCCTCCAATTTTGGTGTCTACCTGAACTGCCGTGATTCCCTTTTCCGTACCAGCCACCTTAAAATCCATATCACCGTAAAAATCTTCAATCCCGGCAATATCGGTAAGCAATTGGTATTTCTCTCCCTCTTTAATTAAACCGATTGAAATTCCCGCGACTGGACTAACAATTGGAACGCCGGCATCCATCAGCGATAATGAAGAACCACAAACACTCGCCATTGAAGTTGACCCATTCGAAGAAAGAACTTCAGAGACAACCCGGATAGTATAAGGAAATTTCTCCTCGCTGGGAATAACAGCTAAAAGTGCTCTTTCTGCCAAAGCTCCATGACCAATTTCTCTTCTTCCTGGCCAACCAAATCTACTGATTTCTCCCATAGAATAGCCTGGCATAAAATAATGGTGAATGTACCTTTTTGTTTCTTCTCCTTCAGCACTTTCAATTAGTTGTTTTAAAGAAGGTGCTCCAAGCGTGGTCACGGTCATTACCTGGGTCTCTCCCCGGGTGAAAAGAGCCGAACCATGGGTTCTGGCTAAAACGCCAACTTTTGCTGAAACTGGACGTAACTCCTCAGCTTTTCTGCCATCAACTCGTTCTCCGGTCAAAATTTTTTCTCGCACTGCCTTTTTAACCAACTCTCTCACTCCTAAATCAATTAGACTTGGTTTTATCTGGGAACCAAGGGCATCTTTCGCCTCCTGAATTATAGTTAAAAGCAAATCATTCTCCTGGCTACCCTTCTGACTATTCACCATTTTTTTAATCTTGCTTCCCAATAAAGAATTAATTGCCTTCAGCTCTTCAGAAGAAGGATAAATAGAAAGGAAGGGCTGTTTTTCTTTACCAAATTTTTCCCCAAAATCTTGAATAAACTGAAGAATTTTTTCTCCTTCTTTTTTGCCAAAAAGAATTGCTTTCAAAAATTTTTCTTCCGGTACCTGGTTGGCTCCAGCCTCAAGCATCACTACCCCTTGAGAACTAACCGCCACGGTCAAATCTAAATCAGAAAATGCTTCTTCACTGGTCAATGGATTAATAAAAGGCTGATCATCTTTTAAACCAACTTTCACTAAGCCAATCGGCCCTTTCCAGGGAATGCTAGAAATTTGCAGAGCAGCTGAGGTAGCGACAGCAGAAACAAAAGCTGGATCATTTTGTTGATCAACGGAAAGTAAGATTAGAACAATTTGAATCTCATTAAAATAACCTTCTGGAAACAAAGGTCTTATTGCCCTATCTACTAATCTCGCAATCAAGACTGCCTCATCAGAAGGTCTTCCTTCTCTTTTAACCCAACGGCTACCTTTGATCCTCCCACCAGCATAAAGCCTCTCCACATATTCAACTTGAAGCGGAAAATAACCTAGATCTTCTCGACAACCACCGCAAACTACTGTTGCTAAAATCATTGTTTCTCCGTATTGGGCAACAACAGCGGCATCTGCTTGAGAAGCAAAGCCATTGGTAGAAAGAATTAACTTCCTGCCACCAATTTCAATTTCCGAATTCTTCTTACCTAAAGAAATCAAATTCATTTTTTAATTCCTAATTCTTTGACAATTTTCTTATATCTTGCTGCTTCTTTTGAAGCCAAATAACGAAGTAGTCTTCTCCTTTTAGCGATCTTCGAGAGCAAGCCTCTTTTAGCCGAAACGTCATGAAAATGTTCCTTAAGATGAACAACTAACTTTTTTATCTCTTGGGTTAAAAGGGCAATTTGAATCTCCGGCGAGCCTGTGTCGCCTTTCACTTGAGCAAATTTTTTAATAATTTTTTGTTTTTCTTCTTTGGTTAAAGGCATTTTAGCCAATTTAAATTTTAACCTTTAAAAGATTTTAGCAAAATTATTGAAAAAAGCTAGAATTAATTTTTAGGAGTGGTTGACCCCTTAAAAATTTTTGGCACTGGGAAAGACGAGGCTTGACCAAAAACACTCGTCGGTTCCTTACTCTCTACCGCTTCAATTGGGATCTCTTCAAAAGTAGGTCTGCTCGAGGCTGATTGAAAAGTTTTAAAACATAAAGCAGCAGTTTCCAAAGTATGATAATCAGTAATTTTTTCAAAAGAACCGGTTGCCTGTTTAATTCCTAAAAACAAATTTTTTCCTACCTGAGAATTCATCGGTAAACCCATTGAATGAATAATTCTTGCTATCAACTCAGAATAACTTAACTCTGGTTCTATTAGAGAAATGTTCGCCCAATTTTTTTCTCCTGGCAAATGATTAAGCCACACCCAATTGCCTGCTTTGGTAAACCAATCATCAGGAAGATTAAAATTTTTTTCATCACCGAAAACAAATCCCAGATCTGGCCTTCCTTGCTGGGGATGGATGATAATTTGTTCTGGCTTAATCTCTTCGGCATCCGCTCTGGTAATCACTGTTAATTTCAATTTTCCCTCACTGTCGTCGGAAGAAACCCTATCAATTTTTTCTAAAGGATAGTCAAAAATAATCGATAGATAATCTGCACCCAAATCAGTTTTTAAAGCCTGAGTGCCGGCTAAATCAGCTAAATTTTCATTTTGAATTTTAGGAGTAAAAATCTCTGTCTTTTTTTGAGCATCAACAAAACTTAAGTATAAGCTTAAACCAGCAGCAAGTTGGTCAAAATCTGACTCAGAAACCAAAATCATAATTTTTTTAGCTTCATTAACTAAAGGCGAAAGTTGACCAACTATATTTTGAAGAGAATTATTCATTTTTTTCCTCCCTCCTATCCATTCCGAGGGAATATCATTTCTATTTACTTATAGGATATTAACATATCTCCTATTTTAAAGTCAAGCTGGGGCTGAAGAATAATTCCACAATCATTTCCGCTGCTGGTTTCCTCAACATCTTGTTTGCCTCGCCTCATCGAAGCAATTCTCGCCTCACCAAGATCTTGACCATCTCTCACCAAATGAACTTTTACTTTTTTAGTTAGTTTGCCTTCAATCACCTGACAACCAATCACTCTTTTGTCTTCAAAGGAAAATTCCTCTAAAATTTTGGCCTTGCCTAAAATCTCCTGGTCAATCATTGGTTCCATCAGTTTTAAGACTGCTTTTTCAATCTCGTCAAAAAGATCATAAATTATTTTGTGTTTTCTAATAACTATTCCTGATTCTTCGGCAATTCTCTCCATTGCCGGCGAAACTTTCACATTAAAGGCAAAAATTTTTGCCTTACTAGTTTGGGCAAGAAAAATATCAGACTCATTAACTTCGCCTATGCCGGCAAAAACAATTTCTACTTCTTTGGGCAAATGATGAAGAATTGCTTCTAATGATCCCTGGATATCAGCTTTAATAATGACTGGTAATTTTATTTCCTCCGGCTTAAACAAATCTTGAAATGAATCTTTCTCTTTTTCAGCAGCCGGAATAACTGCTCCTAAAACAAAAGGTTGATCTTTTATAACTGCTCCTGCTGGAGGAGGACTGGTAAACCCCAAAACTTCTACTGGTTTTGAAGGCGGTGCTTGCCACACCGGTTTACCGTTTTCATCAAACATCGCTCTAATTTTCACCCCTTGTTGACCTAAATAAATTTTATCTTTTGGTTTTAAGGTCCCATTTTTTACAATTATGGTAGCAATTGGTCCTTTTTTAGGGTCAACAGAGGACTCAATTACTACTCCCTCAAAATTACCACTCGGGTTGGCTTTAAACCCAATTACTTTAGCCATTAAAATGATCATCTCTAAAAGTTCCTTAATTCCTTGGCCAGTTTTGGCAGAAACTGGAACCATAGGAATATTGCCTCCATAATCTTCGACCACCACTCCTTCTTGGGCTAATTCTCCTTTAACCCGCTCCACCGACGCTTGAGGAAGATCAATTTTGTTAATTGCCACAATAAATGGAATTTTTGCCTGGTTAATATGGGCCAAACATTCTTTAGTTTGCGGCTTTACTCCCTCATCGGCAGCCACTACCAAAACAGCAATATCAGTTACTTTGACTCCCCGCGCTCGCATCTGAGCAAAAGCAGCATGACCTGGGGTGTCAATAAAAGTAATTTTCTCTTTATCCCCTTGGGAGGTTGTTACTTCTATTTGATAAGCACCAATTTTTTGGGTAATACCACCAATTTCTTGAAGGGCAATATTAGTCTGACGAATTTTATCAAGAAGGGTAGTTTTCCCATGATCAATATGACCCATCACCGTCACTATCGGTGGCCGTTCTCTCATCCCAATGTTGGTATCCTTCTTTTGAGTTTTCATCTGATGAAAGTAAAACCTTTCTCATTTAGTTGCTTTTACCGCTTTAATTTCTTTTGCTCTTTTGTTTTTTTAGCAGAATCGCTAATTACTTTTATTTCATAACCAACCAACTCGCTGGCCAATTTGACATTTTCGCCACTACTGCCAATAGCTAAGGCCAGTTTCTCTTCTGGAACAACCACGACTACGGTTTTGTTCTCTTCATCTATTTTTTCTATCTTGCCACCCTCGACTGGAGACAAAGCAGCTAAAATAAATTGAGTTTTGTTCTCGCTGTAAGGAATAATATCGATTTTTTCCTCGCCTAATTCTCTCATCACTGCTTGCACCCTCACCCCATTTTGACCAACGCAAGAACCTACTGGATCAATTCCCGGCTGAACCGAAACTACCGCCACTTTAGATCTTTTTCCAGGAATTCTGGCGATTTTTTCAATCTTCACATTCCCCAAGGAAACTTCTGGTACTTCGCGCCTAAATAATTCCTTGACCAAACCCGGATCCCGTCTTGACAAAATTATTTCTTTTTTTTCCTCTCTCTTAATAATTTCTTTAAAAAAGAAACTCATTTTTAAGGTTGGCTCATATCTTTCTCCTCTAATCTGTTCTTCTTTTGGTAAAATTGCTTCTGCCTTACCCACACCAACTACCACTCGATAAGGATCAACTCTTAAAATTGTTCCTGTTAAGAGGCTACCTACTCGGGGAGCATATTCTTTGAAAATCGCCTCTTTTTCTGCCTCTCTAATTTTTTGAATAATTACTTGTTTGGCAGTTTGAGCGGCAATTCTTCCAAATCCAGGCGGAGTAACATCTTTTTTTTCTTCTCCTTTAATTAAAAAAATTTTTGCTTCTCCAGATTCCGGATCGAGTTCTACCTCGTAAACCTCATCCTCATTAATTATTTCTCCTCGCTCTTTGGCATCTTTTTTGTAGGCGGCAATCAAAGCTAATTTTACCGAGTCAATAATTGTCTGCGGATCAATCCGTCTTTGCCCAGCAATTTGAGCAACCGCTGAAGCAAATTCAGTTCTAGGTAATTTTTTTAAATCAATCATTTTTGCTTTAAAAAAGGCGGTTTTCGCCCGCCCTTTAATTATTTCTCCCTTAAACCAATTTAACTAAATACTAGTCAGATTTTAACAAATGGACTGTTTAAGGTCAAATTCTGTTGTTTGGTGTCTGCCGCCTTGCCAGGAAACAAAAGTTTGATAATCTGTTTAGGTTTAGGAGATACCTAATCAGCAAATTTTTTCTTTCGCGATTTTTCTATTCTCTTAATTGCCAAAGCATATGCTGCCTGACGCAAATTTATTTGTTTTTTGTCAGCAAACTCCCAAATATTTTCAAAAGCGGTAAGGATTTTTTTTCTTAATTCCTGATTTACCTTTTCTAAAGACCAGCGGGAATTTTTTTTGTTTTGCAGCCATTCAAAATAAGAAACTATCACTCCACCGCTATTCGCCACCACATCAGGAATAATCAATATTTTTTTTGCTCCAAGAATTTTTTCCGCCTGAGGCGTGACTGGCCCATTGGCCATCTCCACGATTGCCTTGGCTTTAATTGCCGAAGCATTTTCTTTGGTAATTGCTCCCTCTAGGGCAGCCGGCACCAAAACATCAACTGATAATTGCAAAAACTGATCCTGATCGATATTCACCGCCCCGGGAAAATTTATCACCGAACCAGTTTTTCGCTTCCATTCTCCAAGCTTTTTGATATCCAACCCCTGCCTGTTTTTTACGCCACCTTTCGAATCAGAAACCGCTATTATTTTGATTCCCAACTGACAAGCTAAACGGGCAAAATTAAAACCAACGTTACCAAATCCCTGAACCGCGAGAGTTATTTGAGAAGCAGATTTTAACCATCTTTTGATTAAAGCTTCCAAAACCCAGACTCCTCCTTGGCCTGTTGCTTCTTCTCTGCCTAAACTTCCTCCTAAACCAATTGGTTTTCCCGTAACCACTGCCTTGTCTTTTCTACCAGTTAAAATCTGATATTCATCAACTATCAAAGCCATAATTTTTTGATCTGTATTCATATCAGGCGCAGGCACATCAACATCAGAACCAATTAATTTATAAATTGCTTTTGTATAAACTCTTGAGAGTCTTTCTAATTCTTGTGACGATAACTCATTAACATCGACCGCTATTCCCCCTTTTGCGCCACCAAAAGGAAGTTCTGCTACCGCAGTTTTGATTGTCATCCAACCGGCTAAAGCTTTTATTTCCTCTAAATTAGCTTGGGGGTGAAATCTAATCCCTCCTTTGTAAGGACCCAAAGTATTATCAAACTGCACCCGCCAAGCTTGAAAAAATCGCCACTGGCCATTATCCATTTTTATCGCCAAATTAGCTTCTAAAACCCGATCTGGCCGGGAAAGTTTTTCTTTAACAAATCCATCAATTTTAATTATCTTGGCAACCGAATCTAATTGAGCCAAATAAGAAGAAAAAGCATTCATTTTAAGATAAAACAGCGTTAATTTTTTCTTTTATTGTTTCTTTAGGAGTAAGACCAACTAATTGTTCTACTGGCCGACCATTTTTAAAAATTATTAATGTTGGAATATTCATTATATTATAGGTAGTCACAATTTTGTTATTTTTCTCAACATCAAGTTTGCCAATTTTTATTTTTTCAGCATATTCTTTTGCCAATTCTTCAACCAGCGGTGCCATTATCAAACAAGGACCACACCAAGAAGCCCAAAAATCAACCAAAACAACTCCTTTAAAATCTAAAACTTCAGTTTTAAAATTACTAGCATTAAGTTCGATCACCATTGCCGACCTCCTTTGATTAATCATATAATAAGGGGGCAGTATTCTATTATCATTATAGCTTTCCGAAGAAAAAATGCAAACTTATTTTTAAGCTTTAGTATAATCAAAACAATGAAAATTATTGTCTTAACTGTTGGCCAATTAGCCACAAATTGTTATCTTTTGATCAGCAAGAAAACAAAAAAAGTCATTATTATTGATCCTGGAGACGAGGCTAATTATATTGCAGAACAAATCATCAAAGAAAAACTCCGGCCAAAAATGATTATTCTTACCCACGGTCATTTTGATCACCTCTTAGGGGCAGGGGAAATTCAACAAATATTTCATCTTCCGTTGGCGATCAATTATCAAGATTTATTTCTTTTAGAAAACAGCTTAAAAAGTGCCGGCTATTGGTTAAAGCAAAAAATTGTTTTTCTTCCCCCAAAACCAACTTTAAATTTAGGGGAAAAAGCAACCATTAACTTCGACAATTTCAAAATCAAAATAATAAAAACTCCTGGCCACACTCCTGGTTCTATTTGTCTTTATCAAGAAAAAGAAAAGATAATTTTTACCGGCGATACTTTGTTTTTTAAGGGGGTGGGAAGAACGGATTTCTCTTATTCTAATCAAAAAGCATTAAAAAATTCTTTAGCCAAATTAAAAAAACTTTTGCCAGCAACAATCTATCCTGGCCATGGCAATTGGGGATTTTACAATCCCAGCCGAGCTAGCCTCTGAATTAATTCCTTTTGTTCTCTTGTTAATTTTGCCGGAACTTCCACTAATAACCTAATAAAAAAATCTCCCTTTTTACCTGGCCTGCCAGCGATAGGCATTCCTTTACCTTTGACCCTAATTAAAGTCCCTGGCTGGACTGGCGGTCTTATTTTTAATCTAAAACTGCCCACAATCATTGGCACCTCGATTTCACCACCCAAAACTGCAGTTGAAAAAGGAATTCTCTGATTTACATAGATGTCATAACCATCAAGTTGCAAATTTTCATCTTCAATAATGTTAACTAGAAGATAAAAATCTTTAAATTTAATTCTCTGACCATCAATCACCCCGGCCGGAATTTTGACTCGCCGCTTTTCCCGATCAAGAATAATTGTCTTTTCTACCCCTTTAAAGGCTTCCTGAATTGTCAAATCAATCCTATAAGTCGGCAAAGTGCGTCTTTGTCTAAAAGGCGAACCACCACCAAAAAATTGTTCAAAAATTTCAAATGGATCAGAAAAACCCTCAAATGAAAAGTCAAAATCAGCAAATGGTGACTCTCCACTAGCAGTGCTATAGCTATAAAAAGTAAAAGGTCCTTTTTTATAGGTCCAGGCTCCTCCTTGGCTAAAAGGAGTACCACCAGGAGTGAAGGCAGCATGACCAAACTGATCATAAGCTCGCCGTTTTTGTGGGTCGGACAAAATCTCGTAGGCTTCGTTGATTTCTTTAAATTTTTCTTCTGCTTCGGGAGATTTATTTCTATCTGGATGCCACTGCAGAGCTAATCTCCGGTAGGCTTTTTTTATTTCCCCTTCCGAGGCATTTTTAGAAATTCCCAGAATCTCATAATAATCCTTTTTCATCTAAACTAATTATGACCAAGATAAAATACCAATTCAAGAATAATTTTGGTTTTCCGGGGCAAATTTCAAATTCTTATCAAATTAATTAACCACCTCACCCTCTTCTGCCTCTCCTTTATCATTCTGGTTATCCCCAGAGGGCGGAGGAGAACCAGATTGAGTTGTCTGCATCAATTCCACTAAAGAGTTTGTTTCTTGCTCCAACTCTTCTTTAGTCGCGGACTCTTTGGCAAAAATTTCTTTTGCTTTTTTAATTGCTTCTTCAAGTTTAGTTTTGTCTTCTGGTTTAAGTTTATCCCCTAAATCTTTAATCATTTTCTCGGCGGCAAAGATAGTTGTATCAAGTCTATTCCTTGCTTCAGCTAAACTTTTCTTTTCGGCATCTTCTTTAGCATATTCTTCAGCTTCTTTCTTCATTTTTTCAATCTCTTCGTCAGTCAAATTAGTCGCATTCTGAATAGTGATTTTTTGCTCTCGGCCAGTGGCTTTATCTTTAGCGAAAACATTAAGAATCCCATTGGCATCGATATCAAATGTCACTTCGATCTGAGGAATCCCCCTTGGAGCCGGTGGAATTCCATCTAAAATAAATCTACCTAAGGATTTGTTATCAGCTGCCATTGCTCTTTCTCCCTGCAAAACATTGATTTCTACTTGAGTCTGGTTGTCAGCGGCAGTTGAAAAAATTTGCGCTTTTCGGGTAGGAATGGTGGTATTTCTTTCAATTAAAGGCGTCATTACTCCACCCAACGTCTCTATCCCTAAAGTTAGCGGTGTCACATCTAAAAGCAAGACATCTCTCACTTCACCGGCCAAAACCGCTCCCTGGATTGCCGCTCCAACTGCCACCACTTCATCAGGATTAACAGTTTTATTCGGTTCTTTGCCAAAAAAATCCTCAACCAATTGTTGGATTTTAGGCATCCTTGTCTGACCACCAACTAAGATTACTTCGTTAATCTCATTTGGTTTTAATTTTGCATCGGCTAAACATTTTTTAACTGGTTCCATCGTCGCTTGAATCAAATCGTCAACCATCTTTTCTAACTGAGCCCTCGTTAGTTTTTTATTCAGATGGAGAGGCTGGTTATCTTTTTGAGTAATGAACGGCAAATTGATTTCGGTTTCTTGAACCGAGGACAATTCTATCTTTGCTTTTTCTGCTGCCTCTTTAATCCTTTGCATTGCCTGAGAATCCGCAGTTAAATCAAAATTATGTTCCTTTTTAAATTCTTCAACTAACCAGTCAATAATTTTTTGGTCAAAATCGTCACCGCCCAAAAAGGTATTCCCATTAGTTGCCTTAACTTCAAAAACCCCGTCACCAATTTCTAAAATTGAAATATCAAAAGTACCACCGCCTAGATCATAAACAGCAATTGTCTGGTTTTGTTTTTTGTCTAGTCCATAAGCTAAAGCAGAAGCAGTTGGCTCATTAACGATTCTTTTTACATCTAAACCAGCGATTTCTCCTGCTTGCTTAGTTGCTTGTCTCTGAGAATCATCAAAATAAGCTGGAACAGTAATTACTGCTTCCTCGATTTTTTCTCCTAGAAAGGCTTCGGCGTCTGTTTTGGCTTTTTGTAAAATTTTGGCAGAGATTTCTTGAGGGGTATAAATTTTACCTTCAATTTCAACACAAGCCATATTATCTTTGCCGGCAACAATTTTGTAAGGCACATGCTTGATTGTCTTTTTAACTTCTGGGTCATCAAATCGCCGGCCCATTAATCTTTTCACAGAATAAATTGTGTTTTTAGGATTCAAAATCATCTGTCTTTTGGCTAAGTCACCAACCAAACCTTTAACAGGTTCAACTACCGAAGGGATTAAATTCCGACCCTCAGCCGTAGGAATGACTTTTGGCTTACCGGCCTCAACAATGGCAACACAAGAATTAGTGGTTCCTAAATCAATACCAATTATTTTGCCCATTTTAGCCTCCTTAT
>CAZIOQ010000003.1:0-4564 GCA_964540975.1 uncultured Gammaproteobacteria bacterium
GAAAAAATTGACGAGACAGGAGCAACTTGGTTGCGACCGAATTTTGGCTATTTTGTTTGGGGAGTAATGCAAAAAGAAGAAAAAGCGCCAATCGATTTTTCAGAGACTGATAAAGTTGTAATACAAGCGCAAAAAAGAGGCTTAAATCTTCTTATTACTATTTTTCCCTTTGCTGATTGGGACCAAGAAGCATATGGCGATAAATGCAAAGTTTCTGCTAATGATGAAATGTTGCCAAGAAGTAAGGGGAATTTTAAAACGCCAGGGCTGCCTTACTATCGATGCAATCCCAATAACTGGGCGGCTTATGAAAAGTGGTTAACGGCTTTAGTGGAAAGATATGACGGGGACGGTAAAGATGATATGAAAGGATTGCTTTCTCCTGTTTTATATTACGAGATTGGTAATGAGCCGGATTTAACTAAAGATCCGAAAAGTGATTTTGGAATGGTGTTTTATCTTGATGCTCCGGAAAATTATGCCAAGCTTTTGCAAAAATCATATTTCGCTATTAAGGCAGCTAATGCCAATGCTAAGGTGTTAATTGCTGCTCCAGCCAGTGTACAAAAAG
This sequence comes from uncultured Gammaproteobacteria bacterium, assembly GCA_964540975.1. Lineage (GTDB taxonomy): Bacteria > Patescibacteriota > Microgenomatia > UBA12405 > UBA6130 > CAZIOQ01. The sequence continues at coordinate 572 of CAZIOQ010000003.1, forward strand.
AGGCAATCGAATATTGGGAAAAAGTTTTTGCCACTCCAAAAATTGCCGATTCTTTTGATATCGCTAATGTTCATTGTCTTTCGGGGCCCAATCAAGATAGGAATGAGTCTGCTTCTTCAAGTGCAAATGATTTAAATGTGACTGCTTACAAAAATTTGCTTGCCAGCTATAAAATTAGCAAGCCAATTTGGGTAACGGAAGCGGAAAATATTCAGGGGAATAATGTAGAGGAAAATGTTGAAAGGCTTACCCACAGCGTTAACAATGCTTTGAAAAGCGGGGCGGAGAAAATATTTTTTACCGGCGCCTCTTTTGCCAACGACCCAATGCGTTATACCTCAGAAATCCTAATTAGCGAAAAAGACTATTACAAAAAGATTATTTTGTCGGCTAAATAATTGTTTAGAAAGGAAAGACAAAGGTTTCTTGACAATCTTTTTTAGATGTTCTAATCTAACAAAAGATGAAAAGAGTTATTCTTCCACTTTTAATAGTCCTTTTAACTTTTTTTGCTTTTAGTGCTGTTTACGCTCAAGTTCCTGAGAATAATCGAATGACGCTGGGAGAGATTTCTGACTTACTGCCGGTGAAAGAAATGAGGTCTTTTTATAGCAAGATGGAGCCTTTAATGTTAAAAATTTTTGGTCCACCATTTTCTAATATAAATTTGAAAATAGAAGCTGATCCAACAGGAACAGTCCATGATACGGAATTTCTGGATAATGAACAAACCTTATTTTTAGCAGGTCAAGCAAAAGAGTATCTTAAAAATAAAGATACAGATAAAAGACATGCTTTGGAGCAAATCTATGGCAGTATGCTTCATGAGCTTTCTCATGCCCAATATTATTATGGTAATAAAAGAGTAAGTTTTCACCCCCAATGGATAAATGAGGGTTGGGCAAAGGCTTCTGATACTTTGTTGGGTCGAGAATTGGCGAAAACCGGCAGTTTTGTTTTTACCACCGGCGTAGTTTATCCAGATGTTGGCTTGATGCCTTATTTTAAACTTTATCTTGATCCAGATACGGTAGCGGGAACAACAAACTGGGGTTCTTCCAAACAAAATACCAACCACGGCAATGTTTATGATATTACCACTTTAGTCCATTTAACTTTACTTTCAGCCGCTTCTTCTACAAATGACAATCTTGATTTTTTTAAGACTTTTAACAACGCGGTCTATAATTGGGTCAAAGAGAATAATCAAACTGATATTTCCCTGGAAGAATACCAACAGATTATGCGCCCCCTTTTGCAGGGGAAAACCATTGATGGACAGCCGGCTTTTGACTGGTATTTTAGCAATCCTAACTCTTTAACTAAGGGAAAAGTGGGCGCGCATCTTGGAATTACGGTGGAGCCCAGAGAAGTAGTTGCTTTTGTGTTTAGAAGAGTTTTGGAAAATAACGAATATAAGGAAAAACCGATTGGAAATTTACCGGTAACAGTTGAGGTTTTGGATTATAAAGGGGAGAGAATAATTAGAAAGACAGTTACTACCGATCAAGATGGGAATGGGAGAGTTCCTTTACCTCAAATAGAAGGTAAAGCGGTGGTAACGATGAAAGCTTCTTGCGTGGCAGATGGGAAAAGTTTATCAGCGGAGAGTTTTTATTTTAATGCTCCTTCAAAAAGCGAAAAACTTTATGGAGTTTTAGTAGATGAGCAGGGAAAATTACTTCCAGCAAAATATGTTGGCCTTCTTCAGCTAAAGGATAATTTAACTTTTGATTACAAAAATAAGGGAGTTTTTGAAGTTACCGTTCCTACGAGCAAAAAAACTGTTGATTTTGATTTTTTAGGATATAAACAGCAGGTGAACAAGGGACCTTGGGTGAGGATGGTGGGGATAAAAATTCCGACAGAGTATGTCCGAGAAGCATCTTCTCAACCGGAGTCGGTCATTGAGGTTGGTTTGTTTGACAGTTCCAATCCGAGTGGGCAATCTATTGGAAAAACTGTGAAGAAGAATCAGGTGTTTTGGATTGGGGCAATCATTACTGGATTGCTTCTAGCATTATCAGTGGCAGTTTTCAAAATGCCCTCGCGGCCAAAGGGTACCGGTAGGAAAAGATTATGAATAACATTAATTTTTTTTCCAAGAGAAGGTTAGCAGGTTCTTTGGCGGTTTCTGTCATTTTTGTTTTTTGGGCAATGAATTTTGTTTCACGCAATGTGGATATTTTGGCAACCAGAAGTTTGCCAAGAATAATAATTAGTTATCTTCTTAACATTAGCCTCTTTTTTATTTTTTTCTATTTGGTTTTTACGGCCGCGCTGTTGCTTTATAAAAGAATTTTGAAGAAATAGTTGGTAGAGGAGGTGAGAAAAAAATGAAAAACAAAATTGTTTTGGTGGTTGTTGCTGTTGTGTTTTTGGCTGGAGTAGTTTGGTTTTCAAAAGGTCGGTCAGGACAAAAACCCCAAGAAACAAAACCATCTCTTATCTCAAGTGAAACTAAAACTGAAGGAAAGGAAAAGAAAGAAGGAGTTTTTGGTTCAATTAGAGAGGCTTTAGAAAAATCAATAAGTCTTAAGTGTCAATATCAACTAGAAAGCGGGGATAAAATGACGGTTTATTTAAAGGGAAAAGATTTAATTAGAGCTGAGGTTCTAACCAGACAAAATCAGGAAACCATTACCATTATGAAAGACGATAGGATGTGGTTTTGGTTGCCGGCAACAAAAAAAGGAATGGTGGTTTCTTTGGCAGGACTACAACAGCAAGGTTTGGCAAACCAGCAAGTTCCCAATAAAGAAAAAATTATTGAAGAAGCAGAAAAGTATAAAGAAAATTGTCAACCAGCAACAATTGCTGATTCTTTTTTGGAGATTCCCAAAGAGGTGGAATTTGAAAACATTGATGAGTTAATGAAAAAGGCCCAATAAAAAACCCCTCGCTTAAGGCGAGGGGTAGAAAAGGAAAAAAATTATTTGGTTTTGACCGTGATTTTTTTGGGTTTGGCTTGGGCAGCGATTGGAGCCCTGACGGTTACCACTCCATCTTTAACCTCGGCTTGAATTTTTTCAGCGTCTACTGCTCGAGGCAAAGTAGTGGTATAGTCAAAAGCGGCCAGCCGCTGAGCCCGATAGACTACTTTCTTGCGCTTTTTCTCTTCCTCGGTTTCCTCAACTTTTCCCCGGATTCTTAAAACCCCATCCTCAAAAGTTACTTCAACCTTATCTGCTTGTACTCCGGGAACCGCGGCTTTGACGACAACCTCATTTTCTGTTTCGTAAACGTCCAAGCCCTCCCTCACGGTCAATTCTGGCCATTCCTCTTCTTCTTCCCAAAGACTAGGCCAGCGCCAAAACCAGCGAGGAAAAGTTGGTTCCCAGCGAATGATTGCCATTTTCCTCACCTCCTTTCATTTGGCAGTCTACAACAATGACTGCTAATTTGTCAAGAGGGAAATTAGGAAGAATATTCTTCTTTTATTTTTTCTGCCAGAAGAATTTTCATTAAAGATTGGTAGGGGACATCTTTTTGATGAGCAAGATTTTTTAGGGCCGACAAAAGCGATTCTGGAAGCCTAATGGTAATTGATTTTGTTGAGGGTCTAATCTCGGAAAAATCAAGTTTTACCTCTTTGAAATTATCAAGATAATCGGTTAGGTTATGGGTTGCCCAAAATTCTTGTTCTTCTTCTTCGTTTTTAAATTTTGGCAACTTTTTGCCTTTTTTCATAAAGCCTCCTTTCTTCTTTGCTTTGGTCTCGAGCAGAAATAACCCTAATTTTTTTATTTCTAATAGTAAAAATAATAGTTAATTTTCTTCCTTTGTTAGTAACCCCTAAAGCGGCAAATCGGTTCTCTTTTTGCGAATGCTTAATATCGTAAAATGTTTTTAATGGCCGATTAAAAAAAATCTCTTCTGCTTCGCTAAATTTAACTTTATGTCTTAACCATTTTTTTTCTTTATTGCCCTTATCCCACTCAAATTTTAATGGTTTAAGTTTTTTTAGATTCAACGTTGAGGGCATTGTAAATG
>CAZIOQ010000004.1:0-8042 GCA_964540975.1 uncultured Gammaproteobacteria bacterium
ATATTCATCGACGGGAAACAGAATTAACAAAAAGAATCCAACTCATCGACCAAAAAGAGATTTATCTTCAAAAAAAAGAAGAGGACCTTAGTCAAAAAGAAAAAGATATAAGCAGGGCAAAAGAAGAAATTTTTAACTTAAAACAGAAGCAATTAAGACAACTTCAAGAAATAGCTGGTTTATCTTCTGAGGCAGCTAAGAGGATGGTGATGGAGCAAACAGAAAAATCTTTGGCTGCTTGGATTGCCAAAAAAATCCGCGAAGCTCAAGAGAATATTAGAGCCCAAGAGGCAGAAATCTCAAAAGAGATCTTAGCCGAGGCTCTTCGTCATGGAATCACTGATTTTGTAGCTGAGTACACAGTTTCAACAATTCCTCTAGAAGATGAAAATCTTAAAGGAAAAATCATTGGCCGCGAAGGAAGAAATATTCGGGTTTTTGAAAGAGTGACTGGGGTAGAGCTTGAGCTTGATGAAGAAAAAGAGGTAAGAATTTCTTCTTTTGATCCCATTAGAAGAGAAATTGCTAAAATTGCCATGGAAAAACTTATCCGGGATGGTCGGATTCAACCTTCTCGAATTGAAGAGACAGTTTTTCAAACAAAAAACCAGATGGAAAGAATTCTCTTAGAAGAAGGAAAAAAGATTTGTCAGGAAGTCGGGGTTTATAACCTGCCGATAGAGATCATAAAAATGATTGGTCGTTTTAAATACCGATTTTCTTATGGTCAAAACTTGGCTGTTCATACAATTGAGGTAACAAAAATTGGTACCAAGATTGCTTACGAGCTTAAAGCTGATGTTAAGACTGTTAGATTAGCCGGTTTACTTCATGATATTGGCAAGGTGATTATCGATGAAGAAGGTGGCCATGTCCAGGTCGGGATGGATTTCCTTAAGAAATTTAATTTACCTCAATCAATTATTAATTGTGTTGCTGAACATCATGAGGATAAAGAATTTTCTACAGTTGAGTCGGCTATTGTCTGGGTTGCCGATGCTGCTTCCGGTTCTCGACCAGGGGCAAGATACCAAGTCCACGAAGAATATTTAAAGAGAATGTCTGAGATCGAGGAAAAAGTAAAATCATTTAAAGGGGTTGAGGATGTGGCTGCTTATCAAGCTGGTCGGGAAATTAGAGTAATTGTTAGTCCAGAAAAATTTTCTGATGATGAATTAACAATTTTAGTCCAAAAGATAGCGGAAAAACTTGATGAGGAGGCAAAATGGGCAGGTCAGATTAAGGTTACTGCTATTAGAGAAAAAAGAGCGACGGCAATAGCGCCCCTAAGAAGATGAAGTAATTTGGAAGTTAAATTTGACAAAGATAATTTTTGGGGTTAAAATCTTTTAACAATGAAGAAAAGTGATTTGATAGCAATCTTTGCCGAAAAAATGAAGATTACTAAAAAAACGGCAAAGGAATTTGCTAATAATTTTTTAGATGAGATTACCAAAGCTCTCTCTCGAGGAGAGAAAGTTAAACTTTCGGGGTTTGGTGTTTTCTGGACTAAAGTTTTTAAAGAAAAACAAGTTCTTCCAATTGGCGGTGGCGATAAAAAGAAGATTAGCGCGAGAAGAATGCCCCGCTTTAGTCCTGGTGCTTTGTTGAAAAGAAAAGTGCGTTAATCTATTCTTCTTTTAATGAGAGAAATTTTACCAATAATTTTTGGCCCGACTGCTATTGGCAAGACTAAATTAGGATTAAAATTAGCCAGAAGATTTAATGGTGAGATAATTCCTGCTGATTCTAGACAGATTTACAGATTTTTAGATATTGGTACGGGTAAAGATTTTCCTGCTAGGGTCAAATTTGTTTCCCTTCCAATGCCATCTTGGGTAAAAAGAAATGATTTAAACTGGGGATACTTTTTGTTTGGTAGAATTAAAATTTGGTTGCTTGATTTGATTACCCCTGATAAAAAATTTAGTGCTGTTGATTGGAGTTTAATCGCCTCAGAACTAATTAAAGAAATCCGCAAAAGAGGTTCTTTGCCAATTGTTGTTGGAGGTAATGCTTTTTATATCAAGATTTTAATTGATGGAATAGATTATTTTGGCGTTGCTCCAGATCAAAGTTTAAGAAAGCAATTAGAAAGAAAATCAATCGAAGAACTTCAAGAATATTTAAAACTTATTTGGCCAGAAAAATTTGAAAAAATGAATTTTTCTGATAAGAGGAATCCTAGAAGGTTAATCAGGGCAATAGAAATTAAACAAAGCTCTTTGTTGATCTCGTCAAAGAAATTTTTAGAAGACGACTGCCAAATTTTAGGAATTGTTCTTTTAGCCCCTTTTAGTCTAATTAAAAAAAATATTTGGTTGCGGATTGAAACCCGATTAAAAAAAGGCTTACTTAAGGAAATAGAAAAAGTTTTGAAAATGGGTTTTTCTTGGGATGATCCAGGATTAAATACTTTAGCCTATAAAGAATTTAGAGAATTTTTTGAGGGTAAAAAAACACTAAAAGAAGCAATTGCTCTTTGGTATAAAGATGAAATTGCTTATGCCAAAAGACAACTCAACTGGTTTAGAAGAGATCGACGTTTCTTTCGGTTGGATACTACCAGTGATGATTTTAATGACAATTTAACTAAACTGGTAGCGAAATCAAAAATATGATATATTTAGAAAAGCAATGACTAAAGGAAAAAAAATAGTCAAAGTTGAGATCTCACAAAAAACAATTCTTTTTATTTTGGCTTTGATTGTGGGTTATTGGCTCATCAATCAGGCAAAAGATGTTTTTCTGGGACTTTTTGTTGCTTTAATCCTTGTTGGCGCCTTAAATCCAACGGTAGAAAAACTTGAAAAATGGAAAATTCCTCGTTGGTTAGCAATCTCATTTTTATATTTTTCTTTGATTATTATTTTTGTTTTGGTCGTCTCAGGACTGATACCTCCTTTTCTCCAGCAAACAATCGCTTTATTTAGATCTTTGCCAATTATTTCCAGGCAAATAGATTTTCTCGGTCTTGACCTTTCTAAAATTCTAACTGATCATGTTAATCAAGAGCTGGTTGCCATTCCTTCTGGAGCAATCAAATTAACAATCTCTATTCTCTCTAATATCGTAAGTGTGCTTGGGGTATTGGTAATAAGTTTTTATTTGCTTTTAGAACACAAAAATATTGATCGTTATTTATTTTATTTCTTTGGCCAAGAGGATGGAGCGATTAGCAAAAGGATAATTATGAAATTAGAAAAAAGATTAGGCAGCTGGATTAGGGTGCAACTTTTGCTGATGACTGTTATTGGCACTCTTTCTTATATTGGTTTTAGACTCCTTAGTTTAGAATTTGCTTTGCCTTTAGCAATTTTAGCTGGTTTATTAGAAGTAGTTCCTAATATTGGACCAATTCTAGCAGCAATTCCAGCAATTTTATTTGGGTTGTCAAATTCTCCTTTAACAGGATTAGTAGTCGCTGCGTGGTGTTTTTTAATCCAACAATTAGAGAATAATTTAATTGTCCCAAAACTAATGAAAAGAGTAACCGGGGTTAATCCTGTTATTACTCTTTTGGCATTAGCCATTGGTTTGAAGATTGCCGGCGTCGTAGGAATGGTTTTAGCGATTCCTACTTATTTAACAATTGAAGTTTTAGCTAAAGAATTGTTACCACTTCTTAAGAATCATTAATTGTCTTGAAAAGGAATAAGCCAGATTCTGTACCCTTTTTGCTAAATTTAGTAAAAAGGGGTGGTCATCTATCTTCGCCTCTCACCTGGTATTTTTGAGAAAGGCACCCATACCAGTTTAGAGTTGCTCCAGGGAGGGTTGCCGCGCCCCTAATAAAAATCAGGGGCGAGTGCTGATTTAATATCCGCACTCGTTTCACCTCTTTCTGCAAAGCAGAATTGCTTCGTCTCTGTGGCCCTATCTCGTTCCAATTCCGACGGCGTCGGGATCGGAAGATCTGATTGCTCAGATCACCCTGCCTTTTGGAGTCTGGACTTTCCTTTTCGATTCCAATGATATTGGAATCGAAACGACCACTATCTTTTCAAGACATCATATTATAGAATAATAGAGTCAAAATCGCAACCAAATGTTCAGGCCACATACATTTGAGACTCTGGGGAGACCTCTAAAAGAGAATTTTAAAATACTTTTGTATGTTTTCTTCATAACCCGATTATAGCCGGAGAGATTTAAGAGAAGATAATGAAGACGAGTCTGTGTACCTAAACTTCCTTTCATAAAATCATAAAAAATTCTTCCCTAAAAGTCTCAAATGTTTCGTAACCTATTCATATCCACCTTTCCATCTCGGAGGTACAACAAATATGGCACCTCGGTACATATAAAATAAAAACTCATTCTAAAACAAGATGTTTTAAAATGAGTTTTGAAACTTTATTTTAAATATTTTTTATACTTTCCAAAACACACTCTTGGACCAAAACCTAAGGGATGAAGTTCTTTAATAGATGTTACCAGTATTTTCTTTTTATCAGAATCAGAAATTAAGATTTTAACATCCTCTTTATTTAACTCAGCAAACTCCCAAAGAAACTGTCGACCAATCCCGCAAGGACACGAATGAATTTTTACTTTAAAATAATCGCTTTTAGAAATAATTGCTAATTTTTTAATATGATATTCACCACTGCTTACCATCTGAGAAATAGCTGATCTTTCGGCACATATTCCTCCATAAGCGCAGGTGTTGATGTTTACTCCCTTATAGATTTGCCCTTCTTTGTTATTAACGCACAGCCAACATAAAATTGAGAATAAGGATCATAGGCATTTTTTAAAATATTTTCTGCCTCATTAATAAGGTTTTGATCTTCTAATTTTAATTTTTTAAAAGGAATTTTTTTCATAATAAAAATTAAAACTCCCTTCTAATTGGCCGTCTTTCTTTCCCTTTGTTTTTGGGAAGGAAAAGAGGATAATACCCTTCCTCAATTAATGGTAATTTTCTCCGAGGCATAATTAAAGACTAACGAAATTATCCCGAGGTGTCAGATATATCGCACCTCCGAGGTGAGAGGTTAAAGCTAAAGTTGTTTTGGCGTTCTTGTGTAGTTTGACTTGCATATGTCCTGTGTTATATCCCAAAACATATCGTTAGTCAACAAATATTATTTAAAGAACAGTCATTTTTAAACCCTTTCCGCATCTTATTACCAATCACAAACCATTAACATTCCAGGATAAAATCCTCATTGAGGTTATTATCTCAACGATTATTTCTTTGAAGCTAGATAAAAAAGAATGCCAAGAATTGTCAAAATCCCTCCGGCAATATAAAAAAGCATTAATCCTTGATCAATCGCTGTCATTTTTTTTAACTTCCCCGGAAAACTTTAACTCTTAAGTAGTAAAACTGCAAAAATATCCTATCTATTTATGAGTTACGACCTTTTTCGACCCTAGCCCTTCAGAAACCAAGTAATCCACTGGATCCTTAAGATCTAAGAATAGTTGGCTTGTGTCAATTATATCACAGAAGGCAGTCTGCCAGCTTTTGATTAAAGTAGTAATGGCGAAAAGATTTTGCAGCTTTTCATACCTCCGTCTTTCTTGGAGGGTATGTTTTAAGGACCACCAATCAAGAAGGGAAAAACCTAAACAAAAAACTCCACTTCAGGAAAGTATCAGACGGTTTTAGCGGTAAAATTCATCATTTACCATATTAAAATATTAAACCGGATTACAATATAAATCGCCATTTTTATATTTGGCAGATAATTTACATGGACCTCCGCATTTTAAACAAAATTTACATGATTTATTTCCATAAAAATTCTTTTTAAGAATATCTCTCCATATCTCCTTAAAATTTTGAACATATATATTCCCCAAAATCTCATTGTGATACACGCACCAATGAACATTACCCGCCGGCGTTTTTTCCTTAGAATAATATAGACCCCCAAAAGGCTGTTTAGATTTGAAATACTTATCGATATTAATAGACTCTTTTCTTCCTTTCAACATTGTTAGTTTTAATTTTTGCAAGGAAGCGAGGGGGTCCATAGGGCTTTTTGCATCTCTATAATAGGCATTTATCTCCCAGTGTTTAAGAACATAAATAAATTAAGGTTTCTTAAGCCAATTTCTTCCTAAAATAGTCGTCTAGATTGTTAATCTTAACTCTTTCCTGCTTCATTGAATCTCTATCTCTAACAGTCACCGTTTTCTCTCTCCCTATAGAATCAAAGTCAACAGTAACACAATAAGGGGTACCTATTTCGTCTTGTCTTCGATATCTTTTACCAATATTGTCACCCCCATCATACTCACACACATATTTATATTTAAATTTTTCAAATAAATCTTTCGCCTGTTTGACTAATTCTTTCCTATTTCCAAGCAATGGAAAGAAAGCTATTTTTATCGGGGCCAATTTAGTAGGTAATTCAACACAATTCTAGTATCTTTTTTAAGTTTTTCCTCTGTGTAAGCATCACAAAGGGCGGCTAACATTATTCTACCAACACCAACCGATGATTCGATGATATGCGGCACATACCTCTCTTTTGTTTGAGGATCAACATACGAAAGATCTACACCGGAATATTTACTGTGTTGAGTCAAATCATAGCCACCTCTGGCATGTACTCCTTCCAGTTCACTAAACCCAAAGGGATACCTATATTCGATATCATAGGCTTCTTTAGCATAAAAAGCTAAATTTTTATGTTTTTTCCAACGAAGATTTTTTTCTTGCAAACCTAAATCCAAATAGTACTGCCATCTACTTTGTCTTAGTTTTTCATATTCTTCCATCTCTTTATCAGGATGAGTAAAATATTGCATTCCCATTTGTTCGAACTCTCTCGTTCTGAAAATAAATTGTCTAGCGGTAATTTCGTTTCTAAAAGCTTTACCAATTTGGGCAATTCCGAATGGAATTTTGAGCCTCATTGAATTTAATATGTTTTTATAATTAACATATATTCCTTGACAAGTTTCCCCCCTTAAATAACTAGGGGTTTTTCTCCAATCATCGGTAAAATTGCCTAAATTTGCCTGGACTAACAAATTAAACTTTTTAATCTCGGTAAAATTGCTTTGTTTACAATTAGGACATTTAATTTTCCTTTTGTGTTTAGAGAATATTCTATTTATTTCCTCTTAACTCATCTTTTCATCCACAAAAACACCAATTTCCCTTAAGAGCTCGTCTGCCCTTAATCTAATATGACATTCCTTACATTCCACTAAAGGATCTGAAAATCCAGCCACGTGTCCTGAAACCTCCCAAATTTTGGGGTGCATGAAAATACTTGAGTCAAGACCTACTATATCCTGACGATATTGAACCATAACTTTCCACCATTCCCTTTTTATTGCCAAAGCAAGCTCTATTCCATAGGGTCCATAATCATAAATTGCAGAATAGCCACCATATATCTCTGAGGAGGGATAAATAAAACCTCTTCTCTTACATAAAGAAATAATTTTCTCCACAAGATCTGGATTTTTATTTTTTAGCATTTATAAAAAATACATAAAAAAATTAAAAATATGATGTATAGTATTATATACCAAAAATAAGGATTTAATAATAGATGTCCAGGTTACAGACTTTTTTTAGACATTCCTCCTTTCTCAAGTAAGTAGTCTAAGGGTGATTTAAAAATTAAAGACTCATGAACTCTTTTGGTATTGTAGAATAGCAGATATTCTCCTAGTTTGTCATTAAAGAGTTTAGGATGATAGATTAAGTCTAAGTTTGGTTCTAAGAATTCCTCCTGAATGGTTCTTTGGTATCTTTCAATTACTCCGTTGATTCTTGGACATCTGGGATAGATAAAGTAATGAGGAATTTGTCTTTTTAAAAGATATTAATAAAAGATCCCTAAGAACTCTAAACCATTATCAGTTTGGATGGATTTAATTTGTCCTGGGTAGACTAATTCCAATATCTTTAATCTTTCTTGGGCAACCTCACTGAAAGAGAATCTTTTTAGGCTGGGAAGCATCTTTTTCACCTCCTTTAAGCCTTTGATTCTACCAAAGATAGGATATGCTCTGGCGTAGTGATCCAAATTACTTAATGTCTCAAATGTTTCGTAACCTATTCA
>CAZIOQ010000005.1:0-8526 GCA_964540975.1 uncultured Gammaproteobacteria bacterium
TTAGAAATACCATTGGTATTTACAAAAAAGAAAATCTATCTTCGATTCTAAAAATTAGAGAAATGAAAGGAGAAACATATGGGGATTAACAAAAATAAGTTAAATTTTACAATGCGTGTGGTAAAAAATGGAAAAATAATAGAAAGATATGAAACTCGCTCAAAACGGGCTTTCTACACCCACATACGCTCGCTTAAATGGAAAGATGGGGTAAAAAAAGTATATTTGAGAGTCTCTTACGGAAAGCATTTAGATAACTTGGGGAAATTAATAAATTTTTACAACGACGGCTGGTATGATAATAAAAAAGATTTACATTTAGCCCTAAAGGCATTTACCGAGGAAGAGATAGTTTAAAAAAAATTAAAAAGGAAGGGGCAAAAATGGACAAAAACTTAATACTAAAAGACCAAAAACAAGTGGTAGCGAAAACTCTTTTAGATTTAAATTACTCGGCTACGGAAATAGCGAAAATTTTAGGAATCCACCGAGCGACTGTTTATCGTTACAAAGATAAACCAATACCGGAAGAATTGCGACATTTTGCGACAGAAATTAAAACTATGTTTGCTATAAAACAGCAGGCAATTCTTGCCAAAATTTTAAAAAATATCGAAGAGTTAGTCAACCAAACAGATGATATTAAAGATTTAATCGCCGCCTTTGAAGTCATCAAACGGCATACGCCCAGCTTGTATGAAATTCGAAAAGAAGAAGAAAATCAAGAAAAACAAGAAAGATGGGATAATATTTTACCTTGATAACTTTACATTACTTGACAATTAATAACTATTATTCTAAACTGAAAATACGATTAAAATGAAAGCTATTTTATTTTGCCGAGTATCAAGTCGAGAACAAGAAGAAACGGGCTATTCCCTTCCTGCTCAAGAAAAATATCTTCGAGATTATGCCCAAAAGAATAGTTTTAGCATTGCTAAAGTATTCGCTGTCTCCGAATCGGCAAGCGGCAAAGTTCAAAGAAAAGTTTTTAACGAGATGATTAATTATATTCGGAAAAATAATATCTCTGTGGTTATTGTAGAAACCACAGACCGTCTTACTAGAAATTTCGCTGATGTTCCCCTAATTGACAAGTGGGTTTTAGAAGACGAAAGTCATCAAATTCATCTTGCCAAAGAAGGCTGCGTTCTTCATAAAGAATCAAAATCACATGAGTGGTTTATGTGGAAAGTAAAAGTAGCAACCGCTGAATATTATGTCCGATTATTGTCCGAAAATGTCAAAAAGGGACAAAGAGAGAAAATAAGACAGGGCTGGCTACCGACAAAACCCCCACTCGGATATAAAACTATAGGAGAAAAAGGGCGTAAAATTCATGTTATTGACGAAGAAAAAGCACCGCTTGTTAAAAAAATGTTTGAGCTTTACGCTACTGGCAATTATTCCCTCAAACGCTTAAGCGAAATAATGTATAAGGAGGGATTAAGAAGTAATTATGGGCATAAAGTCCCTAAAAGTCGTATCCATGAACTTTTAAAAGATCCTTTTTATATTGGCAAAATAAAATGGAATGGAGAAACTTATGAAGGACAACATAAACCCCTAATCGAAAAAGAAACCTTTAAGAAAGTCCAAAAACTGTTAAAAAGCAAAACCACTCCAAAATATAATAAACACCTCTTTCTCTTTACGGGACTTATTAAATGTAAAGAATGTGGTGGAGTTATTACGTGGGAAATTGCTAAAGGAAAATATATCTACGGACACTGCAATCATTACCGGAATTGTTCACAACAGACTTGGGCTAAAGAATCCGAAGTACAAAAACAATTACTACCGGCTTTTGAAAATCTCCAAATTAAAAGTCCTCGACTAGCCGAATGGATAAGAAAAGCCTTAAAAGAAAGCCACAAAGACGAAATAGAATATCACTCATCCGCCCTAAATGAACTTAATCAAAAATATAACCAAATCCAACAACGACTAGACAAACTTTATGATGATAAACTAGACGGAAATATAACCGAAGAATTTTACAACCGAAAATTCCAACAATATACCGAGGAAAAAGAAAAAATTCTCGAGGCTATTGAAAGACACTCCCAGGCAAGCAACAAATATTTTGAGCTAGGAATAAACATTTATGAACTTTCCCAAAAAGCAAGAGAAATTTACCTTAAGGCTTCTTTGGAACAAAAAAGACAACTTATTAGTCTTGTTTTTACTAATCTTCTTTTAGATGAGGGCAAATTAAGCTATTCTTACTCAAAACCTTTCCAACTTCTTTCTCAGGCTGTACGGGCAACTAATAGTTCGAAAATTGCCAAATTAATAAAAAATAGAGAGAAAATTTTCGAACCTTCAGAAAAGGGCTATATTATTAACCAAAGAGACAATTTAGAAGCTTACCGTCCTTTCTTGCTCCTCGGGGAGGATTCGAACCTCCGACCAACCGCTTAACAGGCGGGCGCTCTACCAAACTGAGCTACCGAGGAATAAATAGCTTGATAGATGCTTGATCAAATATTAAATTTTATTATACTACACCCTTGTCTCCAAACGCTAGAATTTTGGCTTTTGCTCTTCAGCTTCGATAGGAATCCTCAACTCACATTTGGGTTTTTCCCCAAGCTCATTTGCTTCAAGGCGATAAAGTTCAAGCGGCGAACCTCTGTATCTACATCTTAGACTAACATTGGTTAACTTTCCATAACGAACAATTTCTATTCTTAATCCTTGACAAGTCGGGCATAAATCACCTTCTAATGCTCTCAATCTTGCTACCCTGTCTGCCATCGCCTCTTCATGGATTCTTGATCCTCGTTTAGCAATTTTTGTTTGTTGACTTCTAAGCAATTCTTTTGCTCGATGAATTTCTCTTTCTCTCTCTTTAAAATTCATTTTATTTCGCTCCTGTGAATACTCCGCCCCCTTTAGGCGGGGATGAAGCAGGTAAGAAAGAGGCTAAACCGCCCAAGGAAACTTATGCCCTCCATGGACGGAGAAACCTCATTACTCTAAATAATCCTGCAGTTTTTTTCTTCTTGAGGGATGTCTTAATTTCCGCAGTGCTTTTGCTTCAATCTGTCTTATCCTTTCTCGAGTGACATTAAAAATCTTCCCCACCTCTTCTAAAGTTTTTGGCGGCTCGCCGGCTAAACCAAATCTTAGTGCCAAAACCTTTGCCTCTCTTTCATCTAATGTTTCTAAAACATCTTTTATTGATTCTTTTAATAACTCTTTTGAGGTTTCTTCATAAGGAGAAGGAGAAGCGACATCTTCGATAAAATCGCCTAAAAATGAATCTTGTTCTTCGCCAACCGGAGCAGCTAAAGAAGTGGTATCCTGAGAAATCCTATAAATCTCATTAATTTTATCTTCAGTTAGATCTGTTGCCTTAGCTAACTCAGAAGTTGTTGGTTCACGACCTAATTTTTGAGCTAATTGACGAGCAGTCTTAAAAACCCGATTCATCGTCTCTACCATATGAACAGGAATTCTAATTGTTCTTGCCTGGTCTGCAATTGCTCGAGTAATCGCTTGTCTAATCCACCAAGTGGCATAGGTAGAAAACTTAAACCCTCTTCTCCAATCAAACTTTTCTACTGCCCGCATTAACCCTTGATTGCCTTCTTGAATCAAATCCAAAAAAGAAAGCCCGCGACCAATATATTTTTTAGCAATAGAAACCACTAGTCTTAGATTTGCCTCAATTAGCTTTGCCCGCGCCTTTTCTGAACCTTTCTCGATCTCCTGGGCTAATTGTATTTCTTGAGAAGCATCAAGCAAAGCTACCTTACCAATTTCTCGCAAATACATTCTTACAGGATCGGTTGAGGTCGGAGTCGCTAATAAGGCCAAAGCAGGAATTTTTCCTAAAACACCTTGATCCCCACCTTCTTTAATCCCCATCCCCTCAAAAACATCAATACTCTTTTTAAAAAGATAATCATATAAACCATCTAGTTGATTAACATATTTTTGCGGTTCGGGAATTTTTTCTAATATCACATCCTGGGTTAAAAACCCTTGTTTTTTTCCAATCGAAACCAGCTCCTTTTTAACTTTCTGGAAAAAATCTTTCTGAGGCATAATTATTTTTTATCATAACACTATTATGATTCTAAAGCAAATAATTTCTGACTCAAAATCGCAAATTTTTTTCTTAAACGATTTAATCTGGGACTGCCTTTTTTTTCTTCCTGAGCAATTTCTAAAGAAAGTAGGCTCAACCTTTTTCTTAATCTGGTTCTTTTGATTTCTCTGGTTATTTTTCTTATCTCTTGATTAAAATCTTTAATTTTTTTGTCTCCCCACAAAAGAAAAATCGTTTCTAATTTTGGTCTTAGCTCTTCTGGCAAAAAAGCAAAAAATTCTGTTGGTTCAAACTTCTTTTTCTCCCGCAGAAATTGTTTTAATCTCTCCCAAATTCTTTTTAAAACAAAGGTTTCAAATTTTATTTTAGTTGATAGTCTTTTGGGTTTGCCCTCTAAAAGAATTAATGCCAATAGGTATTCTTCTAAAATTGCTTCTCTATTGGTGGCTGTTTCTTTTTCTGACAATATGGATTGTGTTTTAATTGGTGCGGTCTTAAGTTTGGTTGATTCGATCATTATGGCTTCAAAACTAGTAGAAAGTATCTGGGCTAATTTTTTGTAATATTCTAGTTTTACAACCTCATTTTCTATCTGGGAAAGGAGGGGTAAAACCTTCTGCAGAACTTTCTTTTTGGCTAAAGGAGAAGAAAGACCAAATTGTTTTACCCCTGATTGGATGACAAAATCCCAAACAGGAATTGCCCTATCGATTGCTTTTTTTAAGCTCTCAGGATCTTTATAAGCTAATTCATCAGGATCCTTAATCCCTTTGGGTAATAAAACTACTGACATTTCTAACCCTTCTTTTTCTGCCAAAATAATCCCTCTTAAAGCCGCCTGATCACCGGCAAAATCAGCATCAAAAGCCAATTTTAAATTAGAAGCGAATCTTTTGATAAGTTTTATTTGGTCAACGGTTAAGGCTGTTCCTTTGGCCGCCACAATATTCTTTATTCCTGCCTGCCAACTGGAGATGAGATCTAATTCACCCTCAACAAGAATTGCCTCATTTGTTTTTTTAATCTCTTCTTTAGTCAACCAAAGTCCATAAAGATTTTCTGATTTGTGATAAACAACTGTGTCCGGACCATTAATGTACTTCCCCCGTTTGTCTTCATCTGGCAAAAGCCCAGGAATCAAGCGACCAGCAAAACTAACAATATTTCCCCGATGATCAAAAAGGGGAAAAATTAGCCTACCATAGAATCGATCCAATAATTTTAGTTGATTACCTGAGGAATATTGAGATTTAAAAAAAATACCACTTTGAAGTAATTCTTGACCAGAAAAACCCTTTTTCAGCAAAAAAGTAGCTAAAATTTCTGGCTTTAGGGGAGAAAATCCAATCTTAAACTGCCTTAAAGTCTCTTCTTTTAAACCTCTAAAATGGGCATAAGCAAGAGCTTTTTGACCTAGCTGATGTTTTGTCAAAAGAAAATGATAAAATCGAGAGGCTAAATCATTCATCGCATAAATTCTTCTTTTTAAACTCTCCTCTTTATCTAATTTAAATTTTTTCAATTTTATCCCTGTTCTTTTGGCTAAAAGTTCAACTGCTTCCCAAAAATCCATTCTCTCGTAAAGCTGGAGAAATTTAATCACATCTCCAGCACTACCACAACCAAAACATTTAAAAATCTGCAATTCTGGAGAAACCATAAAAGAAGGGGTTTTTTCCGAATGGAAAGGACATAAAGCTTTAAAATTTCTTCCCGCTCTTTTTAAGGGGAAATACTCAGAAATCAGATCAACGATATCAATTTTTGACTTAATCTCTTCGATTTGATCCATAACCATATTTTACAACGCCCTAGCCTAAAAATTTTGCCACCATCCCTAAACTTAAAATCAAAATTAAAATCAAGACCAAAATCCTGACAGTAAGCGTTTTTGCCAAATGCCAAAAAAGAAAACAGATGATAATTCCCACCAAGCCAACAGCAAAAGTACCAGTTAGAGAAACTATTTCCAAAAACCAACTAATATTTAAAAAGACGGCTAAAAAGGGAATTAAAATAGTAACGAATAAGGAAAATTTTTGCGGCCAGGAAAAATCTCGATAGAAAAGCTCTTTTAAAACATCAGCTAAACTAATAAAAGAGGTTAAACAGGATAAAATTCCAATTGCTGCCCCGGCCCTGACCAAATCCGGTGACCAAATCAACAAACCAGTCAAAGCATCTACCGTAGTAAAACTACCGCTAATAAGTAAAACACTAAAAGCAAAAAGAAAATAAATTATTACTGGGAGTAAAGTGCCCAAAATAACCGCTAAAACCAAAAGCCGGTGTTTATCCCTTAAAACTTCTTCTACTTCAGGGATCACCGCTGCTCCAGAAAGAGCAAAAAGAACAGGCCCATAAAAAGCAAATACTCTGCTTCCTGGAATCGTCAAACTCTTCCAATTAAAAAACTTAAAGCCTAAAATAGGAAAAATTAAAGTTAGGCCAATTAAAAGCAAAGTGAAAATTCCTTCGACCAGAGAAAGAGTTTTGAAATCTTTTAGCAGAAAAATCCCTCCTAAACAAAAAAATAATAGCCTATAAATAAAATTAGGTGCTTGACCAAAAAACAAAGAGAAAAAATAACCGCCTAAAACAATATAGGCAAAAAGTGCTCCTATGGTGGAAAGAATGATCGCTAAGCTACCTAACCATCTCCATTTTTTACCTAAATAAATTTTGGCATAACCAGTTAGTTGATGATCGCCAGGAGTTTTTAAAATTACTTGAACATAAAACAAATTTAAGACCAAAGTTAAAAATCCCAAGCCTATCAAACCAAAAAAGCTTGGCCAAAAGCCAGAAAGCAAAAAAGAATAAGGAAGGGAAAAAATGCCAGCGCCAATGATTGTTCCTGTGAGTAAAAAAACTGCTCTTAAGAATTGTCTCATAAAAAAGTTTAACAGTTAATTATTTTTGTGTCTAATCTATCTTATTTAGCGAAACATCAACACCTATCCCTTGGGACAAAAACTTTTATTTTCATCAATTCATTTTCATAAACTAGCTGGGCTGGCTTGAACTCTTTTGGCAACGGTTGTCCTTGAACCAAAATATGAGAATAACAAAAATCTTTTTTTCGCCAACTGAGATGATCGTAAGGAAAATTAATATAAAAAAGCTTCCAAACACCAATCACTAAAACCCGATCATTTTTCCCTATATTTTTAGCAAACCAACCATCTAGGTCATAAAAATTACTGGTGGAAAAATCCAACTTTTGCCTCAGATAATCTGCTTTTGTTTGTCTGCCTAATATATAATCTGAATTTCTAACCAAAATTATACTTCTTGCTCCAAAATTAATTAAGGCGACTAAAAAGACAACGGCGGTTAAAATTTTTTTAATGGATCCTTCTTGAAGATTAGCAAAAGCCGCTAGAAAAAGATAAATAAAAGCCGGAATATAGGACAACAAAAAACGATTATAATTTAAAGGGGTTAAAAACCAAATAAAAAAGTTCAGCCAAAAATAGCTAAAAACAATTTTGTTTTTGTGATAGATTTTTTTCCGGAGAACAAAAGGCAAGCCGATTAAAAAAAATGGTGTTAAAATATTTTCCTGGGTAATCGAGGTCTTAAAAATTGCTAAGAATAAATTAATTAAATTTCTAAGTTTCAACCATTCAATAAAAAATAACCCATTCATTACTTTGGACTTGAAAAAACCAATTTGTCAAAAGAGGGTAAACAGGATTACCAGTAGTTCTTAAAGCAATCAAAAACCAAGGCAAAGGAATCAAGATACCAATGGCAAGAAAAATGGAAAAAAATTTTAACCTGTTCTTTTTGGTAAAAAAAATAATTAAAAGTAAAAAAACAAAAAATGAGCTTAAACTTAACAACTTTGTGCTTATTGCCACACCAACCCCCAAAGCAGATTTGACTAAAGCTGATTGTTTGCTTTCCTCAACCCATTCCAAAAACCAATAAAGCGCCAAAACTTCAAAAAAAAGTTCTTGCTAAATCAATGTAGGCACTCGCTGATAACCAAGAAATTACTAGCTGCGGATAAAAAATTAAACTCCCTAAAAGTGATAATTTTGGCGAAAATTTTCTTCTAAAAAGTTTATCAACTATTAACAAAGACAAAATACCAAAAGCAAAATGAACAAGTTTAGCTAATCTTTCATCTCAAAAGACCAAAGCAGTGGTATAAAGCATCTCTGTTAACCTAGGAAAAGTAGAATAACTAAAAACCGGGTTATTTTTAAAATGGATTATTTTTTGATTCTCAAGATAAATCTTTGGCAAAGTAAGATGATACCATAAAGCATCAAAGCCTGTTTCAGGAGTAAAACAATTGAAAAAATTTAAAAAAGCAAAAAGAATTAAGAAAATGATAATAATTTTTTCCTGCCAATCAAACTGAAAAAACCTCTCTAAAATCTTTTGTTTCTCAATAAATTTAAATTTGAAAAAAAACAAAATTAAACATAAAAGAAAAATAAGCGTTATTCCGC
>CAZIOQ010000006.1:0-32376 GCA_964540975.1 uncultured Gammaproteobacteria bacterium
GATATCAGTTATGACTCGGACAATTTCCAGCTCTTTTAATCCGTTTTTAAAATTATTTGCTTTTCTCTACCTTGTCTGTTCAATAATCATCTTAATCATCATCTGGCAAATCTTTTAAAACCAATATGAACCAACTGGTTACCTGCCAAATTGTTGGTAATTCTGATCAAAAAGGCTGGAGTCAAATTCATCATCTTGTTCCTAGCAGGAAAAATCTTTGTTGGGGAGAGGCAATTATCCTGATCTCCACACCTTTGACTGATGAAGATGGTCTTAATCTCGGCCGAGAAATCATTTTGAGATTTTATGAAGAATATTATTCCTCCCAACCTCAATCAAAACTTAAAAGATTAAAAGACATTTTAATAAAAATCAGTCAAGAAAAACTTGTCTATCTTGAGAATCAAAATCCCAAACTAGATATTGTCGTAGGAATTTTTTATCAACAATTTGTTTGGTTGGCCACTTTAGGCAAAGGAGAAATTTTGCTTTTTAGAAACGGCCAACTTTTACCAATTATCAAAGGGGCTGAAAACCTAGTTAAAGTCGCCTCTGGAATAATCCAACCAAAAGACCTTCTGGTCATTGGCAGTCAAGAATTTTTCAAAACTATCCCTCAATTGACAATTGCTGGCTGCCTGAAAACTGCTAATTTTGACCAGATAAAAGAAATCATTTCTCCCTTGGTTTATAGCCAACCAAAACAAGGTCGGCTGGCCGTAGCAATTATTGCTTCAAAACTCAAGATAGACCAAGCAACCGTTCAGCCAACAACCTTAAGAGGAGAAAAATCACCAACGTCAGCTGGCAAAAACTTGAAAGCTTTTTATCAATCAGTTTTTTTTAAAACAAAAATTAAAAATTGGTTTTTAAGCTTAATTGCTTTTTCTCAAAAAATCTTAAAACGGTTTTTCTCTTTTCCTCGGCAAATTAGAATCAGACCTCAATTTTTATCGTCAACTACTCTTACTCCACAAACAAGTCTTGGTCAAAATCGAAGCTTAACTTTTGCCGGCCTTGCTTTCTTAACCCTACTTTGTTTAAGCATTCTCCTCAGTTGGCAAAAAAAGAAGAATCAGGATAGGCAAAAATTTGTTCAAGAAAAAATTCACCAATCCCAAGAAACACTCAAAAACGCCTGGGCAATCAGAGAACTTGATTTAGACAAAAGCCTTACTTTAGCAAAACAGGCGCAACAAAATATCCAAGAAGGACTAAAAGTAAATCCCAATCAGCCAACTTTAAAGCAATTATTAAACCAGGCCAATCATCTAATTGATTTGAGTGGCGGCGGAGAAAGAATTTCTCCAACATTGTTTTTTGATCTTAAAATAATTGCCGATAATGTTTCTGGCTCTTGTCTTAGGCTTAAGCAAGACAATCTTTGGATCTTGGATCCCCAAGGCCAAAGATTAATTAAACTGGGAATTGATAATAAAAAAACCGCGATCGTCGCTGGTGGAGAAGCTCTAAAAAACCAAAAAAAGATTATTATTACTGACAAAAATGTTTATTTTTTTTCTGAAGAAGGGATCAAAAAATTAAAAAAAGAAAACCAACTTGAGCTTGTGATTAAAAATGAATGGCTAAAACCAATTGCTTTTTCCTCTTGGGGAGAAAATCTTTATCTAGTAGATCGCCAAGGGAAAAAAATCTTCAAATATGTTCCCCAAGAACCTGGTTTTGCCAAACCAATTTCTTGGCTAACAACAGCTCCCCCAATTGAATGGGAAAAGATTGTTGATCTGGCTATCGATGGCTCTTTATGGCTTTTAAACCAAGAAGGCCGGGTCTTGAAATTTACTGCTGGTAGTCAGGAAGATATTAAAACCCCTGATTTTAAAGCTGAAGCCGAATTTTTAACTGTCGCTCAAAAAGCTCCTTTTTTAGCCTTTTGGGACACAAAAGAAAAAACTGTTTTGGTTCTGAAGAAAAATGGTCAAATTGTGGCGAAAATTCCCCTTGGGCTTGAAGCTATCAATGGTCTTGCTTTAATCGATGATGGCAAAAAAATCTTCATCTTGACTGGTGATAAAATTTATAATTTGGAATTGAATTTCTCGCCGTGAACAAAAAAATCCATTATTCCAATCGAAGAGCGAAACGAGATTACTTCATTGTTAAAAAAATAGAGGCAGGGGTGGTCTTAACTGGGAGCGAAGTCAAGGCAATCAAAACCCAAGGAATTAATCTAGATCAGGCCTTAATCCAACTAAAAGACAACGAGCTTTATCTTGTTAATGCCTTTATTCCAGCTTATAAATTTGCTACTGATAGACCGTATGATCCAAGAGCCAAAAGAAAACTGCTTTTAAAAAAAAATCAGATCAAAACCTTAATTGCTGCCAAACAAAAAAAACTGGCAATTGTTCCTCTTTCCTGCTATAATAAAAATGGTTGGATTAAAATTCTTGTTGGTGTTGGCAGAAGAAAAAAGAAGTTTGAAAAAAAACAGGCGATTATTGAACGCACTTTGAAAAGAAAATTAAAAGAAGAGGAAAACAGATGGGGATGAGGCTGGCTCGACAGGAAACATATTTTGCTGGATGGCAAGCGTCCGTTGGCTCATCGGACTGAAACAAGGCCAAAAAATAATGCCAAAGAGAATTCTTCTGGCTCTTACGCCTTGGCTTATGCTTAAGGTGTAAGCATCGGCAAAGACTTTTGTCTGGTAAGGTCTTTGCTGGTGTCAACCATACCAGACTCCAGTTGATGTTTGATTATGGCATCAACAGGAACAAATTCATAATCAAATCCAAAAAGGATTTTGGACAACTTTTACCTTTTTGTGATTATTAAAGTTGTCTAAGCTTGTAGTAGTCTGGCAAAGTTGTTTTCTGGACCCCCGTTCACCACGGGGCATCTCCACCAAATTTATGATCGCTAACTAGTTAATTAAAACAATTTTAGCTTTCCCTAATTTCGATTGTAAATCCTTGCAAATCCCTTTTACCAATCAAAACCTTGGTTCGAAGATGAGACCTGTTGGTAACGTTGGCTGAGGTAATAATTTTTCGACCTCTGAGCCAAAAAACAATCCCAATTACTGGCCGGCGATGTCTTTTCCCCAAAGAAGACTTATAATGTCTATAATACAAGATATTATCTTGTTTTAATAAACCTAAATCTTTTGCTGTTTGTTTATCAATTGAGGTTCGGTGAGCACCGGTATCTATTTTAGCAATAATATTAATTTTTTTATTGCTCTCGGTCTTAATCTTGATTACCTCAAAAACAGAAAGGGCTTTTACTTTGGTTTTAAAATCAACCTTATCAACAAAACTACCCCCAAATAAAAAACGACTAATATTGATCGCATGATCCTCATTTCTTACCTGGATTCCTTCGATTCTTTTCAATCTTTCCTGCAAGCCTGTTTGATTGCAAATTTGAATTGCTAGTCCTGGCCGCGCATTTAATTCTAAAATCAAAGGTCCTTTTTCTTTGTCTAAAACAATATCCACCCCAACAAAATTCAAACCAGAAACTGCTTTTTGGGCAGCAATTGCTGTTCTTAAAACCTGCTCCCACAAAGGAATCCTAATACCATTGACTTTAACCATTTTTTTTCTTTTAAGATCATAAATTTTCTCTAGCAGCTGGTCGCGATAAACTCCGTAGGTGGTAATTCCTGTTGCCATATCCAGACCCAAACCAATTGCTCCTTGATGAAGATTAGCTTTCCCTTTAGATTCTTCAGTAGGAATTCTTAACATAGCCATTACCGGCACTTGATTAAAAATAATTATCCTGATATCAGGAGCGCCAATTTTGGTAAATCTTAAGAATTGGCCAAAAATTTTTACCCGCTCTTCAACTAAAACATAGTCAGGCAGATTATGGAGACTAAATTTTCCCTGAAGGATATCAAAACAATGATATCTTAAACCAGAAATGTTAATTTTTGTTCCATCCATTAAAAACCATTCTCCCGCCCACTTAGCCCTTCTTCTGATAAGCAAAACTCCTTCACCGCCAAAGCCACTTCCTGGCTTGACGACAAAACCTTCCTCAATTTCTTCCCAAGGAAATTCTAAAACCTCTTTTTCATTTTTTATGACGCCTAAAAGTTTTGGCACTGGTACTTCTGCTTTAGTCAGGATTTTTTTTGTCCTAATTTTTGAATCAGCAATTTTTTTCGCCAAAGAAGAATTTTGTCTTAAATAATACCAATTACGAGTGTTTTTGGTGAGGATAGCTTGACTGGTAAAGAACATTTTAATATCTTTTTAGTAAAGAATAAAATCTTTTATACTCCAGCAATCTGAAGCCAGAATAGCGACCAACAATCCCATTGAAAACGAGCACAAACAAAAAT
Source organism: uncultured Gammaproteobacteria bacterium (assembly GCA_964540975.1). GTDB lineage: Bacteria > Patescibacteriota > Microgenomatia > UBA12405 > UBA6130 > CAZIOQ01. The sequence goes on from CAZIOQ010000006.1 coordinate 4,319, forward strand.
GAAAGTTCTGGGTTGAGCAAAACCAGTTTCTGTAAAGATTCCCAGCTCATTAAAATTGCTCCTAAAATAGCCAGAATAAGAGTCGCCAGGGTTAAACTGACAGCAGTTCTAAAATTTTTACCTGCCTGGGCCCGGCTAAATTCTTCGGATAAAAGGATAAAAAACAAAATAGGAAAAATTGAAACCTGATTAAGATCATAAATCCCTAAAAAAGGACTAGTCAGCAAAACCCCAAAAGTGGCTAAGGCAGTTATTGCCAAAACAATTGCCCTTTTCGGCCAGTAGTGCAATCTAATTGGTCTTAAAACCTCTCTCGTGATCACTCCAATCAAAACAATAATGCCAAAAAGCAACAAGCCACCGGTAATCCCGGTAGCTAAAAAGGCGACGGCTAACATCGCCGGAATAAACATTCCAAAGCCAGAAAGACCAACAAAGTATTGCAAAACTCCCACCAAAACACCAATCAAGGGTAAAAGAAAAACCAAAACAATAGTATTAGGAGAAACACCTCGATCAACTGCTAGTCGGACAAGATATTTTAAAAAATTCATTGGCGAAAGATTGCCTATTTTTTGACTCTTCAACGCTGCCTCCAGTTTGCCTTTTACCCTCGGGCTTTGCGGCTCGGCAATCGTCTCTCTTGGCTCACTCAGCAGCTTTGCCCCTTCGGTGGCCTGGGCTGATTCGGTCGAGATCTGTTCCCCAAATCCAGGAGAGATTTTAGGATTAATGGCAAAACTTGTTTTCGCTAACAAAAACAAAAACAAAATTAAAAATCCTGTTTTTCTCATATGTCTTAATTTAAATAAATATTTAACCTTTTTGTCAAGTTAGTGATTATACCAAATTCAAACAAGTTTTAACAAAAACTAACAATAATTTTGCTTTCGCGGTATTTCTTTGATAAAATGTGGCCAAATGGGAGAAGAAATGCACGAACAAGAACCAATCAGTCAAACACCAGCAATCTCTATCGAAACTAAGGAAGGCAAGAAAATAAAAGTTCCTGACTGGCTTGGCTTTCAAAACCAAGAAGAGGTGGATAAGATTACTAATCCAGAATTGAGAGAAACCATTAGTTTTTTTGCCGGATTACCAGAGGAAATGCTTGGCAGAGGAGGAGTAATTAGAGAACATTACTTGAAATTACATAACAAAATATTTAAAGGCAAAATCGATGAAAACGAAGCAACTTTAATTATGTCAGCTTTGGCGAAAAAGCATGAGGAGCTGCAAACTAAAGGGAGAAAAAGAAAACAATCAGCTCCAGAAAAAGCCAAACTAGAGCCAGAAATTGAGGAACTAGTGAGAATTAGGACTGGGATCGAGCAAATGGCAACAGTGAGTGCTGAACAATTAGAGGCTTTAAGAGGAGGTTACGATGCCCTAGTAAGTGCCGAATCCGCCCAAGCTGGCCTCAATACCGAGCTTTTTGATACTCAACCACCAGTCTGGTATAGACGTTTGAATCCAGAGTGGAAAGATGTAATTAGAAATAGACTTTATATCCTTTTAGGCTGTTATGTCAAGCGAAAAGTTGGCCATTTGGAACTTGATCCAGTTGCTGGCAATCAACAGATAAGAATCGAAAGGGATGCTCTAGATAATATGTGGAAAGAAATGCCGGGGTTTAGAGTAGCTTTAACAACAATGTTTAATGATTTTTTTGAACTTAGAAGGTATATCCCACCGTTTGTTGAAAGAAAAAACGAAAATAAAATTTTACTTCTTAAAATTACCCCAGAGGGGGTAGAAAATTTACAAAATTTCGCCAACTATAAACAAAAAATGATAATCGCCCTCGCAGATTATCTCCGAAATGAGGGCAAAGACCTCTTGGAAAAAAATCCTCTAACCAAAGATCCGAAAATTGCTGCCGAGGCAGCCTTTTCCGCCGCCTGGAATCTTATTTATGTTGGCAACGCAATTGAATCGGCAGATTTTGGAAAAATAAAAAGCAAAAGAACTTCTCCAGAGGAAGAAAAAAAAGAGAAATATGAAAGAGAACTAACAAATCCTATTATCTATGCTGAACAAATAAGAGCCAGTTTCCTTCCAGGAATGAAAGCGAGAGGGAAATTTATTAGGAGAGAACCAGAAAAGATTGGGACTGATGAAGCTTGGCTCGGATCCCTCGGAGAATACATAGCAGAAAGAGCTAGACATAACGGTAAAGCAGGAAGAAATTTAGAAGAAAAATCGGAGGTTTTAGTTCCAGAAAGATTATTTGCTTCATTTTTTGACTTAATCCAATTTGAAGAAGAAGAAAAAGATGAAGAAGGAAATATAACCACAATAAAAACATCAATCGCCAAAAAGATAATGACTGCCGCCTGGCAAAGCGAAATTGTGGAAAAACACATCAAAAGATCCCAAGAGGAAGAAGAATCTAAAAAAGAAGGAAAAATAGAAAAAAAGTCAGAAGTCGTATATTTATGTGTTCCAGATAAAAATATGGTTGACTTCTCCCAACTAAAACATAGCGAACTTTGGGGCGGATATGCTGATACTTGGGACTCGGCGAAAAAAATTTATGATGCATTGTCCGGAAAAATTTCTCCAGAAAAACCAGATGTCTGGTCACAAATAGTAAGCAATGCCTTCTCAAAAATGAGAAATTCGGGACTAGCACCCATCTATAATACTGAAGAATTAATTGAGGCTTGTATCGCCGGATCATTTGGTTTGACTCCTGGAACCGATGAGAAAATCCTTAATATACCAGAAGACTCTTATGACTCGATACTTTGGCATATTTTAAAAAACGATCGGTTTTATGCTGGTTTAAAGCCTGAGGCTCGGAAAAGGATTTTGCGTTATTTTATGGCTCAAGATTTTAGCAAGGCAATAGATGTTTTTTACTCTGTGTTACCTGGGATAATGCACCAAAGAAAGCAAGAAAGGATGTTAGCGGCGAGAAGACTGGCTAAGTTAATAAGAAAAAAATGACCTCCTCCCTCGCAGAAGAGTATCGGCCGTCTTTTTCGGATCATAATTTTTATTTGATGATTCCTACACTCCTTAGAGCATTAACTATCCCCATCGCTCTAGTCGCCCCTGGAACACCTCCTCGATACCTCTTTTCTATTTCAACTCCGATATAACCACCGGCCATGCGGCCACCAATAATTATTGGCGCGATTATATTTTTAATTTCACCGAGATCAGCTGCTCTTTTAACTCCCATTGCTGATCTGATTGTATCAGGAATTGTGGGCAAAAACCAAACAATACCAACTGCTAGCAAAAGCCCAACAATCCCTCCTCCTGTACCAATATGAGGAAAAGCTAAAGCATCTAGTTGGGGACCAAGCTTGGCAAATTCAGCCGCTAGGGCCAGAAATAAAGTCACCGCTGGAAAAACCATTAAGTTGGCGAATAAAGAACGTAGCCAAGAGCTAAACCCAAGTTGGGTATTGGGTAAAATTCCTGCAGCAATATAAAAAGGAGAAAAAATTATCAATAAAACAACTTGTAAATAAGTCTTGAGCAATGCCCAAAAAGCTCTCCACCATAAAATTAAAAAGCAAATTACAAAAATCAATAAAAGAAGCACTGGGACCCACGCAAGTAAAGCAAGTAGTGTCGATGAAATTATCCCCGAAATAATAGCAATTATAGCGCCGCCGCCAACTCCATAAAAAGTAGCATCTTTGATTGTCCCCAGAACCCCCTGTTTAAAAACCATACCTAATTCAGAGGGCAAGCCCCATCTTGTCATTTCTCCAACTGATTTATCAGGAGGTAGGTAACCACCACCTATTCCCTGAGCTTGCAACAGTTTTACTATTACCCCTAATATTACATACATAAGATCAAACATAAAACCAGCAATCGCGTAAGAAAAAACCACTAAGATTAATCCGCCTATAACTTTTGGCAAAATTGCTGTTACTGTTGCTGTAGTTTGAGGAGCAATTTTAACCCTAAACATTATAAACAAGCCTAGTATCACAAATAACAAAGAAAAAATAGTTAAAACTAAATCTCTAAACGCCTTCCAAATTTTTAGAATCCCCTCAAATCTTGTGGTGAAAAAAGTTCCTTGACCACCTTGAGCATAAGCCGTCTTTATACCAAGACTATCCCTCATTAAGTTTTGGGCGTAATATACTCCTGAAGCGGGCGGATTAGAAATTAAAGAAGCAACGACGTTGCTTGTAATCCCTAGCGCTCCGCCGGAAAAATACCAATCGCCTGGAGGCATAATAATCGCTCCAGAAGGAACCATATTAATAGTCTTAACTCCCTGCACCTCACTTCCTCCACCGCCTCCGCCAGCTTCTTCAGACTTTGGTAAATCCGGTATCTCTCCGGGAATGCCAATTAATTGGGTTAAAATCCCATAACAAATTGCTCCTAAGAAACCATGCTCATCTAAAACCTCTGCGCCTTCTGGCCCTATAGTTCCTCCTATCACCCATTTAAAAAGATTGCCTCCTGGATCCTTAAGAAAATTTTTAATGTCTCTCCATGCCTCTTTTATCCCCAAAACCTCTCCCTGCTGAGAATAAGGATAGGATTCGACTGCCAAAGCCAGGCGCAGATGGGAAAGAAAAAGAAAAGAAAGAGTGAAAAAAATGATAAAAAACAACTTTTTCATTATTTTTATTAAAACCCAAAATATTTTAAAAGTCAAACTTAAGATTAAATTGCCAATTTGACATTTTTGTTTTGAGATTTTAGTTTTTTACGGTGGGCTGACCATCTTCACATCATATTCATAAGCTTCATTCCAACCATAAGAACCATAAATTGTCCCTATTTTTGATCCTGGCGGATTCTTATTACCAACCTCGTATTCAACCCTTGTCTGGGCATGTTCTAAATTATGGCCCTCTCCCGGCAAGGTAAAAGGCAAAGAAACCTCCTGGCGGAATTTGATCTCCGAAGCTTTGGTATAGGGATGAGAAATATAAGGAAAGACAACATATTCTTTCAAGTCATATTCTCTCTCTTCCCATTTGTCTATTATTTTTCCCAACTCATCTTTAAGCTCTCGCCATATTTGCTTAATCAAAATACTCAAAACACCAGTGACATTGGCTATTCCTCTGGTGGGAACTGGTTCTTTGGCGATCTCGCCCTTGCCACGATCATAGGCACCAATCTCACAAAGAGGCGGAGGAGGGGGGGTAATCGGCACCGCTCCCTCAAAGCTGCAACTACCACTCCCTTTTGAGCCAACAACCAAATCGCAAGAACTAACAATTGTCGGATGATCTTGAATATCAAGGTTTAAAGCTCTTACGGTAACCAGGCAATTCCCAGCAGGACAGGAAAAAGAAAAATGATAAGTATTTGGTGCCTCCTCTAGCCCAGGAACAGCATTGATCCCCACGAATTGGTCATTGACCCAAACCCACATATGGCCATAGCGCTCACTGCCTTTAATATTAATTTCACAATTGACATTGCCACCACTCGCCGTACAAGAAGAAGGGCTTAAAATGAATTTAAATCCTTGCTCGCTTTCGGCCAAAACACTCCCTTCGGTAATAATCACTCCTTGGTCTTTTCTTTCCTCGGCCAAAAACCCAGTTGGCTGGGGCAAATTAGCCAAAGGAGAGCGGGCAGCTCTTGTTTGACTAACAGTCATCATATCTCCATACTGATAAGTGGCTGTTGCTGCTTGTTTGTAATAACTAGGGGCATCAAACTCTATCGTGCCCCCAAACCTTGGCCATTCGGCCAGCCCTCGTTGACAATAATAAAAATCAACATAACCTTTTGAGCGATTTTTGCTCGTCAAATTGGGATTTTGGGGCAAATTAATTTTCTCAAAAGCAAAATCTACGGTTGAAGCAAGAAAATTTATTTTTGCCGTCTCGAAATAGGTTAAAATTATTCTTCTTATTTTTTCCTTTGCTTCTCTTAATACCCCTGCTTCATCTTCTTTTCCGATAACAACAAAAGGCTCACCCCTAGTCCAACCCCAATCAATTCCTTGCTCTTGATCTGGAGGTGGGGTGGGAGTAATTGGGGTGAAATCAAATCTATCTAAAAACCCTTCAGGCAATTTTCCGCCAAAGATTGCTTCTAAAAAAGCGATCAATTCTTTTTTTGGTCTGCCGGAGGCATCTACCAAACCAAAATTGTTTTTCATCGCATCGGACCAAGCATACCACATAATTGATTGTAATTTCTGTTTAAGGTTAGGGTCTTGGGCCAAATTGAAAACCGCTTTTATCCAATCAGCTTGTTTTTGCTGATCTGGTGTCCCTAAACCAAATTCTGTAATCCAAACAGGCAAACCAGTGGTATTAGCCAAAGTTAAAATGCCATTTCTCACCCCATTGATGTCATCAAGATAAGGGTGATAACTAATCCCATCAGCAGGCAACAAATTGTTCCTGCTTAAGGCCGTAAGTTGGGCAATATAATTTAAATCTCCCGAAACCAAACCAGCAGTGATGACTTCGGCATTAGTGGTGCCTTTGATTGCCTCGTAGGCACTGGCCAAAATTGTGTAATATTGGCTGGCAGTTAAAGGAATTGTCCCTGTTTGACCATCCGGCTCATTCCAGATCTGATAAATTGCCTGATTTTTGTATTCTTGGACTGCCGGTAAAACGACGTTGTTTTTGAATCTTTCTGAATAATTAGCGATGTCTTCCCTGCTGTCATACCAAGCTTGATCATTGGCCTCCCAATTTAAAACCAAAACTGGCGTTATTCCGGCAGTAATCAGATTAGCAATATAATTTTTGGTATTTTCATCGTCCCGATAGACAACCCTGACCATCCCAATGCCCATTTCGCTTAATTGTCTTGGTTCAGGCCGAGCATTGGGGTTAGTTGGATCAACGGAAACACCGGCAAAATTTTTTGGTTCTTGGGCAAAAACTGCTTTTTGAGGAAAAAACAAGAAAAGGAGCAAAAAAAAGCTCACCCTGGCTAAACAAACACTATTTTTTAAAAACCAAAAACATTTCATCTTTTTTAAAATCCAATTTTGTCATTGAATTTCTCTTCCAAGCTTATGGGCCAATCTTAAATTCAGTTAGTTTAAATCCTGTCAGGTATTCTATAAATCTTAAGATCAGCCAAGAAAGGCTAGCTAAAACCAAACCAACAACCGCATAAGTAGCGGTATTTTTTGCTTTTTTAATTTGTTCCCGCTCTCCGCCGGCAGTAATCAGCTGAAAACCAGCAACCACAACCATCGCCCCTACGGCTAAACCCAAAAGTGGCAAGGCCACCAAAAGGACATTTTGTAACAAACACTCAAAACCTTTTAGCGTTGCCACTCCTTGCTCAACACACTGATTTGGTCCTTCTGACCATGGTTGAGGCCCACCGGCAAAAACCAACAATTGCCAAAACATATCTTATTATTTATGATGATGACTGCTGAACAATCGAAGGGACAGTAAACTTTAATAAATCAATACCAAATATTGTTCCCAGCAAGTTAATCACTGCCCAAGCAGCAAAAACAATAACTAACCCAATCAAAGCATTGGTTATTTGAGCTTTGGCTGCCTTAACCTTGTTTTCATCGCCACCAGCAGTAATCCATTTAATCCCGCTGATTACCAAAATAAAAAAGAATACTAAAGAGGCAACAATCAAAACTGCTGTCACTAAAAAGCTAACCAGATTCGAAACATTTATCTTGCCTAATGACGCAAAAGCTGCTGGCGCTCCAAGCTCTATTTCTGACCCTGGAGTTTGCGCCGCCTCAACAAAAAAAGATTTTATTAATGGCAAATTCATTATTTTCACCCCCTTTCTTGATTAATCTTATCAAATTTATAAAGTTGGCACTTTAATCAAAAGTTCTTGCAAAGATTCAAGGCCAAAAAACAGGCCAATTAATTTTAAAATAGCAAAGAGACAAAAAACAACTAACAAGCCAATCAAAGCATTGGTTATTTGAGCTTTGGCTGCCTTAACCTTGTTTTCATCGCCACCAGCAGTAATCCATTTAATCCCGCCAAGAATAAAAACAAAAAAGAAAAAAAGAATTGCTATTAAAAATGCCCAACTTAAGGCGAATTGAATTAATTTATTGACAAAACCAACTTCTCCTTTGCTCCACTCCTCAGGCAAAATCGGATTTTCAATCTCCTGTGCCTTAACCGAGAAAAACAAAATCTTTTTCATTTTTAAAGATTTAATTTAGAAACCAAAGTATTTAAATTTAAAATATCAATTCCAAACAAAATATTCCCGATTAAAGAAACAACAAAAACCGCTCCTAAAACAATTAGCAAGCCAACAAAACTCATTGTTAATTTTTGTTTAGCCACTTGGATTTTTTGGGCCTCTCCACCGGCGCTCATCAGTTGATAACCAGCAACAATAATTGAAAAAATAACCCGAATTATGGCGATAATTGCCAAAAAGCCAATTATTAAAGAGATGACTTTTGCCACCCAATCAATTGGTTTGGCTAAAGTCGATCCCTCGCCTAATTTGCCTAACCCTTCAAGCTGTGGCCCCAAATTAATTGCTGCTGCATAAGCTTCTTTAATCATTTTTAAATCATCCTCTAGGCTAAACTAATTAATAATATCACGGTGTATAAATTTTTAATTGCAAAAATATCATTGGATCACCAAAAACTAACTGGCCAGCAAGGGCAGCTAACAAAAATGCCGCCGCAATAATCACCACCCCTAGCAAACTATGCCAAATTTTTGTCCACGCTTCTTCGACTTTTTTTGGATCTCCTCCCGAAGCCAGCAGTTGATAACCAGCGGTAATAAAATTGAAAACAGCAAACAAGCCAGCAGCAACAATTAAAATTTTTATTAAATTGTTAATCAAAACTACTAATCCTCCTCCCGCTCCGCCGCCTTTAACAATAAGCGATCGTAACTCAGGAGGAGGAGTAATTTCGCCATAAAATGGTGTTTGTGCCCAAGCGGTAATATTAAACCAGGATCTCATGCTGGTGGTCCTAAAATATTAACCTTAGTGATTACCTGAATTATTTGCATTATAAAATAAGCGCTGATCACAATCAAAAAACCAATCAGCGCCCAAGTAATTGTTTTTTTGCTTTTTTCTAATTTTTCTGGATTTTGATTGCCTGCTCCAATAATAAAACTTAACGCACCGGCAATCAAGAGGATCAAAAACAAAAATCCAGCCAAGTAAAAGGCGTTGTTCAAAACTACGGTTACAAACTCACCCAGGGTTTTAAAAGGAGGATTAAAATATTGTTCCAGAGAAATACCGTCGTTACTGGCAAAAACTTCTTTAAAAAACTTAAATTTTTCCATTAAAACATTATACTATAAATTCAAAATGTAAAATGAAAAATTTTTCTTTTATTCTTTTTTCTTCTTTTTCCCTCTCATTTTGACTTTTTGATATTTGATTTTTGCATCTTGATTTCTTAAATATTCTACTGCTCTGACTCCGGCCATACAGCCCAAACCAGTAGCCACGGAAAGCTGTTTGTAAAAAGGATCGACCACATCGCCAGCAGCAAAAACACCCTCAACCGAGGTAAAAACATTATTTTTGACTTTGATGAATCCCTCTTGGTCAAGTTGAACCTGATTGGCTAAAAATTCTGTATTAGGAAAACTGCCAATCGCCAAAAACAGACCATCAATAACTAATTCTTTTCTGGTTCTTTCTAAAACATCAGTCAAAACAATCTTTTCTAATCTTTCCTGGCCAACAATTTTGACCACCACCTTGTTGTATAGAACCTGAATTTTAGGTTGAGAAAAAATCTTTTTTTGGATTGCCTGACTGGCTCTAAATTCATTGCGGCGATGAATAAGATAAACTTTTTTCGCCACTTGAGCTAGAGCTAAGGCATCAGTCAAAGCAGTATCACCGCCGCCGACCACAGCGACGGTTTTTCCCCGGTAAAAAGGCGCATCGCAAATGGCACAGGTAGAAATCCCTTTCCCAATTAATTTTTTTTCCTCAGGTAAGCCCAAAGGCCTAGGCATTGTCCCGGTGGCGATAATGACGGACAAAGCCTCAAGCAGTTGATTATTATCCAAAAAGATTTTTTTTGGTTTTGCTTTAAAATCAACTCTTACTGCTTCGCCAGTTAAAAACCTTGCTCTAAATTTTTTTGCTTGTTCTTTAATCTTGGCCACCAGTTGGGGACCATCAATCCCCTCAGGAAAACCAGGATAATTTTCTACCTTGGTGGTTAACATTGGCTGGCCACCAGGCAATCTGCCTTCTACCACTAAAGGAGCAAAGCCTGCTCTCCCGGCATAAATTGCCGCTGTTAATCCTGCCGGACCACTACCAAGAATAATTAATTTATAAACCATTTGATCAAAAATTCTTTTTAAGCCAACTAACTTTCCCTTTTATCCATTAAGAGTCTCTAAAAACTCCTTATTATCTTTTGTTTTTCTTAATCTTTCTAAAAAAGCATCGGTCCTTTCCTCTTTGTCTAAAAGGTCAATCATTCTTCTCATTCTCACAATTTTCTCATAAATTTTTGGCTCAAACAAAAGTTCTTCTTTTCTTGTTCCTGATCTTTGAATATCAATTGCCGGAAAAATTCTTCTTTCCGCCAAACTCCGATCCAAATGAAGTTCCATATTGCCGGTGCCTTTAAATTCCTCATAAATCAAATCATCCATTTTGCTCCCCGTGTCAATTAAAGCAGTACCAACAATCGTTAACGAGCCTCCATCTTCAATATTGCGAGCTGCTCCAAAAAATCTTTTGGCCGGATACAAAGCGGCTGGGTCAAACCCACCACTTAAGGTTCTTCCTGAAGAAGGCATTGAAAGATTATAAGCCCGGGCTAATCTAGTAATAGAATCCAAAATAATAAAGACGTCTTTGCCCATTTCTACCAATCTTTTCGCTCTTTCAATCGCAATCTCTGCTGCTCGGGTTTGATATTCTGGTGGCTCATCAAAATTTGAGGCCACCACTTCTCCTTTCACGCTTCTGATGATATCAGTTACTTCTTCTGGTCTTTCGCCGATTAGAACCGCCATCAAGTGAATCTTAGGATAATTTTTGGCCACTCCGTGGGCAATGTCTTTTAATAACCAGGTTTTGCCTGCCTTAGGAGGAGAAACAACTAGTCCTCTTTGGCCAAAGCCAATCGGCGCCACCAAATCAATCACCCTGGCAGAAATTGCTTCTGATCCAGTTTCAAGCTTGATTTGAGGCTGAGGAAAAATTGGGGTTAGTTCTTGAAACCAAGGCCTCTGACTTAGTTTTTCTACCGCCACCCCATTAATCTTTTCTATTCTTAAAATTCCATAATAACGCTCATTTTCCTTTGGTGCTCTCACCTGACCACCAACCATATCTCCTTCTCGGATTTTAAATCTTCTTATTTGGGAAGCAGAAATATAAATGTCTTTGTTTGAAGGAGTAAATTTTGGCCGCAAAAAACCATGGCCTTCCGGGGCTAAATCCAAAACTCCCTCAACGTATTCCGTTGGCAAGTGAGCATCAGGAATCACCCGCCCATCAACTTCAAATGGTTTCCCTTCTCCTAAATTGTTCTCCCCTGACAAATTCTCTTTTTTCAAATCATCAGCAGTGATCAATTCGTCTTTTTTTGCCATCATCGCCTCCTTTAAAAATTAAATAAATATTCTTGAAGTCCTCTAACTAAAAACTCTGGGAAAAGACTTTTTGTTTTGTTAAATAATAATGAAGCACAACTTAATTCCTATTGCTTTATTGAAACACATCTTCTTTGTTTTGTCAATGACAGTTCGATGCCTTAAAAGCAGTTCTATCTTGAAATCCAAAATCGTCTGCTTATTGACTAATTTCTAATTAAGCTAAAAAATGGCCAAATCTTACTGCCAAACAATCTCATGAATTCCTGGGTCAACTCCTTTGTCTTGTATCCAGTCCAAAACCTCCTGCTTAATCCTGGTTTTGTCTTGACCTTTAATCTTCACTCCCAACTTCAACGGCCCTAAATAATTGGCAGCAAAATCATTGTTTTCAAAAGGCAAATATTTGATCAAAGGATAATATCTGATTAACCGGTTAACTATTTCTTCCACTTCTCTTGGATTACCAGCACCGCTTAATGGCGTGGGTGAAATTTCTTGAAAAGGAGAAATTTTGGCTGTTGGTTGAGGTGAAATTATTTCTTCTTCTTCTTCTGGCAATTTATAAGACCAGGAATAAAGCTGTTTTTCTTGATACCAAATTTCAAAAAAATAACTTCCCTGCTCAAGAGGCGGCAAGAAATTTATTTTTAATTGATCATCAGCAACAATTTTTTCAAAATTAACACTGGGGGTAATTTTGACCTGAATTCTGGCTAGTTGATCCGCAGTTGATTGGCTAAAAACTATTTTCACTTGAGAGACTGGTGAAGAAATTGCTCCTGGTAAAGGCTCAAGGCTGATTACTTTTGGGAAAATTGCCGGTGCTTGGCTGGTCCATTTGATAATTGCCAATAAACTGGCTAAAAAAGCCAAAAAGATCACCAGCCAATATTTTTTAACAAATTGTTTCATTATTTAAGAATAACATAACCTTTAAGTTCTATCTCCTGCGCAGTTAAAGGAACGGTGGCAACAACCCCGGTATAACCATCAGCGGCAGTAATCCAGATATTGGGAATCTCGCCCCTGACCGTTCCCCATTCTACCCTCGTCACCACGGCAATATGACCATCTTTAGTGTTATGAACCACATTATCACCCACTTTTATTTCTTTAAAATTGGTGTGGTGAGGAAGAAGACTAACATATTCAGCTGCTCTAGCCACTGACGGCAAGTTTGGTTCCGCCACTCTTTTAAATCCAACACACTGCAGTTTACCGTAACTGGCAACCGAGCGCTTAATTTCTTCCCAGGCACCTGGCACCGATACTTCTAATTTTTCTTTCAAACAATTTTCTTGTTCTTGAAGAGTCCGAGAATTGACCACGCCGTTTTTTATGCACTCCCTAATAATCTGCTCGGTCATTGCTGCCCGCCAAGCAGCTGACCCCCGAGTCAAGCCAGCGGGATCGAGATCCACCCTCACCTTTTCCAAATCAGTTAAAAACTGCTCTAAAGCCAAACTCTCACTTTGAGAAACCCAAAGACTGCTGCCAAGAATTCCTGCTCCAAAAATAATCAAAACTGCCAACAAAATCGGCAAACCAACAAAAACTGCCACTAAAATCAACCAAAGACTTTTATCTGATTTCTCCTCTGCTTGAGCTTGAGCAAAAATAAGGTTGTTAAAAAAAGTAGTCAAACCAGAAAAGATTCTGCTGGTCCCTTTTTTAATCAAACTAGTAGTCCAAACCGTAGCTGTCACCAACCATCCTGGCGGACCACCACCAATGCCTAAAGCCGAACCCAGGGTGCTCATCACCCCTTTACCTCCAGTAACCACTGCTGCCTTAGCACCAGTTTTTAAAAATTGTTTTGCGCCAATAAAAAGCGTTTTTTGGCCGACCAAACCAACAAATCTTTTTCCTGCTGCTGGTAAAAAAAACCGTTTTTCTCTTCTTACTCCTTCTGGCTCTTTAAAAAAGCTGCCGGTCAATCTTTTTGCCAACCAGCCGATTTGATAAAAACTAGAATGAGTAACCTGCCGAATTGTTTTTTCTTGCTGTTTTAAAGGGGTCAGCCAAAAAGAATCAACTGTTTTTGCTAAGGAATTGATTGTCGCCACAATTTTTCTGTTTTCTTTTGGCGAGCGGAAAAAAGCTTTGGCCGCTTGAATCTTCTGCCAACTGGCTGATTCTTCTTTTTGCAAAAAAAATGCTTTGGCAAATTCAGGATTTGATTTTGCCTGGGAAATTTTTTCCTCCAAAGCAGCAATTGTTGGCGGCAAGGTTGGCAATTGTTCTTCTGACAAATCTACTTGCTGATCACTAAGAAAAAGCCTTCTTAAGAGCATTGGCAAGGTTTTGATCGCCTCCGGAGTAATTCTTGTTTTTTGACTAAATTCTTGCCAATCAGGCGAAACTTTTTCTAAATCCTGCCAGATGTTAATCACTGATGCTGGTGGTAAATCAAGGTTTTCTTTCTTTGTCATCTGAATTAAAAGATTGGTCAAAAGCTTGGAAAACTTTTTCTAATGCTTGGGGAAAGTTCTTCGCTTTAAAAATTGCTCCCGAGGCAGTTTGGTGGCCACCGCCGCCTAAGGTCATCGCCCATTTTCTAACATCTTTTTTCAAATCTGAAGAGCGAAGGCTAACCCTAAATTCACTTTTGCCAATTTGAGAAAGCAAAAAATATCTCTCGGCTTCCGGTAATGTTTTCAAATGATTGACTAAAAAATCAAAAGCCGCTTTCCGACCAGATTTAAACAATTGCTGCCAATCTTGGGGAAAAATTTTTAACCAAACCAGTTTTCTTTTCCGGTCAAGTTCTGCTTGGGAAAGAATTTTGGCCAGAGCTTTTAATTGGTTAAACTTAAAAGCATTAAACAGCAAATTGTTAATTTTGGCAATGTCTGCTTTCTGTTCGATCAAAAAAGCAGCTGTTTTTAGGGTTTTTGCTGTCGTTGACGGAGTTTGAAAATTTAAGGTATCGCCAACAATCGCGGTCAGCAAACAAAAACTTAGTCGTTGATCGAATTTTTGCCTTAGCAATTGAAAAAAATCAACCAAAAGCTCGCCCACAGAGCTTGCCTTAGGATCAACTAATTCTAAATCAGCCCAAGATCTCTCAAGATGATGATCAATCCTGATTTTTAAACCTTGAGGCAGGAGAAAATTTTTCTTTATCAAAGAAGGATTAGCCACATCAGGAAAAATAAACAATTCTTGTTGAAAATTTGAGGGAAACATTTTAATTTTTTTAAACTCAGGCAAAAACTGAAAACTGCGGTCAACTTTTTGGGGGGAGAAAACCACTGGTCTTTTGCCAATTTTCTTTAACCACCAAAATAAGGCAAGGCTGGAACCGACAGCATCGGCATCCGGGTCCCGATGAAGAAAAATGGCAATTTTGTTGGCTTTTTTAATTGCCTGAAACAAAGTTTTTGCTTTTTTAATAATGAACGGCGAATTACAAGCTTTGCTGACTTTGTTCTCCATTTTTGAATTTTAACAAATTCTTGAAAAATTAAATAGTCGCTCTTTAATAGTTCTCAACCAGTCTTAAGCAGCCAACTTAATCCAAATTAAAATTGCACGAATTTCTAAATTAGCCTAATTACCTAAAATGGCGGGTGAGGAATTAGAAATTTAAAAGCTAGAACTGAAAATGCAGGACCGAGGTGGGTTTTCAGGCATGAAAATAAAAAAATCTTTAAAAATTACTTATAAAGCAAAGGTTTGCCCATTAAAGCCAATTCTAGGCTTAAGCGTCGGTTTTGCTTGTCAATTCTTTCCACAAAACACTTGATTTTTTCCCCTTCTCTAATTACCATCTGGGGCGGTATTTTACTAATATGAACCAAGCCTTCAATTCCTGGTTCTAATTTAACTAGGGCACCAAAATTAGTCATCTGGGTCACTACCCCTTCAATTGGTGTATCTTTCGGATATTTCTCTTCGATTGTTTCCCAAGGATCTTTAAAAAGCCTTTTTAAAGAAAACTGCAATTTGCCATCCTCTTTAGAAATCAACATTGCTTTTAGCTTGTCTCCTTTTTTATACATCGCCAGCAAATCACTAACTTTGTCCCAGGAGACTTCAGAAATATGAACCAAACCTTCTAATTGTAAAACGCTTTTGTTTTTTAAGGGCAGTTTAATTTTGACAAACAAGCCAAATGGCTCTACCCTAACCACCTCTGCCCTGAAAACATCGCCAATTTTTATTTTCTCCATAATCTCTTTTTCTTGATCAACAATCTCTGGTTCACTCGCCATTCTTTCACTAAAGACCAGTCTGTTTTTCTCCCGATCTACCTCCAAAACCTTAACTGTAATCTTAAGACCAATTAATTTCTCTGGATTGTGTTGGTATTTAACCCCAATTTGTGAGCCAGGGATAAAACCAAATAAACCAAAAGGGGCAATCACTACCACGCCACCAGAAGAGACTTCTTTACCCAAAACCTTGATGTTTTCTCTTGATTTAAATTTCTCTTCAAAAAATTGCCAAGCTTTTTCAAAAGCCGCTTTCCTGATCGAGAGCAAAATTTGTCCTCTTTCGCTTTCTGGCACCCTCACCTGAGCGGTAATTTCGTCACCAACCTTAAGCTGGGAAACAAAATCCCGCACTCTCGCCAATTCCTTGCTTAAAACCACTCCTTCTGTTTTAGCACCAATATCAATAAATAAAGCGTTTTTCCTAATTTCTGAGACAACACCTTTGACAAACTCTCCCTTTTTCAATCCTTTTATTTTGTAATCCAAAACAGCCAAAAACTCCTCCATCGAGGCAAAAGAAGAGTCTTTTTTAGCCAATTTGACAGTTGGTTTTTTTAAAGTTAATGAATTTTTCTTTTGACTCATTAACCTGATAAATCCTTTCTTCTAAGATTTGAAACTGGGACATAAGTCAACGAACCAAAGCCAAATTATCGACAAATTTTCCCATATCCGACACTTTGGCAAAGGTAAATTAACAATTATCTCCCAGTGATAAGTGTCTCCCCGGCTATGACCTATTTTCTCCTGACACAAGATCAAGATATCGTCAGCGCTGAAGCGTTTCACTATCCTGTTCGGAATGGGAAGGAGTGGTTCCACTTCGCTCAAATAACCGGGGAATTTAATCCAAAAACCAGGCGGTAAAATTTAAGTTTGCTTTTTTGACCGATAGGAATGGTTTGGCTAAAACTGTTACCAGTCTTACACCTACCACCCATCACCCAGTAGTCTCCTGGGGGTCTTAACGATTCCTCATCTTGGGGACGGCTTCCCACTTTAGATGCTTTCAGTGGTTATCCGTTAGAAACATAGCTACCCGGCAGTGCCCTTGGCAGGACAACCGGTACACCAGAGGTTTCTCCAGGTAGGTCCTCTCGTCAACTTTTTCTTTTGTTACCAAAAGGTTAGACTATACCTTCATCCCGATTTAATCTCGGGAGCTTGCCTTATTATGGAAGCGCTAATTTACCCCTCATCCTAGGAGTATAACTTCCATCTCGTCCGCCAAACAAATTGGCAAGACTCAGTCGTTAAAGGGGTATCAGGCCTTTCTTAATAAAACTTTGTCTCACAAATTCATAGTTATACTTTTTCCGTACTGTCGCATAGTTTAACGAAGAAATTTTGTCCGAGAGCTGACATAGTTTTAGAAACTCCTCCGGTCTGGGATTTTTCTCCAAGATAGAAATTGCCTCGAGCATGATCTCAACTTGCTTTTTCTTAAAGAGAATAGATGGAAACAGTTCTTTTAGAACAGACTTGACCGTCTGGTGACCTTCAATTCTCAACTCAGTAATCCTGTCCTTCCTTCTCGTTAAATATCCTCTCCCCAATTTTTCTTTGATCTAGAACAGTCCTTTTTCATAACGACTATCCTGATAAAAGCAAATTGTTGTCTTTGCCCTAAAGCCAAAACTAACTCTCTTTCTTGGTTTACACTGAAGCATTACGCTTCCGTCACCATCCAAAAATCCTGCAATATATGCTTTTTCTTCTTTCTTCATTAAGATCAGCCTTAACCTTCCCTTGGTGTGGCCCTCTAAGTTACAAGGACCAACAACTTCATTTATTATAGAGGGTTTCACCAATTTGAGCAAGTGTGACCTTGGCAGTTACCCACCAAGGCAGCATTTATTTACTGTACCCGGATCCCCTCAAGAATCAAGCGGTTATTGTGGATAGAGTCCGAACTGTTTTGCAACGTTCTGAACCCAGCTAACGCGGCGCTTTAATGGGCGAACAGACCAACCCTTCCCGGCTTCTTCACCAGGAGGATGCGCCAAGCCGACATCGAGGTCGCGATCCAGGCCGTCGATATGGACTCTCGGGCCTGACCACGCTGTTATCCCCGGGGTAACTTTTATCGTTTAAGTTCCCTCCCATACCATTTGGCAAGGGAAGATCACTAGGACCTGCTTTCGCATCTGCTCGACCCATCGGTCTCGCAGTTAAGCCGGCTTCCGCCCTTACACTACCAGCTCGATTTCCATCCGAGCCTAGCCGACCTTTGTGAGCCCGCGTTACTCTTTAGCAGGCAACTGCCCCAGTTAAACTGGCAACCAAGCACTGTTCCTGTCCGAGTTTCCATCGAACATAGGTTAGGTTCAAGAATGATGAAGAGTGGTATCTCACTGTCGTTCTAACTTAAGGTTAGAACTCCCACCTATTCTCAACAATCATCAAACCATCCCCAATGCTAAGTTCCAGTGAAGCTCCACGGGGTCTTTTTGTCCCACAATAACTAACCGGCATATTCACCGGTATTTCAATTTCGCCGGGTAGAGGGTCGGAGACAGTTGCTCGGTCGTGAAGTCGTTCATACCGGCCAGAACTTACCTGGCAATGGACTTCGCTACCTTTGGACAGTTATGGTTACTGCCGTCGTTCACCGGGGCTTCAGGCTGCAGCACTAGCGCTTTGCCAGCACCGCTCTCCTTAACCTTCCGGCACCGGACAGACCTCAGCCCCTATATCTCCCCTTACGGGTTTGCAGGGACCGGTGTTTTTGGTAAACAGTCGCCGAGCACTCTTTTGTTGCAGCCTACCTTACCACAGGATAAGGTAGGCAAGGCATCTTGCGAACTTACACCTAGCTTGTTTGCCGAGTTCCTTGACCCTCTTTTACCCGATTGCCTTGGTCTACTCGACCTGCCCACCAGTGTTGGTTTGTGGTACGAATGCCGTTAGTTTTTGTCCACCAATTGGCAGACCGAAGCGAAGTTTTTCTCGGCATCTTAGCTTAATCTGTTCTCCTAATCCTAAGATTAGGATCACTGCTAAGCTCGCCTCCAAATCAAGATGGCGGATTTGCCAACCATCTCTGACTTGCCAAGCAGACGCTCCGATTCCACTGGAACGCCAGATCTACCAAGATGCGTCACTCCCCTTCAAAAAAACTAACGACAGCGCCGGAATATTAACCGGCCATCCTTCGGCTACTCCCCTGAAGCCAGAGGACTGACCTTAGGATCGGCTAACCCTCAGTCGACGGCCGTTGCTGAGGAAACCTTAGGCTTTCGGCATTCCGGATTCTCACCGGAATCACGCTACTCATGCCGGCATTCACACTTCCCGACGCTCCACCCCGCCTTACAGCGAAGCTTCACTGCCTCGGGAACGCTCCCTTACCATCCTCGCCCCCTGGACGAGGAAATCCTAAAAGATTAAATCCTAATCGCAATTCTAAACAAATTCTAGTTTGCCAATTTCTCCAATTCAAAACATTTTTGTTTGGAGCATTTGATTTTGGCATTTTGAGATTGTTTAGGGCTTAGGATTTAGAGATTCGTGCTTAGAATTTCCTTGTCCAAGAGGCAAGAATCTTCGTCTTCGGCAATCTGCTTAAGCCTCGTTAAATTTTCGGCGCATCTTGCCCTTCCCAAAACAAATTTGGGAATCGAGTGGTGAGCTGTTACGCTTTCTTTAAAGGATGGCTGCCTCTAAGCCAACCTCCCACCTGTCTTGGGCAAAACACTACCTTTCCCACTGAGCAGATTTTAGAGGCCTTAGACAGAAGTCTGGGATGTTTCCCTCTTGTCCAACCAGCTTAGCCCGGCTGGGCTGACTGCTTTATCAAACTTACCTGGTATTTGGAGTTTGATTGGATAGAGGATCTTGCGATCCTTTACCCATTCAGTGCTCTACCACCAGGAAGGTTAAGATAAAACGCTATACCTAAATATATTTCAGGGAGAACCAGCTATCTCCGGGTTCGATTGGCATATTACCCCTAACCCCAGGTCATCCGATGGGGTTGCAGCCCCAACCGGTACGGGCCTCCTTCTGATTTTTATCAGAATTCACCCTGCCCAAGGTTAGCTCACCCGGTTTCGGGTCTTCCGTCAGCTGCTCAGGCCTTATTCAGACCCCGCCGAAAAAATTTCGGCATCGGTTTCCCTCTGCCTCCCCCCGCACCTTTGTCGTCGAAGCACATCGGTCATCCAAACCCTTCCAAACGCTTCGCCCCACAAAGGTGCGGGGTTAGACTCGCAACTGACGAAAACTCGCCGGCTCATTCTTCAATAGGCACGGTATCACACCTCGCTTCGCTCGGTGCTCAAATTCAAAATGCAAAATTCAAAATTTAATCTGTCCGCGACGCGTCTATATAAATTATTGCCGAGCAATACCATAATTTTGATTTTTGATATTTAATCTTTGATTTAAGCATCGAGTGAAACGAGATGCTCTACCTGCTTGTTAGCAAGCGGTTTTAAGTTCTATTTCACTCCCCTTCCGGGGTTCTTTTCATCTTTCCCTCACGGTACTAGTTCACTATCGGTCAGCAAGAGTATTTAGCCTTTCCCGATGGTCCGGGAAGATTCCCACGGGGTTACACGTGGCCCGCGGTACTCAGGAATTCCGTGCTTGTCTACTAAGATTTTGCCTACGAGGCTTTCACTCTCTTTGGCCGCCCATTCCATGGCGTTCTGCTACCCTTTCGACAAGGGTGATACGGAATCCTCCAACCTCCAGCTGTTTCCAAAGAAACGGCTAGGTTTGGGCCTAACCGCTTTCGCTCACCGCTACTTACGGCATCACTACGTTGTCAAGCAACGTTTTTCGTTTTCTCCTCCTCTGGGTACTAAGATGTTTCAGTTCCCCAGGTTCCCTCACCGCGTTTAGACGCAGTGTATCCCGATTCAACATCGGGATGGGTTTCCCCATTCGGAAACCGCCGGATCAAAGGTTGCAGACACCTTCCCGACGAGTATCGCCGTCTGCCGCGTCCTTCTTCGGCTCTTGCCGCCAAGATATCCACCACTTGCTTCAGTAAAAACAAAGCTTAAATTTACCGCCTTGTTTCTGAATTAAACTCCCAACTTTTTTTCAAAGTGCAGTGGAGCTGGGCGGGGTCGAACCGCCGACCTTCCCGCTGCAAACGGGGTGCTCTTGCCAGCTGAGCTACAGCCCCTTGATTAAAAAAACCGGGACCTTTGTCCCGGCTTTAACCTCTGAAACACCCCTTCTGTCTAAACAAGAATTGCCTGAATGAGTCTATTAAAAGTCATTAATGGGACAAAGGCAAAGTTATTCTAACTGTGCTTTAATTATATCGAGAGTCCAAGGGGTTGTCAATAAGCCATTTCAGGTAAAATACCCAAGCGCATCAATCCGCTTTCTTACAAAAAATTTTAAACGAAAACAAAGTTAAGTTTTTCTCTTTTTTTCGTCCATTTCCCAAGCGATTGGCGTAACAACACCAAGATGGATGCTTCATTAACAACCAGTATTTGGTGGTAAAATAGTCTTGATGAATAAATTTTTAAAACAAAAACTTCTTATCGGCTTGCTTTTTTTCTTAATTAGTCTAGTTATTCTTTTTTTAAATTATTATCCCCACTACTATGGGTTAAGAAAAACACCCTCAGGTTCTTTCTATTCCGGACAAGCTTCTTGGTTTGACCCGTGGGACATTAATAATTATTTTGCCATAATCAGACGAGCCCAAGAAAAAAGAAGCTTACTGCTTGAAAATTTCAATACCAGTCAGCCGACTAAGCCAACCCTAATTTATCCCTTCTATACTATTGCCGGTAATCTTTTCCCCAATATTAATTATATTATTTTGTTTCATGTTTTAACTATTGTTTGTGGATTTTTATTAATCCTAGCTATTTTTTACTCCTCCTTTCTTCTCCTGAAAAACACCGCCTATTCACTAGTCTCCCTTCTGTTTATTTCCTTGGGCGGAGGCTTTGGTTGGCTTTTTTCCTCGTCCGGGCAATCCGCCGATATTTATATCCCCGGACTCACTTTTTTATTTCCTTCCAAAAACCCCACCAAGCAATCGCCACCATTCTTTCCATTTTTTCTCTTGTTTTTTATTTTCTGGCGATCCAAAAGAAAAACTACTTTTTAAACCTAATCTCTCTTTTTTGCTTTTATTACTCATTCCTTTTTCTCCTTATTATCCTTTAGTCTATTTTCTAATTTGCGGCTTGTTTGTTTTGATTTACTTTGACAAAACCCGACTCTATCCCCTTTCTTTCCTCGGATTAAATTTGATAATTTTTCTCCCCATTGGGATTTTGTATCTCTCCCATTTCGCCTCCTCAGGATATTCCGTTCTTACTAGCTATCAACCCCAACCGCTTTCACTTTCTTCGCTTGCCTTAGGCTACGGCTTGTTTCTGCCGATTTTTATCTATCAACTCTTCCACTTAACCCCGAAGGATAAAACAATGGTTTTTTTAAATATCTGGTTTCTTGCCTCCTTTTTGCTCTCTTGCTTCCCTATTGGATTCGGCAGACTTTTTTTAAATGGACTTCTTTTTCCTCTGGTTTTAATCAATCTTCTTTCTTATAAAGACGTTGCTCTAAAGTTTCAAACAAGCTCCTGGTTAATAATTTTAATTTTAGCAATTGCTTCTCCCTTATCTTCAATTCATATTTTCACTGCTAGGATAAATGAAACAAAGAAACAAAATCCTTGGTATTATTTGCCTTTGGAGATAAAAGCTGGTTTTGAGTTTTTGGAAAAAGAAAAAAACAGCAATGGCGTTTTGGCTTTACCTTTGCTCTCAAGCTATATTCCTGCCTGGACAGGTAAAAACGTCTATTGCGGCCATAAGGATCAGACTCCGAATTTTGAGGAAAAATTAGCCAAAATCATCAATTTTTACTCAGGAAAATTCTCTTTAAAAGAAGGAGAAAGGTTTTTGAAAGATAATAAGATAGATTTTGTCGCCTATTCTCAAGAAGAAAAACAACTGGGCGTTCTCAACTATCCTTTTTTAAAAAGTAGTTACAAAAACGAAAAAATTGAAATTCTCAAAAAAAGATCATAACGAACTTGCGAGTGGGTCGTTCTTGCACCTGTTTTATAAAAAATGAAACCTTCCCCAGCGCGGCCGCTGGCTAGTATCCCCCAGACAAAAACACTGCTTTGATATAATATTAGTTTAAATATGGAATTTCTTTTTGCCACCCCAGGACTAATAATCTTACTTCTTGTCCTTATTTTTGTCTTCAATAAAACAAGTTAATCGGTATGAACGAGGGGTGCGCTTCCGCTTTGGTAAATTTCGCGATGAGATGTTGCCTGGATGGCGGATTGTATAAGTTACACGCATTTTAAGCATTCCTCCTTTCTTGGTAAGATAATCCGTGGCTGATTTTAAACCGATTTCATCCACTCGCTTAACTTAACCTCTAAAATGTATTGTAACTTGTTCATAAGATGAAAAAATTTTAAATTAAGGTATAATTAAACAATCAAAAAAATGAGGTTTAAGAATGATTAAACTTTTGTGGCATTTAATTTTATATCAACCTTTGGCCAATGGCTTAATCGGCCTTTATCTTTTGTTTGGTAATCTGGGAATAGCCATCATTGGTTTAACCATCATTCTTCGTCTCCTTCTCTTCCCTCTCAGTCTTCCCTCAATGAAAGCAGCCAGCAAAATGAAATCCATCGCCCCAAAATTGGCAAAATTAAAAAAACGTTATCAAGGCAACCCTCAAGGTTTAGCTAAAGCCCAAATGGAACTCTATCGCCAAGAAGGAATAAATCCTGCCAGTGGTTGTCTGCCCCAAATTCTCCAGGTTTTGATTTTATTTGCTCTTTATCAGGTTTTCCAGCAGGTTTTAGGCGCTTCTGATCACCAAGCAATTGAAAAAATAAACCAAATCCTTTATCCTTTTCTCCAACTTGATCCCGAAACCACTTTTAATCTTAGTTTTCTCTATCTTGATTTAAATCAGCCTGATGTGATTAAAATTAGTAATTTACCGCTTTTGCCAGGGCCAATTTTACTCGCTGCAACCATAGTCCAGTTTATCTCTTCAAAAATAATGATGCCCGAAGTCAAACAAAAAGAAAAAATCAGTCAAAAAACTCCTCCTGTCGCTGATGATTTAGCGACAATGATGCAAAAACAATCTTTGTATCTTTTTCCTTTGATGACTTTGTTTATCGGCTTTCGTTTTCCTTCTGGCTTAGTTCTTTATTGGTTTGTTTTTTCTTTTTTTAATTTAGTCCAACAATTATTGGTTAATCAACAAATTGGCAAAACTTGATTGAAAATTAAGTTAATGAATTCTAAAAATATTCTTGAATTTTTGGCAAAAGAGACCAAAAAATTGTTAGTCCTTCTTGATCAACCTTCAACGGTCAAAATCGGTCAAGAAAAAGAGGTTTTTAAAATTCATCTCCAAACAGATCAGCCAGGGGTTTTGATTGGTTTTAAAGGCAAGACCCTAAATGCCTTACAAACTGTTTTGGGGCTGGCAGTTTTAAAAAGATTCGGGCCAGAAATCAAAATTTTGGTTGATGTTAATGATTATCGCCAAACCCAAGAAGAAAAACTTAAAAATCTAGCTCTTGAGGCAGCGGCCAGGGCAAAATCAGAAAAAAAATCAATTGCTTTACCACCAATGTCTGCTTTTGAACGAAGATTAATTCATCTTTTTCTTGCCGCTGATCCTGAAATCGAAACTGTCTCTGAAGATAAAGGCAACCAAAGACACGTGATCGTCAAACTTAAAAACCAAATTTAAGATGAACAAAGTAGTTGTTATTGGCGGCGGTAGTGGGGCTTACACCGTATTAAGCGGACTTAAGTCTCTTCCCCAGATCAAATTAACGGCGATTGTTTCTATTGCTGACTCCGGTGGCAGTTCTGGCCAATTAAGAGACGAATTTGGCATTTTACCACCAGGAGACATTAGGCAAGCAATCTTAGCCCTGGCCGACCCGCCAATTGACTATCTTGTTTTAAGGCAACTCTTTAATTTTAGATTCAGCAATGGCAGAGGATTAGATGGTCATTCTTTTGGCAATTTGATGTTTACTGCCCTAAAAGAAATTTTAGGCTCAGAAATCAAAGCGATTGGTGCCTTATCAAGAATGCTTCGTTTAAAAGGCAAAGTGCTGCCGATTTCTTTGGAAAAAACTCATTTGTGTGCTAGGCTGGAAGACGGAACAATTATTCGGGGGGAAAGCAATATTGATATTAGACTGATCAAGCCAGAATTAAAAATTTTGGATATTTTTCTTGATCCGTCAGCAAAGATTTATCACCGCGCTAAAAGAGCAATTTTAAAAGCTAATTGGCTCATTCTCGGCCCCGGCGATCTTTATACCAGCATCTTGCCCAATTTGATCGTCAAAGGCACCAACCAAGCTTTGGCCAAATCAAAAGCAAAAATAATTTATATCTGCAACCTAATGACTAAATATGGAGAAACAACTGGTTTTAGGGCTCAAGATTTTGTCAATGAAATTATCAATTATCTAGGACCGGCCAAAAAGAATCTTGGTTATATCTTAATCAATAGCGACACCAAAATTCCTAACGAGATTGCTTCAAGATATCAAAAAGAGCGATCTTTTCCGGTCAAAATTGATCCCCAAAAAAAATTTCCTCCGAAAACAAAAATTATTAAAACGTCTTTAGCCGCCGCTGGTCAACTTTGGCGCCATGACCCAGAGAAGTTAAAAAAAACAATGGCAAAAATCATTTTTCATCAGCGTTAAGACCAAACTCCGGCAATCTTTGCCTGACAATATTGACATTTCCCTTCTTTGATTCCCACCACATTGGCAACAAAAAATTCATTTCTTGAAATCAAGAGCTTGCCGCAAGAAGGGCAAAAAGTGGCTGAATGTTGGGGATCAAAAACATTACCGGTATAAACATATTTTAAACCAGCTTTTTTGCCAATTTGCCAAGCCTGTTTAAGTTTTGCCAACCCGGTTGGTTTTTTGTCAAGCATTTTAAAGTCCGGATGAAAAGCAGTTGTATGCCAAGGAATGTCTTGAGAAATTCCGGCGATGAACTTGGCAATTTGTTCTAATTCAAAAACACTGTCGTTTAGACCAGGAATAACCAGGGTAGTTAACTCAATCCAAACTCCGGCCTGAAAATATCTTTTAATATTTTCCAAAACCGGCTCGATTTTGGCATGACAAATTTTTTGATAAAAATCCGGCTTAAAGCTTTTTAAATCAATATTCGCCGCATCAAGATAATCTTTGGCCAATTCAAATGACTCTTTTGACTCAAATCCATTAGTGACAAAAACATTTTTTAAACCCGCTTTTTTTGCTTCGGCCATTGTTGCTAAGGCATATTCAATAAATACCGCCGGTTCGTTATAGGTATAAGCGATTGAAAGACAATTTAAATCTTGAGCTAATTTTACGATCTGCTTCGGTGAAATATTTTCTGAATATTGAGAAATTAGCCTTAGCACCTCTTTTCTTGTTTTCCTTTTTGGAGACTGCGATTGAAACCAGTTTTGACAAAAATCACAGGCAAAATTACAACCTAAGGTACCAAAAGAAAGTGCTTTGCTCCCTGGTAAAAAATGGTAAAGAGGTTTTTTCTCCACTGGGTCAGGATGTAAACCAACTGCTTGATTCTCAACCATTAGATTTAATTTGCCGTTTAAATTTTCTCTCACTCCGCAAATGCCTATTTTTCCGGGAGGAATTCGGCAATACCAATGACAAGCCAAACATTGAATCCAATTGTGATCAAGTTTTTTAAAAAGTTTTTCTTTAATCATTATCATCATCAGTTTAACTTAAAATTTTGTTGCTAATCAAGTAAACAAAAATTAATCAGGATTGTCCCAAAACAATCTCAGCAAAAGAAAAAACGCCAATTAGTCTGGAAAAATTGCCAAAGACCCTAAAGCAATTTTAGGGAGCAAATTTAAGGAGCAAAAAGAGCCCGATAAGCATTAACCAAACCAGAACCATAAAGATCATCCTTGCCTGTCGCTCCCAAATCTTCACTTGCCAACTCAAATCTCTGTTGAATTTCCGCCGGACTACAACTGCCATTGGCATCAAAATCGCATTTTTCCGGCATTGACAAAAGCAAAGTAACCACGCCAGTAACGTGGGGAGTGGCCATCGAAGTTCCACTTAAAGTTTTATAACTTTTGTTTTTATAAGTAGAATAAATTTCTACCCCGGGCGCAGCCAAATCAACCTCAGGGCCGCGAGAAGACCAAGAAGCAATAGTTTTTGTTTTGTCAATTGCCGAAACGGCGATGACTTCTGGATATTTAGCTGGATACAAAACTGAATTTGAATCAGGACCAGAATTACCGGCAGCAGCCACCACTGCTATCCCGGCCCTAACGGTTTTTTGAATTGCCTCATGAAAAGAAGCAACATCACTGGTTGTCCCCAAACTCAAATTAACCACCCCAACCTTGTTACTTACTGCCCAATCTAAAGCTTCAATTAGATCAGAAAGATAACCAGAACCATTTTTGTCCAAAACTTTAAGAGCATAAATTTTTGCCTGGGGAGCAACGCCGACAACACCAAAATTATTATTTTCTGCCCCAATTATTCCTACCACATGAGTGCCATGACCATTGTCATCTTCACAGGTTTTTCGCGGGTTAATAAAATTAAGACAACCAACTAAATTGTCATCCAAATCAGGATGGTTGCGATTCACGCCAGTATCCAAAACTGCTACCTTAATTCCCAAGCCGGCAGTTGCCGACCAAACTTTGTCCGCTTCAATCAGGGCCACTCCCCAAGGAAGAACTTGCGAGTTTTCTGCCACCGGGGTTGGAGTTGGTGTCGGAGAAGAAGTCGGTGTTGGTGTTGGTCGACACCAAGGAAGCCAAGGATAACGATCACACAAGCTTAAGTTGGCAGGTTGCTTCGGCAAAGCAAAAACCTCAATATCAGGGTCTATCCTTAAAACTCGTGGATCAGCTGCTAATACTCCCGTTGTTTGCCTTGAAAGAAACACAGTTGCTCCGTTAATCAAACCAAGTCGTTTTTCCGGGGTCAAACGATAAGAGGTAAAAAGATTTTCCTTTTCCTGCTGAGAAACTTCTGGTTTAAAAACAACAATTTTTCTTGCCAAAAATTCCCTGGCAAAAACCACTTTCTGGAGAAACAACAAGCTTAAACCAATTAAAAAATACCAAAACCAGTTTTTCATTGTTTCATTCTAACACTAAAAGAAATTACTGTCAACTGCATCAATATGTTTGGGGAACTTTTCAGAGCGCAATATTTTCCTTTGAAACGAGACAATTCAACATTTTTCCACCAATTGTGGACAATGTTTTTGATCTATTTGCTCTCTCTTCATACTATATATAC
>CAZIOQ010000007.1:0-12152 GCA_964540975.1 uncultured Gammaproteobacteria bacterium
TCCTTGTGGTTTAAAGCTTTCTTTAATATACTATGACTTAAATAATTCCTCTTTAACTATAACTATGGCAAAACAAGCGAAATTTTTTTATCTTAAGACTTTTGGTTGCCAAGCGAATGTGGCTGATTCGCCACAACTGAAAAGGCCTCATTGATCTTAAATCTTGGTTTGTAGAAAAACTGGAATAGTGCATATTTTGAAGTTCAATGTCTATTTTAATTTTCCCTTATATTTTGACAAATAATCTATTTTGTGCTTTAATTCTAATTAAATTAGACTATTAGAATAATTAACATGAGTGATTTACGTTTTATCGTAACCCAGCAATGCAATTTTAATTGCTTCTTTTGCCATAGAGAAGGCGTAAAAATCTATGAAAAAGAAAAATTATCTGCTGAAGATTATGTTTTTATTTTTGAGACAGCAAGAATTTTGTTTGGCTATAAAGGAGTAACAATTACCGGTGGCGAACCACTCTTACGATCAGATATAGAAGAAATCATAAAAGATTTAAGATCAAGAAGGGCAAAGATCACCTTAGTTACTAATGGCAGTTTACTTTATCAATATATCTCGTTAGGAAACTTTCTAGCAAAAATTCATATCTCATTATTTAGTCTGGAAACAAAGATATGGCAAGAAGCTACAAAAAGTGTTTTATATATGCAAGTAATAAAAGGGGTAAAGCTCTTTAGAAAAAATTATCCTAAAAAAATTATAAAACTGAATATTGTTTCGGTCCCAAATAAAAATATAAACGAACAAAATATCTTGAAATTTCTTAAGTTTGCCCAAGAATTCGGTGTTTTCCTTAAATTCATCCCGCCGGTTTTAGATTGCAATTTACCACCAAATTATATAACCAATAAAATTAATAGTATGTTGATAGGAGTTGGAGCATCCTTAATCAAAGAAAGTAATAGAAAAAGATTCTATTCTTTAAAGAATATAAAAATAGAAATTGATAGTTGTATTTGTGACAAGGTTAGAACTACGCCTGATCCAAAAAAATTTTGCCAGAAACATAGTGATATTTTTATTACCCCAGGAGGAAAATTAAAACCCTGTATGTTTGATGCATCCACCATTTCTATATTAGAAGAGGTTAAAAACAGGAAGGATGTTTCGTTAGGAAAAAAATTATGGCAAGCACAACAACTCCTTGGTGATAACTGTCCCCTTATTTACAGATAAAACTACTAGATTACAGATAGAATTTCGATCTCTGCCTCTCCCCCTGGTGTCTGGATAACAACTCTTTCTCCAGTTTTTTTCCCGATAGTCGCTTTTCCTACCGGAGTTTTGGTTGATAGTAGAGTAAATTCTCCCACTTTTCCTCCCGGACCATTTATCAAGATAAAATCTTGAGTTGATTGATCGGTGAGGAACTTTAATTTAACCATTGCTCCTTCTTCGGCAGTCTCTCCCCCAGATCTTTCTTTAATTGCCTCAATACTTTGGAGCTTTTCTTGATAATCTTTAAGTAAAAGTTGTTTGATATAGACTTCCTCTTCGTTATCTTGAAGATCATGGGAAGATTTAGAAACCTTGGGACCTTCTAGCTCCGCTCTTTTTTTAACCAACTCCTTAATTTCATACTCTGTCCGGCTAATTTCTTGTTCAAGTAGGGTCTTTAGTTTCGTATAAAGATCTTCAGGCATCATTCTTTCTTTCGAATGACTAAATCCGTTCATTAGTATATTCTAACAGATGTCTAACTCCGAAATTTGTAATTGAAATAGAGGCTATCTTTACTGCGTTAGAAAGAGCATATGCTCTAGATTTTCCTTTGGCAATAAGAGTCAAAAACACACCGGCTAATACATCACCTGCCCCTGTTTTATCAATTACTTTTGCAACTATTGGAGCATCGGCATGAATCACCCTCTTTTTATAATTTTTATAATAAATATCGTCAGCACCATCCTTCCCCTTCTTAATAACTATTTCCACCTTCTTTAATTTGATAGTTTCAAGTAATTCATGTTCTCTTTTGTCCACAAAAGCAATATCCACCTTTTTAAAATTATCAAAAACAATATCTCTCCATTCAAGGATATAGTCTTCAAGGGTATCAATACTTATATTAGCTTTAGAGTGTTTGCGAAGAAAATCGACAAAGATCTTTTGTTGTATAGGAGGCATAGTGGCAACATGGATATACTTCGCACTAAGAAAATGCTTTGGGATGTCATTAGGAGACAAGGTCTTCCCGATAGTTAATTCTCCTTTAAAAATTCTTTGTGATTGGTCGTTATTCTTATAGGTATGATAAAACCTTGAAGTTTTGGCGTTTTTAATTAGTTGGACACCACTTAGATCAATTTGGAGTTCTTGGAGATATTTTAAATTAAAATCACTACCTAGTTTTGTCACAATGCCAATATTCTTAGAAAAAAGAGAAGCCGCGAGAGCTACTATATAAGCAGCGCCACTGACAATCCTTCTTTTTTCTCCAGAAGGATAAATATTACTATCATAAGAAACGTTCCCAATAATTACTAATAATTTCTGTTTATCCATACGATTCTATTTTATCATGGGTCTAATTTTATTAGAAAAAGGAATGCTAAGTTATGATAACTAATATATTAAAAACTCATAAAGTAAAAATGTTAAAATAGAATTATGACAAAAAACCTAAAACTAGATCCCTATATCTTATTTCAAAATATTAAAAAAGCCAGAATTTTAGCCAAACTTACACAGAAACAATTAGCAGAAAAAATAGGTGTTTCGGTAAAAACCATTTCTGCCTACGAAACTGGTCGAGCTATTCCTCCTTTACCTACTCTGCTTCAAATAGCTGAAACCACTGACACTCGCTTGGAACATTTGATAGGTAAAAAGCAAAAGACGATTTTGGCAACCGTTGAAAGAGTTAAAAAACTTGAAGAAAGAGTTGCTAATTTAGAACAATTAATAGTTAAAATTTTAAAGAAAAATACAATATAATATTCTAGAAGATGAAACTTATTGACAAAATTCTTAAAAATTCTCCTGATCCATTGGCAGTCAGGAAAACGACAGCCGAGGTATTAAAAAGAGCCTCTTTTGTTTGTCTTGATTTAGAAAAAATCAAACAAACTGCTAGTTTAATAAAAAAGAAGGTTGAAGCAAAGGAGGTACTTACTGCCGAACAATTCGGTGCCAATAATCCTACCCCCCAGTTAATTTTTATTCTTGATGCCATTAATTTTTGCTTTTGGGCGGGAAAAAATAAAGAAAAGTGGACAGTAGAATATCCTAATGGAAATTTTATTTCCAATGGTTGGTTCGCCTTGGTAGCTTGTGTGCAGCGAGCAATAAAGAAAAGGGTTCCAATTTTAAATGCTAGCTATCTTAAAAATTTAAAAATTTCGGAAGCAGAATATATTTTCCATAGTACTAATAACCAACCTATTCCTCTCCTGAAAAAAAGAGTAGAAATTTTAAATGAAATTGGCGCAATTTTGCTTAAGAAATATAAAGGTAATATCTATAATTTCTTGCTCCAAACTCACCTTGATGCTGATAAAATTACTTCCTCGTTGATAAAAGAATTCCCTTCCTTTGAGGATTATGCGATTTTGGCTGGTAAACGAATCAACTTCTATAAGCGGGCTCAAATTTTTGCCTATGATTTAAGTCTCTTGCCAGGGTTAAAAATTACTAACCTCAAAACCTTAACCTGCTTTTCCGACTATAAACTTCCTCAAATTCTCCGCGCCTTTAAAGTCTTAGAATACTCTCCATCGCTCGCAGAAAGAATTGACAATTATCAAATCCTCAAAGCGGGTAGTCGAGAAGAAATAGAAATCCGCTCGGCCACAATTTGGGCAGGAGAATTAATCACTCATTTCGCTAAATTAATTCCTGCGAAAGTTGATAATGCCTTATGGAAAGCATCTCAAACATTAAGAGATGTTGCTCCATACCATCGGGTTTTGACTACTGCCTATTAAAACCTTATAGATATTAATTATAATTATCTTGTTAGTTGTTAGATCCTGATATAAATTATCATCAAAGTTGATAAGTGAAACTAAGTATGCATTCAGAAGGCGGTCAGAGAAGTTAGGAATTTTCTTTTCCATCCTCCAGGGCCACAGTTTGGGATTTTTTCTCAACTCTAACTCTAAAATGTTATACTTTGATATGGTTAGAAAGAAAAAAACTTTTTATCTTAAGACTTTTGGTTGCCAAGCGAATGTGGCTGATTCTCAAAGAATTGCTCAAGCTTTTGTTAATAATGGCTATCAACCAACCAAAGATGTCCAGTCGGCAACAGTAGTAATTATCAACAGCTGTTTAGTCAGGCAATCAGCGGAAAATCGCATCTGGGGCTTGATTAATAATTTAAAAAAATTAAAACCAAACCGAAAAATAATTCTCACTGGCTGCCTGGCTGGTTGTATTGGCCAAAAACGACTCTCTCAACAAGCCAAAAATCTTTTCCAAAAAAGAGTAGGAAAAGGTGTGGAAATAATTCCCACCAAAGAATTAGCCAGTTTCGCCATCCCTCCTTTAAGGACAAAAAATGATTTTGCTCTAATTCCTATTTCTCAAGGTTGTAACCACTTTTGTAGTTATTGCATTGTCCCTTATGCCCGCGGTTTAGAAAAAAGCCGGCCATTTGAAGAAATCATCAAAGAAGCTCAAGAAGCAGTCAACCAAGGATTTAAAAAAATTCTTTTAATTGGCCAAAATGTTAATTCATACGGAAAAGATCTCAAAACATCAAACATCAAACATCAAACAGCAAACATCCATACCCCTTTTGCTCTGCTTTTGGCGATTTTGCATAAAATTCCCGACATTGAAAAAATTTCTTTTCTTACTTCCAACCCCTGGGATTTAACTGACGATATTGTGGAAGCAATGAGTTTGCCGAAAATTGACCGTTATTTGCATTTGCCAGTTCAATCAGGAGACGATGGAATTTTGCGAAAAATGAACCGGCCTTATACTGCTAAACAATATTTGAATTTAGTAAAGAAAATTCGCCAACGCATTCCCGAGATTAAAATTGGCACTGATATTATTGTTGGCTTTCCCGGCGAGAGCAAAAGAGCTTTTGAAAACACGGTCAAACTTTGCCGCCAAGTTGGTTTTGAGAAAGCCTATATTGCTAAATATTCTCCTCGGCCCGGCACCGCTGCCTTTCGTTTAAAAGACGACATTTCACCTGAAGAGAAAAAACGAAGATGGAAGATTTTAGAAGAATTGATTAATAAGAAGAATGGAGCCTATACTTGAAACGAAAACTAAAAATCTGAGAAGAAATTTTTTATCTCCCACTATTTTAACGTCAGGGATATACAAACTTTTTTACGGTCCAGGATCGTCTTAGCTTTACAAACTGGTAATCAGCCTTTTTGCCTGCTTCATCTTTGCCCGGAGAAGGGCGAAAGTTCTTGGCTGGTGTGGCTTCTCAGGATCGGCAGGGTTATTTTAAGGTGCGAAATTAAAAATCTGGCCGTTGACTTTGAATAATTATTTGTGATATAAACAAATTAATTAAGCGTTAAAATGATAGAAGAAGAAAAAACAACTAAAAAAACTGGTCTAATCTTTGGAGTTTTGGGGGCCTTGGGAATTTTAATTTTAATTGGAATAGTTTTTGGAGCCTACAAGCTTGGTCAAAAACAGGTTCAACCTAATCCTTCACTTAGCCCTACTCCTTTTCAAGAAGCCTTACCTTCGCCAACGATAACCCCGGTGCTTACTGAAGAGCCTACCCCAACGCCTACTTCAAAGCCGAAGCCAGCTTCAACATCAACTCCCACCCCCACACCAACCGCCATTCCTACCCCGACAGTAGAACCAAAAGCCGACCTTTATATCAAAGATTATTCCTTTAATCATCCTCCCAAAAAAGACGAACCATTTACAGTCACAATTGTGATTGCTAATCAAGGAAATGCCAATGCGGGAGCTTTTTGGTGGGAGTGGAAGGCTACTTGGGCGTTGACTCCCTGCCGGGAAAGGATTACAGAAGGCATTCCTGCTGGAGAAACAAAAACTGTTTCTTGTACCTATACTTATACCAGTTGGTCAACCTATGAAACTAAAGCAATTGTTGACGCCAACAACGAAGTTGTGGAAAGCGACGAAGGAAACAACACTTACACTCAAAACGTCGTCCCCCTCCATTAGTTTGAAAACAAAACACGGACCCGACACTGCAACCAAAATTATCCTTTCGGTCTCTTCGCCTTCACCCCAAAGGCTCTTGGATTGCCGTTTTTTTGCGGACTAATTCACCTGGAAGGCGGATATATGTTTACCATCAATTTTTTCAAATCTAATTTTGAGCAATCTGCCAAGATTCTTTCTCTTTATCGGCTTAATCAAAACAGGAACAAAATTATCAGTTTGACCACTGGCCACTTTGGGACCAAACTTTTCAAAAGCCAAAGCAGTTGCTTCGGTTCCCAATAAAGATCGCCAAAATTTCAGTCTTAATTTTTTCTCTAACTTGGCTAACTGGTTTGCCCGCTGCTTTTTGGTCTTTTCATCAACCACGCCCCATTGACCGGCTTTTTTTTCTGCTAAAGTCCTTGGTCTGGGAGAAAATCTAAAAATATGGATTTTGCCAAAACCAATTTTTTTGACCAAAGCTAAAGTTTCTTGGAAATCTTCTTTTGTTTCTCCGGGAAAACCAACGATGATATCAGTAGTCAGATTCAATCCTGCAATGGACTTTTTTAATCTTTCCGCCAAACTAAGATATTCTTGAGCAGAATAGCCTCTATTCATCAATTTTAAAATTTTATTACTCCCTGACTGCAAACTTAAATGCAAATGTCTGGCTAATCTTTGGGGGAATTTTTGGTAAAGTCTAATTAGTCTTTCCACCCCATTGCCAATTAAAGGCGAAATTGAACCAAAGCTAATAAGTTTTACCGATGTCTGCTTTAAAATTTTTTCCACCAAACTTAAAAAATCTAAATTGTGATCTTGATAATGAATTACCTCGACTCCGGTTAGGACTACCCACTTAGTCCCTCTTTCAACTAGACGTCGCACATTATTGAGAAC
This sequence comes from uncultured Gammaproteobacteria bacterium, assembly GCA_964540975.1. Classification (GTDB taxonomy): domain Bacteria; phylum Patescibacteriota; class Microgenomatia; order UBA12405; family UBA6130; genus CAZIOQ01. The sequence goes on from CAZIOQ010000007.1 coordinate 7,024, forward strand.
GAAATCCGCTGGCAGGCTGACACTTTTTCCTCTGAGATAAGGAACAAGACAATAACTACAAAAATGCTGACAGCCTTCTTGGATTTTCACCAGTCCTCTACCCTGAGATTTAAAAGAAGTAGGAACCAAAAAACCTTTTAGCCACGCTCTTTTCTCCTTGTTGGTCAGCCAACGATCAACTGGCAAATCAGACAATTGGTGATCAATTCTTTTTAGATCAGCAAAACAACCAACTAACCATAATTGGCAGTTTGAATTCTCTCTTCTGATTCGGCGAACAAATTGGCCAACTTCTTTTTGGGCTTTTTGAGTGACCACACAGGAGTTAATAATTACCCAGTCTGCCTGGCTGATCACAGTTTCTTTTAAACCCTCAACCAGCAATTTTTCTTTAATCAGCTGGCTTTCTGCTTGGTTTAAACGACAGCCAAAAGTATAAACAGCGAATGTTTTCCCTTTTTTAAGCATAAGTGTAGTATAACGGAGTTGATAGCTGATGGCTAGTGGATTGCCCAGTTTAAACTCTTGCTTTTTCAAAATTATGTGTTATGATTATTTTGTTGCCAAAGACAGTAGGGCTCTGGCAGACAGAATTAAAAATCCTACCGAGGCGGAAATTTTTTTAGATTAAATTGGCAAAACAGCCTCGGTTAAACCGAGGTTTTTTAATGAAGCCTCTTGGCCGGGGGAAGGATAAATTTCCCTAAGCGGTTTGGCTTCTTTCTTGCCTCATTCATCCCTGTCTTGGGATCGGCGGGATTATTTTAAGGCGCGAAATTAAAAATGGTCAATCAGATAAAGATTTTTGCTGTTGAAGATTTAAAGGCTAAACTAAAAGAGGCAAAATCCATTGCCTTGATTGATTATCAAGGTCTAAATTCTAAGCAGCTAAACCAGTTGAGGAAAAAAATTCAAGATGTTGGTGGCAATTTACAAATTGTCAAAAATAGTCTGGTTAGCCGGGCTTTAAAAACAATTGGTCTTAAACTGGATCAACCACTAATTGGTCCCAGCGCCCTTGTTTGGGCAATCACTGACGAAATTGCCCCTTTAAAAGCAATCAGTCAAGCCCAAAAAGAATGGGAAAAACCAGAGTTTAAATTAGGCATCTGGGGAGGAAGAATCTTATCCTTGGAGGCTTTAAAAAAAATAGCTAATCTACCAACAAAAGAAGTGCTTTTTGCCCAATTTGTTGCTAGTTTGACTAATCCTTTGTCCAGATTAGTTTATGCGACAAAATATAACCAAACAAAATTGGTTTTCACTTTAAAAGCCCTCTTGAACAAAAGTCACACTCATAAATTTCAAAATTGAAATTTAATCAAGAAGGAGGTGAAGATGAATGGATGAAAAAACAGGTCAAACCAACAAACTAGAACCAAAATTGCAAAAAATCATTGATCAACTTAGTGAGCTTTCGGTTCTAGAACTTGCTGAATTGGTGAAAGCTTTGGAGGAAAAATTTGGGGTTCAAGCAATGGCCACTGTGCCAGCCACCAGCGGCCCGGCAACCACTGGAGGGGAGGCGACGATGACTGAGGAAAAAACTGTTTTTACTGTGGTGATGACTAACTCAGGCAGCAACAAAATTAATGTCATTAAGGCTTTGCGCGAGATTAAACCAGACCTTGGTTTAAAAGAGGCTAAAAATATGACTGAAAAATTACCAGCAGAAGTTTTGGTTGAGGTGAAAAAAGAAGAAGCTGAGACAGCCAAGAAAAAACTAGAAGAGGCAGGCGCTACGGTGGAATTAAAATAATCTTAATTTTTTCAGCCTAAAATTTATCAATAAAAAGATATTTTTTGGTCAAAAGAAGAAAAAAACTGCCGACTAAGGAAAAAATTGCCGTGAGGACAAAAACATTTTGAAAACCATAATTTTGAGCCAGAAAACCACCTAAACCCGCAGCTGCTGCTCCTCCAAGGTCAGTTAAGGTATAATAGATCCCCCATTCTAGCCCTTCCATATTTTTGTCAATATGACGGGTAAAAATTGCCATCCAAGAAGGAAAAGTAAAAGCAGTCATCACCCCGTTGAAAAATTGAATTAAATAAATATGGAGGGGAGTCCGGGCAAACAAATAAAGAATTGGCACCAAGCTAAAAGCAAAAGTACCAATCACCATTAGCCAAAAATCATCCTCTTCTCCTTTTAATCTATCAACTACCTCTGCCACTGGAATTTGACCCAAAGATTTGGTCACCAAATAAATTGTTGAGGCAAAACCAATTACCTCGAGATTGCCTCCCCTAATCTGATTATTTAAAAAAACAGCAAAAATAGGGTTGATTAATCCAAATCCATAAAAAATAGCAAAATCCGAAAGAATCAACAACCTAATAATCGGATTAACCTCTAATTTAAGATATTTTTCCCAATTTTTTCGCGAAAGCATTTAAAACCATTTTAAATCAAAATTTGCTTCTTGTAAAACTGTTTTTTAACTTCTATTATTAATTTAATGAAGATTGCTTTTTTTGAAATTAAAGATTGGGAAAAAGAGATTATTCCCCAGTACGGAGAAAAACTTGGGGCTGATTATTTTATTAATGAAGTAGAAAATGCTTGTGACCAGGCTAAAGAATATGAAATTCTTTCCACTTTTATTTATTCAGACTTAAGTTCAAAAATCTTAAAAAAACTGCCCCGCTTGAAAATGATTGCCACCCGCTCCACTGGCTTTAATCATATTGATCTCGATTATTGCCAAAAACACAAAATTGCTGTTGCCAATGTCCCTTCTTATGGCGAGAATACTGTCGCTGAGCATGCTTTTGGCTTAATTTTGGCCTTAAGCCGAAGAATTATTGAAAGCGTTGATCGGGTTCGTCAGGGTGGTTTCTCTCCCACTGGTCTGACTGGCTTTGATCTTAAAAGCAAAACCTTAGGCGTGGTTGGTGTTGGCAGGATCGGCCAATGGCTGGTTAAGTATGGCAAAGCTTTTGGGATGAAAGTTTTAGGCGTTACCCGCCATCGTGATTTAAAAGAAGAAAAAAAATTAGGCTATCGCTGGGTAACCTTAGAAGAATGTCTTGAACAAGCCGATATTGTTTCTTTACATGTCCCTTATTCCCCTCAAACCCACCATCTAATTAACAGGCAAAATATCAAAAGAATGAAACCCGGTTCTTTATTAATCAATACTAGCCGTGGCCCAGTGGTCGAAAGCGAAGCAATTTTATGGGCTCTTGAGCAAGGTATCTTAAGCGGCGCTGGTTTGGATGTTTTAGAAGAAGAAGAAGTTTTGGATAAACCCTGGGCTCTTTTTGATTCTTATATCAATCGTGACGATCTTCAAGAGCTAGTCACTGCTCATATTTTAAGAGAAAAACCAAATGTTTTGATCACTCCCCATAATGCTTTCAACACCAAAGAGGCAATTGAAAGAATTGTTAAGACTACCTATGAAAATATTAAAAATTTTCTTGCCGGTCAGCCGACTAATTTAGTCACAAGATAAAAACTTGGCATTTTGGGCAATTTCAGCAAAAACTTTGGTTAAGATTTCTTTTTCCTCTCTTTGAAAATTCTGAAGAACATATTTTTCTCCTGGAAGCCAATCATTAGATTGTCTATTATCCACCCCAATTCTTAACCGCCAAAATTTTTTTGTTTTTAAATAGCTTTCTATTGAAATGATTCCCTTATGAAGGGGCGAACTTTTAGCAAAAGTTAATTTCCACTTCCCCAATGGCAAATCAAGCTCATCATGGACCACTATTAAACAGATTTTATTTCCTCTTTTAAAACATTTCCCTGGTCCTGCGGTGAGAAAAATCTTCACTGCTTTTCCTGATTCGTTCATAAAAACCTTTGGTTTTACCAAAAACCAATTATTTTTTTTCGCCACCAAGGCTAAGTAATCCTTTCTTTTTTTCCAGCCCAATCCCCATTTTTTGACCAAAAAATCCAAAAACATTTGACCAACATTGTGCCTGGTGTTTTGATACTCTTTGCCTGGATTGCCTAAACCAAAAAGAATAATCATTGAAAATAATTATGACTGGAAGAAAGAGCAAAAACAAATTCTGAAATCTCTGGTTGCAATTCCCAAACCACTTGCCAAGAAGGCAAATATTCACCTTGAGAATTGATATATTGCTCCATTTCCGACCAAGGAGTTTTCAAATAAAAAGTCTTGGCATCGCCAACTGAAACAGCAATTTCAAAATTATCATTGTTTTTTAACGCACCGGAAGAATAAATAATCGTCTTTTTAGGCACAGCTTGAGGCAATTTTCTACCAATTATTTCTTCCATAATTCTTGGGGTAAGAAAGGGATTGGCAAAAGGAGTAATGAGCGAAGATTGATCAATTTTTACCAAACAACCACCAAGGGCATAATAAGTATGATCATCATTTTGGTCAAGATATTGACCATGGATTGGTAAAAATTCTCGGCCATCTTGAAGGATTAAACTTCCGCTAACCAACCCGACTCTTTTTTGGGTCCACCAACTCGGCAAAAAATTCCAGACAAAATCAGGTTTCGGGCTGTTTTTTAGCAAAAGATTATCTTTTTCAAGATAATAACCCCAAATTTGACAAGGGGTATGATCAGGCCGGTAAAGAAAAAAGTCTTGATCCTGGCGTTTTCCTGGCAAGGTATTTTTTCCCGGAGGCAAATTATTCAAAACTCGAAGACAAACCTCTTTTTGCCAATCACCATCATTATAATGACGTCCTCCCGGGTCTTCAGGACCATATCGGCCGTCTTCTCTTGCACAGGCGCGAGAATAAATTGCCGGATAACACAAATTATGATTTATTACTGCCGTTACTCCGTGAAGAGCACTATCTTGACCTGACCTGTCGTCTTCGACATTGCTCACCATTAAATCTTCACCAGCGATCCCAATTGGCTTGAAATTAATCAGCTTACTTTTAATTATTTTTCCTTGGCCATCAATCTCAACACAATAAAGATTGCTTTTGTCAGGAAGACCATCAAGATATTGGTGATTAGCGACTCTCAAAACGCCGGCAATTCTGCCATCAGAGAAAACCTGGCTGAGACTTAAGTTAAAAAAACGGAAAGGCAAACTTTTTTCTTTAGCCAAAAGAAAATTAATATTTTCCTGACTCATAATCTTTGCTTCCAAGAAAGATTACTTCCTAGAAAAATTA
>CAZIOQ010000008.1:0-2765 GCA_964540975.1 uncultured Gammaproteobacteria bacterium
TCTAAAAGAATAAACATTTTTGTTTGGGACATCTTTGCTATTTAATTATCCAAAATTGGTGATTCTAAAACAAATTTTTAGTCTTTCTTCATTTTTGAATAATTCTTTTACTCTTCGATTTCTTTTACCTCTTCTCCAGAAGGAAGTTGATTCGCCGTGTTTATTTTTTGACCCAAAGAAGCAAAAGATTGAAAAACTTCATTCATTTTTGCCGAAGCATTATTGAGATGTTTAGATAAAACTGATAAATTGTCTTCTGTTTTTAAATAATCATTTTGGATTACCCGTAACAATTGGAAAATTTTTTTGCTTTGAAGTTCAATTTTTTTACCTTCAAAAGATAGAAGAATCATTTGTAAATGAATATAAAGAGTATTTGGTGAAACAATATAGACACGGCTGGCTCTGGCATAATCAATTAATTCAGGACTACTAATAATTTCATAAAAAACTGTTTCTGAAGGGACATACATTAAGGCGAAATCCATTGTTCCCTCATCAGGCAGAATATATTTTTGGGCAATACTTTTAATATGTTTTTTGACATCACTAATAAAATTTTTCCTATAAGTTTCTTGCTCTTTTTCTTCTTGAGCATTAGCTAATTTTCTGAAGTTTTCCATGGGGAATTTGGCATCTATTGGCAAGATGCCTGCCTCTGTTTTTAAAGCAGCATCAACTTTTTCTCCTGATCTAAATTGATATTGGAGGTGAAAACTTTTTTTGGGAAACATTTGAGCAATTAAATCTTTTAGTACTTCTTCGCCAATGTTTCCTCTTAATTTTGGACTTTTTAAAAATTCTTGCAGTTCTCTCATTGATCTGCCGATTTCACTCATTTGGCCAATTTCTTTGGCAACTTGAGAGATATATTTTGCGGCATTGTCTAATCTTTGGTTAATTGCCTCATTTGATTTCTGAAGAACGGTGGCAATATTTTGGTTAGTTTGTTGAAGAACTTGATTGATATTTTGATTTGATTGTTGAAGTTGTTCTTGTTGAGTCTTGAGCCATTCAATAAGAGTTTCATCAGGTTTTGTTTGTTCTAAAATTGAACGCAGTCTTTTTTCAAAAAAGATAAAGAGAATAGCCAAAACGACGATCAAACCTAGCAATAAAATAATATTTATCATAGAATAATTATACACTTTGATGAGAAAGATCAAAAGGTATTTTTCCGCCAGAAAAATTTTTTTTCTAGTTGCTTGGCTTTTTTTAGCAAGTTTATTTTTTTTGATTTTGAAAGTTTATCCTGATAGTTTTTGGCATTTAGCTGCTTTTTTTTGCCTATTTTTTTTATTTAATTTGTTTTTTTGCTTAGGAATTTTTGGCCGGTTTATAAGAAGTTTGATTCTCAGCCTCTTTTTTTTAAGTATTGTGGTTTTGCGATTTCTCAAAATTGATAACATTATTAATATTCTTTTATTGGGAGGTTTTTTGTTTGTAGTTTGGCGATTGTTAGAGAAATCCCGAGGTGTCAAGGAGCCTACCTAATTGATTTTTTCACTTAATACTTGACAGATAGTTAGCAGTTGTGTTAAGCTTTTGCTAAATATGGTTGACTTAAGTCCGAGACAAATAACGATCTTAAAACATCTTGTTGAAGAGTTTATCGAGACGGCAAAACCAGTTGGGAGTGAAATTTTGGAAAAAAAATTCAATCTTGGTATTTGTCCGGCAACGGTAAGAAACGAGATGGCTAAGCTAACCCAGATGGGTTATATAAAAAAAGAGCATGCTTCTTCAGGAAGAATACCGACCCCGATGGGATTGAAATTTTATGTGAAACAACTTATGGAACCAGAAAAATTATCGACCGCAGATGAAATCAGTATCAAAGATAAAGTTTGGGAATATCGCAATAATTTTGATTTAATGATGAGACAGGCAACCCGTGAATTAGCCCGCCGAACCAAAAAAATGGGTTTAGCAGCTACCCACCAAGGGGTTATTTATGCTTCGGGAGCAGCTAACTTGCTTGACGAACCAGAATTTTTTGATATTGATGTGGCAAAAACAACTTTAGCCTTAATGGATCAACCAGAGTTTTGGCTAAAGTTAATTGATGATGTCTTTAATGCTATTGGTCAAGAAGAATTTCACTTAATAGTTGGTTCGGAGTTGGGTGAGGAATTTTTAGAGCCGTGTGGTTTTGTTTATCAAGATTATACTGTTGGTCCTTATCGGGGAATTATTGGCATAATGGGACCGGCAAGACTTTCTTATGATGAAATTATTCCCTTAGTCAATTATTTTGCGAAAATAATTTCCGAAATTAGTGGTTAAGTTGATTAACGATGAAGAAGAAGCAAGAACTTAAAAAAGAAAATCAAATAGAAAAATTAACTAAAGAAATTAACTCTTTAAAAAATCAGTTAGCCAGAGCAATTGCTGATTATCGTAATTTAGAAGCAAGGATCGAGAAAGAAGCCACTCTTTTGCGGAACAATCTTTCTTTTAGTTTAATTGATAAACTATTGCCTGTTTTAGATGATCTTGAGCGAGCAGAAAGTCATCTTAAAAATCAAGGTTTGTCTTTAGCCGTCTCCCAATTCAAAAAGGTCTTGGAAAGTGAAGGAATAAAAGAAATTAAAGCAGAAGGAGAGAGGTTTGACCCAGCAAAAATGGATTGTGTTGAGATTGTGAAAGGACCGAAAGATATCGTGGTCGAGACAGTTCTAAAAGGTTATACTATGGATGGAGAAGTAATTAGACCAGTTAAGGTTAAGGTTGGTAAAGGAAAATAATATTTTTTATTTATCAAT
>CAZIOQ010000009.1:0-7900 GCA_964540975.1 uncultured Gammaproteobacteria bacterium
CACCCACACCAAGGCCAACAGCCACCCCTACACCCCGACCAACCGCGACTCCTACCCCAAGGCCGACTTCTACTCCCACACCGAGGCCAACAAATACACCAACCCCAACTCCCAAGGCCGGCGATATTACCGGAGACGGAAAAGTTGACAGCGCTGATTATGCGGTCTTGATAAAAAACTTTGGCCAAACCGTTTCTCCGGGAGACATTAAAAAAGGTGATTTAACCGGTGATGGCAAAGTAAATGAGGCCGACTATGCGGTTTTAATGGCGAATTTTGGCAGATGAGACACCTCTCAGATAAAATCGCCAAGGGATTTTTGACCAATAAGGACCGGCATAATCAATACCAATGCGGGACGCTCTCGCAATCTGGCTTTTTTTAATTTTCTCCCCCTCTTCCAGCCAGATCCGTTGAGAACTACATAAATCTTCTCCATAAAAACCTCTGTGAAGTTTCAACGCCCGGCAAAGTTTTCCCGGGCCATCAGTCGGCTGGGTTATCCCTTCCACGGGTTCCAAAGCACGAATCAATACGCAAGTCGGCTTTCCCTCTTCCTCGGTAGAAATATTCAGCTGCCAATACATTCCATAAACCAAATAAATATAAATATGGCCGCCAACCATAAATTCCGCCCGATTCCTTGGCGTTCTCTTTCCCAAATAAGCATGAGAGGCTTTATCCCGCGGTCCAATATAGGCTTCGGTCTCCACAATTTTTCCCGCCAGCTTTTTTCCTCGATAAACCCTAACCAAAATTTTGGCCAACAAATCCTTAGCCACCTCAAGTGTCGGCCTGACAAAAAATTCTCTTCCCAATTTTTTCCCCATATCTTTAGTTTATCAAAGAAAAGTAACCCTTCTTCCACTCTTGACTGTGAACAAGATATTGACAAAAACAAAATTTCTTGTTACGTTCTAATTAATTAGCCTATGAAACAAAAACAAATTGTTCTTGTTCTGACTCTGCTTTTGCTGACTGTGACCACTTTCTTCACCGTCAATTTGGTCCAAAAACCTCAGGAAGTCAGAAGACAAGCTGCCGGAACAGACCCAGGGATCCAAACAGCAATAAATATAACCAACATTTTTTTAAACTCCTACGGTCATTGGAATTTTCAAGATTTTCAACAAGTGGCAGGTATGGCAGAGGCGAACTTAGATAAAGTGGTAAGAGAAGGCAAGAAGTGGCCGGGGCCAAACGTCGAGTATGAACGCCTCGTGCATACTTATATCGGTGGAATATGGACTAGCTTCGCCTATACAACCAAGTTTCTGACAGAAGGCAATCAAGAATATCTTAAAAAAGCAATCGCCATTATCGAATATGTTGACAAACAATTTGATAATAACCGTTTTGCCAGCTTTAAACGCGATGGAGAACCTAATGGGGATAAGAAAGCAACCTATGAGGTTTTAAATCCCCTTTTGATTGCTGTTTGGCCAATTTGGAATCAACTCCCTCCTAACTTACAAACTTCGCTCAAAAGACATATCGTTGACTTATCTAACTTCGCCATAATCGGCTACCACCCCTATGGTTCATATGTGGGCAATTCTTCAGGAGAAGAGAATGCTTGGTGGCCTGGGATTCCTTTAGCCCGGGCTTATTTAATGTTTCCCAATGAATCTAATAGTGGAAAATGGCTTGAGCAAGCCAAGGTTTTTCTTTTTCATTCTCTTTCTCTGGAAGAGACTTACGGCGGGTATACTACCCAGACTATTTATAAAGACCCACCTGAAACTTACCTTTTTGACAACCATGAGTACCATCCCCACCCAAATTATGCTTTAAGCACAGCCGGTTCTTTAGCCGCCACTGCTTATCTTTATCAAAAAGTTAAAGGGGGAAACGTTCCTTCGGAATTTCTTCATAATGCAAAACTGGTTTTTGAAAAGCATTTAAATTATGTTAATTTGCCCGATTTTAAGTTTAAAGGAAAGAAAATAAAAACCGTAATCAGAGTCAGAGGTGATTATTTTGTTGCTCTGGTTGAGTCTCCTAATCCTTCTCTTAAAGTTTGCCTCCAATATTTTTCTAGCTATCCCGGTGGCTTTTTAGGCGAGAATTGCCAACTCTTAGAGACGAGAGTTGATAAAAAAGCTGATGGTTCTGATGGTCCTTGGAAATCCTTTGAAATGGCTGCTTTTGATCCGCCAGAAGCAAAACAGCTGGTATTAAAATTTGATGTTGCTGGCAGTCCAGGAAGGATTGTTTATCATGTTGATAATTTGTATTTATCATCTCTCCTACTTGAGAATGCTTACAATTTGCTTAATGACAGCCAAAGTAATTTTGAACAAGGTGAGTCTTTTTCTTCTTGGAAACCTGGAGGAAGTGCCACCCAAACTGAAAGCCGTTCAAATTACCGAGCTAAAACAGGATCATATTCACTTCGGGTTGACTACACTGGCGCCTCAAACACTCCTTATTACTCTGTTTTTACAGTCTTGGACAACACCCCTCTAAGCCAAAGCAACGCCTTCTTCGCTACTGGTTTTGATGATTGGGGTGGCGATGCACTTGAATTGTCACGTTATAGAATAGCTAAAGAAATGCTAGGAATTGTTGGTTTTAATGACCCTGAAACGGGTTTTAGCACTCCCAATTTAGCGGAACATGCAAGAACACTAATTGCCAGTCGCAATTATCTTTGGAAACCAACCGGCCCAAACATCAGACTAACAGAAGCAGAGCTTGATCATAATAAAAACTCAGAAAGCTATAAGTGGTATATGAATGCAATGAAACTTGCCGATGCTTTTACTTATCTTTCGCTTTTTGATTCTCGATTCCGGCTGGCTTCTCCACTTGTGGCCGCATCACCGGCGGCTATCCTTGGTAGAGTGGCAACTGAAGGCGGTTATTCTTCGGGAGGGCAAAATAATTTGCCTTATTATACCAATGCCAGCAGTGGTTTTAATAATCTGAAAATCAGCTGTGGTGGCCAATCAAGTGGCTGGACAAGCGATGCTTTTATCGCCGGCACTAATTTCGGTTCAGGAATGACTATCTCTTGCCTAATTTCAGGCATTCCTCCAAACTACAAAGTTAAAAGATGGAAAGCTTCTTTTGAATCTGGTGGTTCTCCTTCGGAGGGAACTTGCAACCAAAATAATACTTGCACGGCTACCTTTAAACTTAATCGAGGCAACAACCATCTTTGGTTTTACTTGCTCCCCACTAGTTGCAGTGGCAGTAATACCATCTTCTCTCCGACCAAGAATTCTTCTTTAAAAGTTGGCCAAAGATATCAAATAACTGGCAGGGGGAGATTCAGCCAGCCGGCCGGAGCCTCGGTCAAATATATAGACTTTCATGCTTGCCAGCCTGTCGGCACAACCAAAAATTGCTATGCTATTGGCCGATTGAACTACCAAGCTGAGAATTGGAGTTATTCCTGGACTGTGCCTAACAAATTAATTGGGCCAACAACAATTTGGGCTATCCTTCTTAACGATAGCCAGGCACCACGTTGCGAACAGTGGACAAGACAGGATGTCAATATTAGCCGCTAATTTTTGGCTGTTGTCCAACCTTACTTACAAATTCCCAAAAAGAATTCAGCCAGTTTGACTTTCTCTTTTTCTTTTGTTCTAATTTTTTAAAGCAATGAAAGAAATTAAAACAATTCGCAAGCTCCACCTTATTTTTGTTTTGGTTCTTCTAGCAACGGTAGCGACCACTTTCCTGGCTGTCCGCTTAGTCCAACAGCCTCAAGAATTAAGAAAAGAGGCAGCCCCGGCTACCTCTATTTATTTTGAACCTTCAACTAAACAAGCAAGTGTCGGTCAGATAATTGAATTAGCAATCTTTGTTAATACTGGCGGCAATGCCTTGTATTCAGTGTTTTTAGAAATCAATTATGATTCGGCTGTTCTTGAGGCCCAGACTTTAGCCTTTACCAATCTTTTGCCTGATCAACTAAGACCAGTCAGTTTTCCCGCTGGTAAAATCACTGCCTCAGCCGGGACAGGGATAAACAGTAGCATAGGTAGCATGGCCAATCCGCCAATTTCTGGAATTCAAAAAATTGCTACTGTTTCTTTCTCTAACCTAAAGCCAACTTCTGGGACCGCGGTCAGCTTTGGTCCCCAAACTGCTGCCTACACTGGCACAGGTGCTGATATTGGGGTCAATTTAATCAAAACCAGCAGTCCAGCGACAATTATTGTTTTAGCTCCCACCCCAACTTTAACCCCAACTCCCCGGCCAACAGCAACACCCACACCAAGGCCAACAGCCACACCTACACCCCGACCAACCGCGACTCCTACCCCAAGGCCGACTTCTACTCCCACACCAAGGCCAACAGCCACACCAAGACCAACTCTTGTCCCCACCCCAACACCCGAGACAAACACTGGCACTTTTGAATTTCTTGTTGAATTGCAAGGGGCAATTAATCCTCCCAGTGTTTTAGAGTTTAAGGTGGAAACGATAATGAAAGGAGAAAAAACTTCCACAGCAGTCCAAGTCACTTATTTAGAAGGTGGTGTTTATCAAGGCAAACTTTTTAACCTTCAACCTGGTACTTATGATTTTGTTATCAAGCCTCCCCGTCACTTGTCAGTTAAATTCAAGGGGGTTAATATTAAAGAAGGAGAAAACAAACAAGGTCGGGAAATCGTCTTGCCCTATTTTCCAGTTGCCTTGGCCGGCGACGCCACCCAAGACAACAAAATCAATATTCAGGATTTCAGAGTTTTGGCCGAGGATTATCTTAAAACCGAAAGCCCAGCCGATTTTAATTTTGACGGAAAAGTTAATATCCAAGATTTTAGATTTATAGTAGAAAATTATCTTGAAGAAGGAGAGGAATGAAAGAAAAAGTAAAGTTCACTTTCTTGTTAATCCTTGGCATTACTTTAGCTATTTTTATGATCTTTTTAGGTATCGGCTGGCAACCACGAACCTTGGAAAAACCATCTCTTTCAGAACAACCACCTCTTTTTGAAGACAAAATCGCTCGTGCTTCAATTGACTTTCATCCTTCCCAGTTGGTAATTCATCAAAATGAGGAATTAAAAATCGAAATCCTGTTTAAAAGCGAAAATCCAATTGTCGGTGCTGATCTCAATTTCAAATTCGACCCAACAATTTTAGCCATTAAACAAATAAAACCAGGTCACTTTTTTACCCAGCCTTGGGAGATTAAAAAAATTATCAAAGCTGAAAAGGGAGAAATTTTTTATAGCCTTGGCTCTTTTTCTCCCCAAACAGGTGAAGAAGTTTTAGCCGAACTTATTTTTAAAGCAAAAAAAAGCGGAGTAACCGAGGTTTCTTTAGTTGAAGGCACGCAAATCGCCGCCGAAAAGACCGACGAGCTAAAAATCGATTTGCCTGTTTTAGGCAATTATATTATATTGGAATAAATGAATAAAAAAATTATTGCCATTATTGTTTTGATTTTGCTCCTTGTCGCCACTGGCCTCACAATTTATTGGGTTAAAAGACGGCAAGAATTAAGACTCAAGGCAGCGCCGGCAACTGTCCTTTCTGTTTCTCCAACAACAGTGGAAAAAACAACTGGCGAGACTTTTAACCTTAATATCCAAATCGATACTGGTGAGAATCAGGTGGTTGGCGCTGATTTGTCTCTTTCTTTTAATAGTTCTGTTTTAGAAGGATTAACCATTAGCCCAGGAAGTTTCTTAGAAAATCCTCAAGAGCTAACCAAAAACATTGACAATCAAACAGGAAAAATAATTTATAGTCTTGGTTCATTTACACCAAAGCAAGGCACAGGCGTTTTGGCTACTATCCAGTTTCAAGCAAAAGCCGAGGGAACAAGCACACTTGGTTTTGGAACAGGAACGTCAGTCTCTGGAGTTGGAGAAACCGAAGCTCTCCAAAATACTATTTCAGGATCAATCACGGTAATCCCAACAATCGTCCCTACCGCCACCCCCACTTTAACACCCACTCCAACCTCTCAACCAACCACCCCTACTCCCACTGTTATCCAGTCAACTGCGACCGCTACTCCACCACCAGCCACTTTAACACCAACGCCAACCACTGCTTCCGAAGATTCCGAAGAAATAACCGCCACTCCTATCTCCTCCCCAACTTCAACCGAGGAAACGCTACCTCAAGCAGGCAATTCTTTGCCGACTTTCTTGTTCATTACCGTGGGCAATCTTTTGCTTTTTTCACTGCTTTTCTTTCTAATTTAGTTTCCCTTAAAATCAGCTACTACTTAAGTAAAAAATCTCATTTTGGGCTAAAAAAGAACGGAAAAGCAACTTTAAAGACGGAACAATAAGCTGACTTTGATAACTTTTTAAAGCTTTTTTCTTTTTTGCCAATTGCCAAGGGCTAAGCCAAAAACTAAACCATTCTCCTTTTCCCAAAAGAGAATAAGGAGGGTAAATAATTTTTAAACCCTCGTTGAATTTCCTTCTCGCCGGATAAACTCGAAAAAATTTAAAAACTTTATAATGAACCAAATATTGATAAATTTTGCCTTGCCAGTTTAATTTTTTCCTCACCCGCTTGACAAACAAAAAACTTGCGCGGTGATCTGGATGGGCTTCTTTTAGATGGGGAACAAAAATAACTGTTGGTTTAAAATCTTTAATTATTTTTAGCAAATCATTTTCTAAATTAATGCCTTTGTATTCGGTATTTAAAGAAAAAGCAATTCGGTAAGGCGAGTGATCAAGTTGGGTGGTTTTGCTGATTATTTTCTTTTTAAAATCTCTCCACATCGACCAAAGACAACCATCAGGATAACCCAAAAAAATTAAATTCCTCTTTTGCCCACCTAACTTCTCAAAAGCCTGATAAGCTTCTTGTTGTCTTTTTTCGCCGGTGTTGATAAATTTTTGAGGCGAAAATCTGAATTTCTTGTCTTTGAAAAATAAAGAAGCGTTGCCATCGCCATTAGTCAGAAAAACAACTTTAAGAGGAATTTTCCTTTTCAAAAAGTCGGCCAATAAACCACCAGCGGCCAAGATCTCATCATCTGGATGAGGAGTAAAAAACAAAATTCTTGATTTTTTTTCTAATTTGAAAAGAGCAAGTTTTCTTTTGCTGGCTAAAAACCAGCCGCCGACAACCCCAATGATTAATCCTAAGATAAACAAAAACAAAACCAACCAACCCAAAATTAAAGCCAAATCCCGAGCAATCAAAATATAAGGAATTCCTTCAAGATATTTGACTAAGATCAGTCCAGGAATGAAAGTGAAAAATATTTTTGTCATCAGCTAAACGGAAAAACTTGCCTTTTTAAAAAAACATCAGCAAATAATTTTAACAAAATTCTTCAAGGAAGAATACTAACCACTTTGTTGGCTTGCATTTTTGAGGAAATCAATTAGACTGTTTATTTCTTCAACATTCGCCTTAGCCACTTCTTCTTCAGCCTCTAAATTTTCAATATTGCTAGCGACAAAATAAGGCATTCCTTTGCCTACCACCAGCGTCACTGCCACCTCTTTAGCGCCAAAATAAAGAGCAGTATTTTCTGGGTCCGGATCTGAGGAAATTCTAAAATAATCAGTTCTAATAATAAAATTACCAATTTCCAATTTTAGTCTCTTAAACAAAGAACCAATGATTTCTCCCTTTTTCTGTCGCCATAGTTCTTCTTCTTTTAATTTTCCTTCTTGGCTAGCTTTTTGGAAAAGTTGCCAGGAAAGTTGCCTAAGATTGGTTTTCAAAACTTTTATTATTTGCCAGGTTGCTTCTGTTCTGGAAAAAATCCGGGAAAGATTATCTTCTGCTTGAAAAGAATTAAACTCAGGTAAACCAATAATATGCTCAAGGCTTTGTCCATCTTGGGCAAAAACCATAAAGCTTGTTTCCTTCTCTTGGGTCACCATTGCTCTCTTTTTGTCTTGATTATAACACTATTCCTACTTAAAAGTTTCCTTCCTTTTGCTCCTTGTGG
>CAZIOQ010000010.1:0-4805 GCA_964540975.1 uncultured Gammaproteobacteria bacterium
GGCATAATAGGCATCGATTTTGATTCTTTTATCAAAATTTATTTCACTTCTGCCTGAAGTTTGCCAAAGTCCAGTAATACCAGGTTTTACCTTTAAAACTTCTTTCACAAATTTTTTCGTTTGAGGATAATTTTTTTGCTGCTCCTCTAATTCGTCAGGATAATATGGTCTTGGTCCGACAATACTCATTTCTCCTTTTAACACATTAATTAGTTGTGGTATTTCGTCAAGGGAGTGTTTTCTGATAAATTTTCCTACTTTTGTCACCCTTGGATCATTAATTAATTTATAACTATGTTTCTTATATTCCTCAAATAATTTTTTAAATCGAGGATCAGTTCTTAAAAGGTAATGAGCATTAGCAATCATTGATCTAAATTTATAAATTCGAAATAATCTGCCGTTTTGACCTACCCTTGGTGGCGTATCGGCAAAGACCGGTCCTGGCGTTTCTAGTTTAATTAAAATTGCTATTATACAAGATAATGGAAAAAAAACAATTAAGAGGATAATAGAGAGGAGGATATCAATAGTTCTTTTGATCAAAAGATAAAGTTTATCTTTCATCTTTCTTAGCTAAAGCTTCGCGAATAAGACCAATATCAGCTGCTCTAGCCAACGGACTGACTAAAATTGCCTTATCCGTTTCAATTATAACCATATTTTTTACTCCAAAAGCAACTACTTGTTTTTTATCAGCTCTAATCAGACTAGAGTTGCTTTCTAAAGTAAGAATATTTGCTTTTTCTCCTAAAAGCACATTATTTTGGCTATCTTTATTTGACAGTCTATAGACTGCTTGCCAATTGCCGACATCACTCCAAAAAAATGTTGCTGGGAAAAGAGCAAGATTGTTAGCTTTTTCTGAAATAGCATAGTCAATTGAGATGTCTTCTGCTTGATGATAATTTTCTTTTAGAACTTGATCAAAATTCCTTTTCCCGATTGAATCAAAAATCGCTTTTCCTAATTGCCAAAGATTTGGACTTAATTTTTTGGCTGTTTCAAGAAAAACTTTAACATTCCAGGTATACAAACAAGCATTCCAAAAGTATTTACCAGACAAAAGATATTTTTTGGCTGTTTTAAAATCAGGTTTTTCTTTGAATTCTGCCACTTTGTAAAATGGCCAATTAGCAATTTTTTTTAATTCCGTTCCCTGCTTGATGTAACCATAATTAACATCCGGATGGGTTGGTTTGATGCCAACGGTCAAAAGGTACTGAGTGTTTAAGAGGAACTTCAAGCCTATTTGTATCTGCTTAATAAACTCTTGATTGTTTGGGATATAGTGATCTGAGGCAAGATTAACAATTATGGCCTCTGGATTTTTCTTGTAAACAAAAAAACTGCTAACAATATGGGCTAGCGCTGTATTTTTAGCCTCAGGCTCGATGATTACCTGGTTTTTTAAAACTTTTGGAAACTGATCAAAAATAAAATCAAGATAATCTTTACCAGTAATCACCCAGATGTTTTCTGATTTTGTTAATAATTTCGCTCGCTCAACACTTTCTTGAAAAAGAGTTTTTTTACCTTCCCAAATGGAAACAAATTGTTTTGGTTTTTCTTTAGTTGAAAGTGGCCAAAGTCTTTTTCCGCCACCCCCACAAAGAATCACTACCTGAGTTTTTTCTTGTATTGTTGCCATCTTGCTTCTGTTTTGTTTTTAAATAATACCATAAATTTTTTTAAGTCAAAATTTTTAGCATTGGCAAGGCAATCTTGAATTTTGTATTTATTAGGATTAAATTTCAGTAAAGTTTCGGCTAAGGCGGCTGGTGTTTGGGGATAAAAAAATTCCCCAGTTTTTCCGGAGATAATTGTTTCTTGAGCGCCGCCGAGAGCAAAAGAAATCACTGGTTTACCACAAGCTTGGACTTCAATTGAAGTTAAACCAAAGTCTTCTTCCTGAGGACAAATTAGCGCCTGACAGTTTTGATATTCTTCAACTAATCGCTGATCATCAACCTGACCTAAAAATTCAATCGTTTTACCAGCAATCTTCTTAAGATAATTTATTTGTCTGCCAGTGCCGATGATTTTTAGTCTCAAGCCGATCATATTAAAAGATTTAATTGCCAGGTCAACGTTTTTATACTCTACCAGGCGAGATACAAGCAGGAAATATGGTTTTTGCTTATTACTGGTTGTTTTTGCTGGTCTAAATTGTTCAAGATCTACCCCCGGATAGATAACTTCTGAGGCTAGATTATAAAATTTTTTAATTCTTTTTTGACTAGTTTTGGAGATGGTAAAAATAACATCAGGTCTTCTGGCAAGAATATAATCTTGGATTCTTAAGGGAAATAAAAAGGGGAAAAAATATTTAAGTGGAAAAGGCAAAAACTTTTTTTGCCATAAATAGCGCGGAGGTGTCAGACAATAATTAAGGTGAAATGTTTCTGGTTTGGTAATAATTGCTTTAGCTGGACCAGAACTAATACTAATTACTAGATCAAAATTATCAAAATTGAATTGCTCAAATGCAATTGGCAGGATTGGGTAATAAATAAATGGTTTTAATTTGCTTAAAGGCAATTTTTGGACAAAAGTTGTTTGCACATTGGTAAAGTTTTTGGAGGCTTCGTTATAAACACTAGCAAATAATTCTGCCTGTGGCCAGATTTTCAAAATTGCTTCTATTACTCTTTCTGCTCCTCCAAAACTTGTCAACCAATCATAAACAAGGGCAATTTTTTTCATCTTGAATTAAAACTTGCTGATAAATTTTTAATGTCTCCAAAGCATTTTTTCGCCAAGAAAAATTTTTTACCCTTTTATAACCCCTAGCAATTAACTTTTTTCTAAGTTGAGGATTATCCATCAATTGTTTAATTTTTAAACTTATTGCTTTTGGATCAGAAGGGTCAAAATACAAAGCAGCCTGGTGGTAAATTTCTGACAAGCAAGAACTATTTGAAGCAATTACTGGACAGCCGCAGACCATTGCTTCCAAACCAGGCAAACCAAACCCTTCCATTAAGCTAGGAAAAACAAAAGCTAATGCTTTTTGGTAGAGTGCTGCTAATTCTTTATCATCAACAAAACCCGTTAATATTACCTTTTCTTGAATTTTTAACTGGTCAATTTGTTTTTGAATCCTTTTGAAAAAGATATTTCTTGCCGAGACGATTACTAGTTTAATTTGAGGAGAAAATTTTTGATTAAAAATCTTGATTGCCCAAAGCAGGGTGAAAACATTTTTATGGGGATAGAGGCTGCCGACATAAACAATATAGGGTAGGGTAATTTGATATTTGGCAAGAGTCTTTTGGAGAAATTTTGGCTTCACCGGTCTGATTTTATTCCCTACTCCTTCATAAATGACGATCACTTTATTTTGGGTAAAAGAATAATTTTGAATAAGCTGTTGTCTTACCCATTTACTAGGGACAATAATTTTTTTTGCTCTTTTGACTGTCAGTTTAAAGACTAGAAGGTAAATTAAATACTTAAGCCAATAGACTGTCCGAGATCTGGTAGTTGTTTCTTTTCCTTTTGAAAAATGCTTGATTAAATCATGAATCGTGACAATATAATTTTTTGAAGTCCAAACAGGCACATTAAAATTGAGGAAAATGGACCAAATCTGGTTTAATTTTCTTAATAATTAAAGGAATTTCAATCTGTTCTTTTAAAGAATAATGCCAAGACGTGGCTGGAAAATACTTAAAAGAATTCCCAAACTCCTTTTTAATTTCCGGCAGACAATCTTTGTTCACAATCAGGTTAAAATCAAATGGATAATTTTTAATTTGTTCTTTAATGGCTGAGAGGAGATTTAAGACATATCGTCCAATTCCTGTATGTTTCAGACTCGCCATTCTGGCATCAATTAAAATCTTTTTAGTCATTTTTAAAAAAGAAATCAGTCAAATTAATTTTTAGAAGACGAATTTTTTCTAAAAATGATATGCCAATAAAAACGATAAGTCCTAACAATTTTGGGTATTTTTTAAGATAGTGTTTTTGGTAAAAAATTTTCATTGCCAAAGTCGAAGCTTTGGCAGCAAGAAGCCTTGTTTCTTTTTTTGCCTGGGCTATTTTTTGGGTATGTTTTTTAATCCCTGAGGAGATTCCTCTAAAATGAATTATTTTTAAAGAAGGTAAAAAAAATATTTTCCAATTTTTCTGTTTTAACCGATAACAAAAATCTAAATCTTCTCCATAAAAGAAATAATCTTCATCCCACCAGCCAATTTGTTTTCCCGCCTCTGTCCTGACTAACATACAGGAACCACTGGCACTATCTATTTCATGAGGTGTTTCTACTGGGAGAAGATAACCTAATGTATAACCGGCAAAAAGTTTGCTTTTGGGAAAAATTTTTTCCAAACCAGAAAAATGACAAAACGCTCTCCAGGGAGTAGGAAAACCTCGATGACAAGCATCACTGATTCCACCCTTAGGCAATTCTTCTTTGCAATTAACCACTCCTGCCCGCGGATTTTTTTCCGCAAAACTGACTAAACCAATTATGGTATTTGGAAAAACAATAGTATCGGGGTTGAGAAAAAAGACATATTTTGGTTTAGTTTTTAATGCTTCCTTAACGCCAATATTATTTCCAGTAGCAAAACCTAAATTTTCTTTGTTCCGGATTAATTTGATGTTTAGTTTCAATTTTTGGTGTCTGATAAAATCTTCTCCAATCTTTAAAGAGTTATCAGTTGAACCATTATCAACAACAATGATATTAAGATCTATCTTAAGATTATTGTCTACAAGTTGAGATTTTGAGACGCTTTGTAAACACTTCGCCAAAAATGAACCTGAATTATAATTTAGAATAATTATTGTAG
>CAZIOQ010000011.1:0-5810 GCA_964540975.1 uncultured Gammaproteobacteria bacterium
TCTCCAGCAGTGATTTTCCAATACAACCCAAAAATAGTCTTTGACCTTGCTAAGCTGTGGGAAAGAGATGTTAGAATTAGAGAGATATTGCCGTAAAAAGAAGAATGGGAAAAATTACCAGAACGACAAAAATAGCGGCCATCCTTAAGGATCATCCAAAAGCAGCCCAATGTTTAGCAGAAAAATATCATTTTTATTGTTTTTACTGTTTTGCTGCCAGTTTGGAGACACTTGAACAAGGGCTAGCCAGCCACGGAATGAGCAAAAAGGAAATTGATCAGCTGATTGATAAATTAAATCAATTAAATAGGCAAAACACTGGGCCCCAAAAGAAGCTTGGCAAAAAACATTACTAATGGTTCTAAAACCAAGCTAATTAAAGAATAGCCGCCAAAAAGGGGAAGAAACAAAAAAGCAATGATAATTAAACTGTATTGCTGGAGTATTTCTTGAATATCCTTTGCCAGATCATAAGGCAGAAATCCCAAAAGAACATGATGACCATCTAAAGGGACAAAAGGCATCAAATTAAAAATTCCTAGTCCTAGATTTAAGACAACAGTCACTTCTAAAGTAAGGCTGATAATTGAAACAATTGTTATTCCTGAAAGAAAAAAGAGAAGAATTTTGTTGACCAAAGACAAAAAAAGAGCGGTGAAGAAATTGCTTCCTGGTCCGGCGAGGGCGATTAGGGCCTGATCGCGACGAGGATCCTTAAGATTATAAGGATCAATTGGCACTGGTTTTCCCCAACCAAAGTGGAACAAAAGCAAAAATAAAGTGCCAAGAGGATCAAAATGAGCTAAAGGATTTAAAGTTAATCTGCCAGCTAATTTCGGAGTAGGATCACCCAATTCATCAGCCACCCGGGCATGGGCATATTCATGGACCGAAAGAGCAATCACTAGAGCAATCAGCCAGAAAATAAACATTATTAAAAATTCAAAAATGTTGATTTAAGATCCATCAATGGCAATTTTCTTAAGAATTTTTCTCTGTTAAATTGTTGCTAATTTTATTATTCTTTGATATAGTATACACGTTAATGGTCAACTTACCAAAATTAATATGGCTAAATGTCAAATTTGCGGGAAAAAAGCCAGAGTGGGAAGAATCAGTCGCCATCGTCGAGGAGTGGCTTCCAAAAAGTTCACCCACCGAGCAGCCAAAAAAAGAAAGATTTTTAAACCCAACTTGCAAAAAATTTCTTTCAGGGTTGGTGGTTTGAAGATGACAATGATTTTGTGTACTACCTGTATCAAAAAAATGAGACAAAAAATCAAGAATAATAAGCATCTTGATATTTAATGAATTATTACCAGGGGCATTAATTCGAATGCTTCAGGTTTTACCGCCTTCCCCTTTTATCTTAAAAATCCCAGTAGTAGTCTTTTTTGAACTGAAGAAACTCTGTTGGCTTTTTGCCTTCCAGTTGGACACAATCTACCACTAGTTTACCTTTTTCTAAATGAACATTAATTATTTTGAGTCGTTTGTTTTGATTACCAATTTTGATTGTTGTCCAAATTCCCGGCCAAGGATAAAATGCCCGATAAAGATTGAAAACAATTCTACTGGCACAATATTTTCTTTGTGGTTTGAAAAGCAAGTTTTTAAAAATTGGCGGTAAATTTTCAAAACAAACTTTTTCTTGGTTAATTGCTTTCTTAAGTAAATCTTGACGAAGAAAACCATCCTCCTTTTTAAGAACAAAAGTAAAACTGGCTTTTTGGTGGTTTTGGGGCCGAGATTTAAGCAGACCAGAAAGATAGTGGTTAATAATTGTTGGCAATCTTAAAGCAGCTTTTTGGAATATTTGTTGATAATAAGATAGGGCAGTGATATTTCCAGGAAGGGTGAATTTTTCTTGAAAAACTATTGGCCCATGGTCAATTTTTTCATCCATTTTGATAATGGTAAAACCACTAGTTTTTTCCTGATTTAAGATTATTCCCACTGCTGGTGAGGCACCCCGATATTTTGGCAATAAAGAGGGATGGATATTTAAAATTCCCTTTTTAAATTTTTTGATTAACCAGCGAGGAAGAATTTTGCCGTAGACACAACAAACCCCAATTTGAGACTTTTTGATAGCAGTGGTAAGATCTTTCGGGATTTGGCTTTCAGTCCATTGGTCAATTTTAAAAACAGGCAGACGTTTGTCTTGAGAAAATTGGCTAAGGGGATTGGGGGTTAAAATTTGTTTTCGGCCCACTGGTTTGTCAGGAGTGGTAACAACCACAACTTTAAATCCAGCATCAAGAAGCGCTTTTAAGGCTGGAATTGAGTATTCGGATGAGCCAAAGAAAATAATCATTTTAAAATTTTACCATCTTTTGAACTCGTTGTTATTTCGCGCCTCAGAACCCCGCTGATCCTGAGGTGCTAAAAACATTTTTGTTTGCTGCTTTTAAGTTTAGTCATTATTTTGATCTTAGGAAGGAGGGTGGTGATATAATTTAGCAAGATGATTATTACCTATCCAGACCAAAGATTAAGACAAAAATCACTACCGGTCGAAGTGGTTGACCAAAAACTTAAAAAAATTATTCAAGGGCTAAAAACTGAGCTTTTAGCAAAAAATAATGGTCTTGGTTTGGCTGCTCCTCAACTGGGAGAAAACAAAAGAGTTTTTGCAATTAAAGATTTTGCCAAATCTTATTCTCCCGATCAGCCATATCTAGTGGAAATTTTTATTAATCCGGAAATCAAAGATTGTTTTGATAAAGAAAAGGTTTATCCAAAAATAATTACCAAAGACAACAAAAAGACCAATTTTTTAGAAGGCTGTCTTTCTTTGCCTGGCCTTTGGGGAAGAGTGAAAAGATGGTTAAAAATCAAAGTTTCCTGGCAATCTTTGGTTGGGGAAAATTTGATTAGCAAAGAAAAAATCATTAAGGGCTTAAAGGCAGTTGTTTTTCAACATGAATTAGATCATTTGGAGGGGATTTTGTTTATTGATCGGGTGAAAGAAGAGAAAGGTAATTTATATCAGATTGACAAAAAAGGGAGAAGAAAAGAAATTCTGTTAAAGAAGAGATTTCCTTAATTTTTTTCTTATCAATGTCTGGGTGCTTTTTGATTTGCACCAATACAACCAATCTCTTTTCGGCCCCACCGGCTTTTTTGATTTTAAAATCTCAACTAGATCACCATTTTTAAGTTCTTGATTAAGTTTGACAATTTTACCATTAACTTTAGCCCCAAGACAAAATCTTAAAAGATCACCATGGATTTTGGCAGCAAAATCAATTGGAGTGGCGCCTTTCTTAAGTTGAATAACGTCTCTTTTTGGAGTGAAGAGATAAATATAATCTTCAAAGACTTTAATTTTGAATTTTCCATCTTGCCAACCAGCTAATTTTTCTATCCAAGAGAAATCAGTTTCAAATTTCGCCAATTTGTTGGTTTTTAATTTGTAAGCAATATGAGAAGCTGGACCAAACTCATTGTAATAATGCATTTCAGGAGTTTTGATCTGAATTTCTGCATTAAGGTGGAGGGTTAATTTGATTGTTGTTTGCAAGGCGCGATAACCAGTTGGTTTGGGTCGACCAAGATAATCATCAAATTTATCAGGAAAATAATCAAAGCTGGTATGAATTAAACCTAAGGAAGCATAACAGTTGGGAATATCTTTAGCCAAAATAGTGACGCCTAAAAGATCATGGATTTTACCCGGATCAAATTCCTTAATTTTTCCTTCTTCAAGATAGCGCTTGATTTTTAAATAAGTGCTATAAAAACCTTTTCTCCGGCCAAAAATTTTGTAATAACCAATTTTGTTTAAATTAAGAATTTTTTTTAACTTTTTGATCAAAAAATCAATTTGTTTTTCATATAAAAGTTTGTTAGCTTCAAAAAATTCCCATATTTTTTGATATTTCTCAGGATAAAGGATTTTGAAAGCAAGATCTTCCATTTCTCTTTTTAAAAAATAAAATCCTGAGTATTCTGCCAGAGGGACATAAATTCTTAAAATTTTTTCTGCCTGATTAAGCTGGTCTTTTGAGGATAAATGGCTAATAGTTAAAGCGCCATGAAATTTTTCAATTAATCTGATAATCAAAATTCTAATATCTTCCACCGAAGCAATAATCAGTCTTCTTAAATTTTCTAAGACTACCGGGTCTTTAATATCCCTTGTCCCAGCGGTTTTTTTTCTCATTTCCGTCACTCCGTCAACAATCAACGCTACCTCATCGCCAAATTTTTCTCCTAGTTGATCTAAACTGACTTGGCCTGTTTCCAGAACATCATGGAGTAAACCAGCAATAATACTTGTTTGATCCAATTTCAGTTTGGTTAATACCCAGCTGACAAAAAGAGGATGGGAGATAAATGGATGACCAGAAATTCTTTTTTGTCCCTGGTGGATATTGCAAGCAAAATCAAAAGCCTCTTTTATTTGATTAATATTGTATCCCGGATTTTTTTTGATTAATTTTTCTAAATCCCACCAGGAAAGGTTGTAAATAGTTTTTAAGGTTGGCTTAATTTTGGGAAAATCAAGAAAGCTTATCACAATAAAAATTTTACCTTAAATTTAAACGGAAAGCAATCCTTTGTTCTTGTTTCGGATGACTCATAATCCTTCGAGCATTTTTTTTGCCTGTTCACTTTGAGGATTGATTCTTTCTAAGATAAACTTAAGTTGTTCTTTGGCTTTTTCTTTTTCTTCTTTTCCTAGATAAAGTTGGCTTAAAGCCAAGCGAGCAGCTTCATAATTAGGCTTAAGCTCGACTGCTTTTTTCAAATATTCTTCACCTTTTTCCTTTTCTGTCAATGCTTGATACATTAAGCCGGCATTATAATAAAGTTTAGCGTCAGTTGGGGCTAAATTAATTCCTTTAAGAAGACTGTTTAAGCCAAAATTTAAAAATTGGGGATCAATTTTCGAGAGAATATAAAAATTTTTAGCGCTTTGACGATAAAGATTTAAATGAAAAGGATTAAGCATTAAAGCTTTTTGATCTGCTTCAATTACTTTCTGGGCAAAAGATTGCCAATTGTTTTTTTCTTGATAAGTTTGATAAATTAAAAAAGCAATATTAGCATATAATTCAGCTGCTTCACTCCAATAGATTGCTTCTTTTGGTCTTAACTCGATTGCTTTTCGAATTTTTTGGGCTGCCTTTTGATAGTGGCCTAAAACCTGTTCTTTTCCCGCTTTATTATAGTAATAATCAGCCAGCCAATAGTTTAAACTTTGGATTATTAACCAGCCAGAGAAAATCATTATCAAACCAATAATTAATTTTTGCCAACCCTTAAGACTTTGATTGGGAGCAATTTTTTTAAAAGGAGATTCTGCCAATTGTTCTTGAGAAATTAAAAGAAAACTGATAGCGGGAAGGAAATAAAACCATAAAGCAACTAAGACCACGGAAAAACCAAAAAAATTGGTCACCAACAAAGAAGTATAAGCAGCCAAAAAAGCGATTAAAAATTGATTTTTTTTAGATTCTCTTAATTTTTTCATTCCCCAGGTGAGAAAAACCAGTGGTCCTAAAAGATAGGTGATCAAACCAAAACTACCGTTATTAGCCAAAAAGTTTAGATATTCATTGTGGGCTTTGTTGTAGACAAAATCCCATTCTGAGGTTAAATTATGTTCTGCCGGTCTGACCCAATAATAAGTATAAGCAAAAGTTTCTGTCCCGGTCCCAAAAATTGGGTATTTTTGCCAAAGAGAAATTGCTCCTTGCCAAATAATTTTTCTGATCTCCTCTGAGGGAGTGATTAAAATAGCCGATTGGGTTGCTGTTGAGATTTGATTCAATTCTGACTGGGGTGGCTCGATTCTTAAG
>CAZIOQ010000012.1:0-2656 GCA_964540975.1 uncultured Gammaproteobacteria bacterium
AGGCAGGAGGTAATGGGATGCCTCCCTCCATAGCTAAACTTACAAAAAATGGTTTTAAATAATGAAAATCTATCTCATAAGCGCAAGAGCCGCTTGATCTTGTAATTGGATAGCTACTGCCACCTTCAGGCTTGGGGGTAGAACCCGAAGGAGTAAATTTCAAATATTTCTGCGGATTGTCGATTGGACTGTAGCAAATTTGAGCAATCTGTTCATTGGTCAAACCAGAAGTCAAACCTTGGACGGTATAGGTAACATTGATAAAGTCATCCAAGGAAGAATTTGTGCTATCAATTGTCAACCAATTAACCCGAGTCATCAATGGTCCATTTTCATTTTCAGGGGAATTTGAAAGATATTTATTAAAAGCTGTTGTAAAAAACTGTAAAGTTGTTGTTTTTTGGCCTTGATAGTCAAAGCGGACAGTGGGGTTTGCCGCAGGAGAATAAAGCGTATAATGGCCGGGCTCTACAAAGAAGTTCTTGTAGCATAAAGTAGCAACATAGCTTTCCTTCGTTGGAGTGGCTGAGGAATAAAAATCAAGACAATTGCTCTCTAATAATTTTACAGTAGTAGAAAATCTCCCCCACAAAGCATCATCAAATTTAAACTCCATTTGATCCTCGGCATATGGGCTTTCGCTTTTTTGCTTAAAGCCATACAGGCTTTTGAGATCTTTTAACCGCGGCCCGCCGATTTTGATATCCGTAAGAGCATAATACAAAGGTCCGCTTGTTTCTCGCTTAATCGTTGTCACTTGAGTATCAAACCAAAAATCATAAAATTCTCCTGTTTGTGGATCGACGTCAGGAAAATAGCTGGGTGTAGTTGGTGTTGGTGTTATTGCTGGAGTATCGGAAAGTTTTGCTTTTGGTAAAAAAGCAACCGGCCTTAAAACAGCAACAATAGCTAAGGGAAAAATAATGAGTAGAAAAACAAGACTGGCAAGAGAAATTTTTTGCTGCCCCCCTAGACCCTTCCAAATACTTAAATACCTTCTTAATCTTACCCTATATTTTGAAAGATGCGTCATAAACAGTCTAAATTAATAATAGATAAGGTGTCTTGGGGTGTCAATAATTCTCAAAAGCAATAATTTAGTTCAAAAAATTGGATTGTTAAACTTCAATAAACTTTTATTTCTTCTTGGTTTTTTGCTACCTCTAATCTATTGGCCAAAAGTGCAAATTCAATTTGAAATACCCAAAGTCTGATTTTTCAGGGGTAGGTTGAAGTTCCTGCTTTAAACACAATCCTTTCTCTTCAATCTTCTAAAACTAAACCAAAAAGGCATGCGAGTTTTTTTAACTCAGCTGATCAGTCAAAAAAATTAGGAAGTTATTTGACAGAAAGATGTTTTTTAATTAAGACTTGAAAGGTAATTAAAATTGGAACGGAAATCAAAACGCCGACAATCCCGGCTAACTTAAAGCCAGTGGCCAAAGCCAAAAGGGTGATAATCGGGCTAACACCCACTGATTTTTCCAAAATTTTCGGCACCAAAAAATAGTTTTCCGTCTGCTGAATTAAAAAGGCAAGTGAGATAACAGCAAAGCCAGTTAAAGGTGAGATACTAAAACCAATAATAACAGCCGGAATGGCGGCAACAATAGGACCAAGGTTGGGAATTATTTCCAAAATCCCAGCAAGAAGGGCTAAAGGTAAAGCAAAAGGTATTTTTAGAAGGGTTAGGCCGATAAAATTTAAGATACCGACAACAATCATCAGAGCCAACTGTCCTCTGGCCCAGCCGCCGAGTTTAAACTCAAGAGTGTCAATAAGCTTGGCTACCTCTTTGGCTTTTTCTTCTCCCAAAAAATTAGCCAGTTGCTCGTCAATTTTTTCTCTGGCAAGAAGCAGATAAAAGGCAATGATTAAAACTGTAACCACCGCCAAAATATTGGAAAAAATTGACATCCCTACTTTGAGAATTTTGCCAGGTAAGGTGCCAATTTGTGCCATAACTTCTTTGACGACCTGCTCACTGACCAGACTCGGAAAACCGATATTAGCTAAATATTTAGGTAAATTATTGGCAAAATTAGTAGTTTGTTCTATTAAAGCGGGGGCTATCCCGGCAATTGCTAAAGCAAGGATCCCAATGGCAAGAAGATAGACAACAACCACTGATACTGCTCTCGGGATTTTATAGCGGGAAAATCTTGAAACCGTTGGATTAAGAATTGTCATAATCAAAAGAGAAATAAAGAAAATTAGGATAATATCACGGATATAATATAAAAACCAAATAAAGATTAAAAAAGAAACAGTAAAAATAATTGTCTTGTGAGAAATCTCGATTTTCTTTGTCATGGATATCGGTAAAAGTACAAACCATTGAAACAAACCAAAGTGCACTTTAACCTTTACTCTTTTGCCTTTTACCTCCTCTAATGTACCATTTTTTGACTAACTTTTCTATGTCTTCTTGATACCTTTTTTGGGAGATATCAAACCAATTAATCTCCTTGTCGCGTTTAAACCATGTTATTTGTCTTTTTGCATATTTTATTTCATGCAAAGCCCATTTTTGTATCACTTCTTCCTTACTTGCTTTGCCTTCAAAATAATCGCGCCACTGCCGGTAACCCCATGACTGCATCGCTTGGCTATCCCACTTGACACCTTTTCTCAAAAGTCCTTCAATCTCGGCCTC
>CAZIOQ010000013.1:0-19864 GCA_964540975.1 uncultured Gammaproteobacteria bacterium
GATAATATTTTCTTGCTCTTTTGGCAATATTGTTTAAAAAAATTGCTGAGTCTTGATATTTCATCAAATACCAAGACTCGTCAACAATCAAAATCCTTTTTTTCAACTCCTTTCTGATTTTGTTCCAGATAAAATCCAAAATGATCTGCATCGCCACTGGCCGCAAACTCTCTTCCAAATCCCGAAGACCAAAACAAGTAAATTTGTTTTTTAAGTCGACTGTTGTTTGGCTGTTAAAAATGCCGGCAAAAGATCCTTTGATAAATCTTTCTAATCTGGCAGCTAAAGACAAGGCTTGTTCCTCCTCCATCCCAATCAAAACCTTGTACAAATCCTCAATTAAAGGCATTTCCTTGTCTTTCTGAGTCTGAGGATCAGGGGTAATCCCTTTACCTTTGTAAGTCAGCATTAACGCTTTGTCCAACAATGCCTCTTCCTGGGGATCAAGCTCTCCCATAATAATTTTAAAAAGTCCGTGGAGAGCCATTATTTTTCTTGACAACTCATTTTCTTCTTCCTCTTCCTTGGTTGTTTTTGGCCTAATCAGCTCAAGATCAAAAGGATTAATTTTTGACAGCGAATTGTAAGAAAGTCTAATAAATTCTCCTCCCACTGCCTGACAAAGATTTTGATATTCATTTTCCGGATCAATAATCAAAATTTCTGTCTCAAACATCAAAGATCTTAACGCCTCAAGTTTAACCAAAAAGCTTTTTCCTCCGCCAGACTTGCCAAAAATCACTGAGTTGTAGTTTTCTAAAGAAAAGCGATCAAAAACAACCAAAGAACCATTGTGTTGATTAATCCCATAAAGAATTCCTTTGTCATCAGAAAGTTCTGAAGAAACAAAAGGAAAAGTGGTCGCTAAAGAAGTAGTGTCCATATTTCTGGTAATCATCAATTGATCTTGACAAATTGGCAAGGCAGTTTTAAAACTTTCTTCTTGCATCAAAATCGCTGGCTTAATTACAATCATTAACCCACCCAAGGCTGATTCTAGCTCTTTGCTCGTCCGATTTAATTCTTCTACTGAGCCAGCAGAGACAGTAATGTAAAGCCCCATTTGGAAAAATCTTTCTGCTCCCCGGGCTAATTCTTGCTGCAATGTCAAGGCATCTTCAAGTTTTGCCTGAACACTCGGATCAACCACTTTCCCCTGCTGAACAGCCAAAGAAATTTCTGCCTCCATCTCGGCAATTTTTCTTTTTAAATCCTCAAGAACTTCTTTTTCTTCTGAAGGATAAATATAAATTGAAATTTGTAAAGGCCGATCAAAATTAATCAGCGGCCCAAGCCAATTGGCAGAAACATACCTTGGATAACCAACAACATAAAAAGTGCGATAAAAGCGATTATTGACTCGCAAATAATTAAAATCAACTTCCACGGCTGAGGGAGCAATGATATCTTTAACCGTAGTAATTCCTTGACCAAAATCAGCTTTTGCCTCCCCCCCATCTTTTTTTGCCGGCTTTTGAAAAGCTGATTGTTTTTTGGCCAAAAATTTTTTTGGCCAGAGAGCGAAACTGATTTTGGTTAAATTTTCAAACATAATTTTTCTCCCTTAAAGTAACCATTGAATTAAGATCTAAAAGATTAATTTCTTTAATCCCGACAGACTCTTCATTATAAATTTTATAAAAAAGATCGATTAACTCCTCGGTGGTCAATTGTTTAATCCTTAACCCAAGCCGGCCAAAAACCCGAATAATATGCTCTTTTTTTGGTTCTAAATTAGCCTGGGCTCTTTTTAAAATTGTTTCTTTAGGCAAAGGCAATTTTGACTCTTGACTTTTGCCATCTAAAAAAGGAAATAAGCTGGCTAAGCCAGCTTTAGCTGATTCCACCCCTAACTCATAGACAGAAAAAGGGATCACCAAATAAAAAGATTTGGTTAAGACTGCATTTTTTTGAACCAACTCGTCAATGAATTTTCGGTAAGAAGAAATCATTTTTCCCAAATCAGAAGATGATTGTTTTTCCTCCCATTCTTTTAAAAGTCGCAAATATGAAGAAACATCTTTTAGGCTTGAGCGAATATAAATCTGAACAGGAAAATTCAAAGAATTAAGCAAAGCACTAAAACTATAAATCATTGCTTCTTGTTCTTTTTCTGACAAAAGGTCAAAGTTAACTGCTGGAGTTTGCAAAATCAAACAACAAGAGCCATCTTTTAGGATAACAATATTGTCCAAAATATCTTCGATTGGCAAATGTTGTTGAGTGGTTCCTTTAATCGCAATTTGTTTTGGGTCTGACATTTTTTTAGCTTGCCAATTGTCTTTGAGCCTTGATTTTGATTGGCAAAATAATTTTTCCCTCGGCTTTTAATTTAATTATATCAAACTGATAGGGTTCTTTTTCGACCACAATCAGATACTCACCATTAGGCAAAGGGGTGGCTGTTTGGAATTGACCCAGGCCATTGGTTCTCATTGCCCTAACTGGATTGCCAAGCAAGTCCTGAATTTCTACAATCGCTCCCTCAATCTCGCTTTCATTTTCATCAACAACCAAACCATTGACAATATTAGGCGTTGTTGGTGTAGCCGGCAATTTTGTTTCAACAAATTCTGCTTCTTTAGTGACTGATTTTTGTTTAGTCTTTTTTTTCCAAAGCTGAATGAGTTGCTCCCAAGAAGGCCCAGTTGGCCAAGAAGGCTCTGGCTCGGTTTTTGTCGGTTGGGAGGGGGGCAAAACTGCTGGTTTTAAGACTGGTGTTGGTTGGGCTTTTGGTTGATAAATTGGTGGCGGCGCTGATTTCCCCTCTGGCTTTAAGGGCAAAGACTCAACAAATTCCTCAAGTTTTTTTTGTTTGTCAACCAGAGGGACTTTTTCAAAAAACTTGGCTTTTTTTGCTTGTTGACTTAAAGCAACGATATCCATCTTGGCCTTTGATTTTTTCCAAAGATAAATTGTGGGCGAAAAAATTCTTTTGAAAAAAGAAAAAACCCAAAGCTCTAGCGGCCGCTCATTGATAGGCATAAAAGCAAAGGCAAAACCAGCTAAGACCGAGGCTAAAAGAGCAACGAATTTGATTAAAACTGGCAGATGGCTAGAATAAAATATCACGCCAACCAAAACTCCGGCAGCCATTTTTAAAAATTGCTTTAAAGTCATACTCCCCACTAGCCGGAATTCATAAGTAGAAATTTCTTGCGGAATTTGATGCTGGCCAATCATTACAAGATCAGTTTACAATACCAATGGTTTTTCTTCAATAGCCTGTCCAGGTCACAGACTTTTTGGACTCTAAGTCCTCCTTAATCATAAACCCCATCTCTTAACTTTTTCTTTCAGAGAAAGACTGTCGATCTACCAACATTAAAGGCTTCTTTGGTAGCTTCAGCCCCATAAGCATCAAAGAAAAGAATCGAATAACCTTGAGCCGCCAGATTTTTTATTTCGCGCCTTTAAATAACCCTGCCGATACCGGTTTGTAAAGCTAAAACGACCCCCGGATCGTAAATGCGCTTCTGTCTTAAGGAGAAAGGCGGCAGTGGATAAAACGACAAAAATACCCAAAGTGTAAGGGGAATTTCATTTTAGAGGTGTTAGGTGAGGGTGTTAGATACTTGCCAGCAACGGTCCTGGATGTGTTAAAATGGATTTTAATGAAGTTAATGAAGTTTAAAAAATTTTTGCTTTTTTCATTGCCAGTTTTAGGGGGAATTTCGTTTGCCTGGTTGGCCTTACCCAAATTGGGTAGGGGAGAGGCGAAAAAAAATTTCCAGGAAAGATCACTAGCGCCGAAAAAAGAAATTTCTTTGACAGAAGAAGTGGCCAAACCAATTAGTTATTATCTTCTGTCTTCCCAGACTTTGTTTTCCAAAGCAATTGAGTTGGCGAGCCAAAATAATCAAAAAACCGACAACAATCAAGGGGTAAATCCCAAAGAAAGTGACAATGCCCGGATTGTTCAGCTGATCAACGAGGCGATTGGCCAGGCAACCGAGGCGGTTTTGCATTATCCGACTGACCCCCGTGGCTATGCTCAACGAGCAAAAATCTATCAGGCAATTGAAAAATATTTGCCTGAGGCAACCAAAGTGGCTTTAGCTGATTGGGAAAAGGCTGCTTCACTTTCTTCAAATGACCCTCAATATTTCAAAAGCGCCAGTGATTTGGCTTTAAAAATAAATGATTTTCAAAAGGCGTTGTTTTGTTTGGAAAAAGCCAGCGAGGTGGCGCCAACCGAGGCCCAGATTTTGTTTGACTTAGCCCAATTAGAAAACAAGTTAGGGCTTTTAACCGAGGCAAAAAAAGATTATCAACGGGTTTTGGGTCTAGTGGTGAGCAGAGAGCAAAAAGAGCTGATTGAAAAAGAGTTAAAGGCAATTGATAGTCTTTTAGCCCAGTCACCAAAATCAGTGATTAAAGAGTCTTTAGAAACAACCAGCAAAAAAGAGGCAATTTCTTTGCCAGACAACCCACCAAAGCTTGAGGCAAAAAATTTAACAAATAGAATATTTTTAGCCGATCCTTCCGAGAAAAAAGATTTGTTAATTGAAGATTTCGCCGATTCTAACGCCTTTTCTGGAATAGGAGTTTTGCCGGGCGGCACAACCAAAATAACAATAATGAATAACATTATTAATAATAATAGCCAAGTTTATCTTACTCCGATTGGCGATAGTCAAAACCAAATCTTGCGGGTGAGCCAAAAAAAGCCAGCCTCCGGCAATCAGCCCGGCAGTTTTACTGTTACTATTCCCCAGGCTCTAAACCATGACTTGGAGTTTAAATGGTGGATTATTAATTAATTTTCAATTTACAATTTACAATTTTCAATGAATAATCAATTAAAAAATTTTCAAACAAGTAACAAATATGACCTTGAAGAAAGAACGGTGGATTATCAATTAACAAATCCTAAATTCTAAATCCTAAGTTCCAAATAATATTTAAATTTTAAACAAATTCAAAATGGGAAAAGTTCGCAATTCAAAAATATACAATTTGGAAGAAAGGACACTTCAGTTTGGTAAAAGAATTATTCATTTGGCTAAAAATCTACCGAAAAATCAAGTTAACCTAAGATTGTTAGATCAAGCAGTGAGATCAGGAACATCTATTGGAGCCAACTATAGAGAGGCGAATGAAACAGATACAAAGAGAGATTTTAGAAATAGGATTAGGATAACTAAGAAAGAAGCGAAGGAAACAGCTTATTGGTTAGAGCTTATTATTGAGGCAAATTCTGATTTAAAAGAAAAAATTTGTCCTTTATTACAAGAAGCTTGCGAATTAATGAAAATATTTGCCAGTATTTATGAAAAAGCCAATAAGGGTAGTTTAGCCTAAAGTTTTTAATTTAGTTATTAGAATTTATTCATAATGCCCCTAACTAACTAATGAAAAATCTTCCTCCAGTTCCGAGTCTGACCAAAATCTTAGGCCCTTCTTTTATTTTGCTCGGCCTTGCCTTGGGAAGCGGCGAGCTGGTGATGTGGCCTTATCTTTCCGCCAGTTGGGGGATGGGGATTATTTGGGGCGCCTTAGTGGGCATCACCTTTCAATATTTTTTAAACACAGAAATTATCCGCTATGCCCTTTATTGGGGGGAGAGTGTTTTTGTTGGTTTTTATCGTTTGGCTAAATTTTTGCCTTTTTGGTTTATCTTTTCCACTTTTATTCCCTGGAGCTTGCCTGGTTTTTCCTCAGCCGCAGGAGAGATTTTTAGTCGGATTTTTGGTTGGGAAAATCAAAAAATTTTTGCCATTTTCTTGCTTTTATTTGTCGGTTTGGTTTTAACCTTGGGCAAGGTGCTTTACAAAACAATGGAAACGATTCAAAAAACAGTTATTCTTTTTGTTATTCCTTTTATTCTCTTTTTGGTGGCGATTTTTACTTCTCGCCAGGATTGGCTTGATCTGGCTTGGGGGATGGTGGGCAGGGGAGAGGATTTTTGGTTTTTGCCGGCCGGAATTTCTATTGCTTCTTTTTTGGCTGCGGTTGCTTATGCCGGCGCGGGCGGGAATTTAAATTTGGCTCAAAGTTATTATGTTAAGGAAAAAGGGATGGCCGCCGGTCGTTGGGCAGTAAAAATTAGGTCTTTAATTTTTAATCGCCAACAAAAAGGGCTGTTAACCGGCAAAGGTTTTCCCAAAGATGAAAAAAATAAAAAACTTTTTTGGCAGTGGTGGCGCTTAAGCCAAAAAGAGCATTTTTTAATTTTTTTGCTCTCAGGTTTTTTAACCATTGTTTTGCTGGCAATTTTAGCCAAAACTTTGGTTTTTGGTTTTGCTTCACCGAGGGAAATAGAGTTTCTTTATCAGGAAGCGGGCGTGATCGGTCAAAGACTGGGAAGCATTTTTGGCTTATTATTTTTAGTTGTCGCCGGGGTGATGCTTTATTCCACCCAAATAGGAGTTTTAGAGTCTTCTTCAAGAATTATTAGTGAAAATTTGGCCCTGGCGAAAAACGGTTTGGCAAAAAAAGTCAATTTGGCGTTGTATTTTTATCTCGCACTTTGGGGACAAATTCTTTTGGGAATAATTTTGCTTTCTTTAGGCTTTACCCAGCCGCGATTTTTGCTCACCTTATCCGCGGTTTTGAATGCATTGGCAATGACGGTTTGTTTTCCCTTGATTTGGTATTTAAATCGGCGCAGATTGGACAAGGAGTTTCAGATGGGAGGGGTAAGAAAGCTGATTTTTCTGCTGGCAACAGCCTTTTTTGTCTTTTTTGATCTTAAGTTGCTTAAGTAAATAAATTCTAAATTTAAAGCTACTTATTAATTCTCAATTTTCAATTCTCATTCAATTTTCATTTTCCAATTCTTAATTTTCATTGAGTTTTCAATTAGTTAATTTTCACTTCTCAATATTTGCTTTATTTTTTCTCTTTGAAACAATTTTAGAAAAGATTAAATTAAATTCTTGGGCCTCTTTCCATAAATCTCGACATTCTTGCCTTGAATCTTGATCATCCAAGACTCCAGTAAGAAGCCTTAACCAATATTTTGTCTCCCTTGATTCTTTCTTACAAATAAATATTTTATTATTAAAATCTTTTTTGCTCGAGGCGCCATTTGCTTCAGTGTAGTTAGCACCAATACTGGTTCCGCATCTTATTAATTGATCAAGAATTGGAATTGTAACTGAATTTTTAGGACACCTTTTACAAAGCTCTATAATCCTTTCAGCAAACCTAACTGTTCTTTCTTCAAGATCGTATTTGTTTAAAAATTGTCTCATTGATTAAATGTAAATTGATTGAAAATTAAGAAATGAAAATTGAAAATTAATTAATTATCCACCAATTAAACCTAATCTCTATTTCCAGTGGTTGGTTGATGGCAACAGTAAATTCGCCAGCAGTTTTTTGTTTGACAAAAACCACCTGGTTTTGGGTATCCGAAGTGGGGGTGATGTAAACTAGGGAATTTTCCGTGATTTTTTCGCTTTGGATAATGACTTCGGTTTGACCCGGGCTAATTATTCCTTCGCCGGCTGAGGCATTGCTGGTGATTTTTGTGGCGGTAGGCGAGTGGTCAATTAAATTACCGGCTGAGGCTAAATTAATTTTGGCAAAAGTGGCTGACCCCGAAGCCTCGAGATTCCCTTGTTCATCAACTGAAAAAACAGTTTCTCCCTCAACGCCTTTGACCAAAAGCTTGCCAAAGCCATTGGTCGCCAACTCTGGTTGTGTCTCAGAAGCTAAATTAATATTAAAATCACTGTTGGTTCCTCTAAATTCATTGGCGGCAATGGCGCCGTTAACTGTTAAATTGCCATTGATGGTGATGCTGCCATCTTCATCAATGACCATCGCTCCGGCTAAAAATTCAATTCTACCTGTGCCTGAAGGTTGGATTTTTAAAACGCCATCAAGGCTGTAAAGGCTGTTTTCCGTTAAAGCCAGACTGCTGACCACCAGAGTTTGGTAAACAAAAGTCTCCTGAGCGGTTAATCTGCCGGAAATTCCCAAATCACCAATATTAAGATTTTCCAGATTAGCTGAACCAGAGGCTGGGGCAGTGGACCAATTTTCCGCCTGGCCAAAAAGGGAAGTGCCGGTTGGAGTTTCTTGATCGATTAGATTGCTCGCTGGTGAGTCTGGGGTAGGGGAGAGTTTTTCAACCACTAATTTTTCCAATTCTCCTCTAAAAGCACTGATTTTTTCTGCCAGCAAATCGCCAAATGAGCCTTGTTTGCTGATGATGTTGTCAGTGTAGATGGTGGAAAAAGTGGCTTCTTGGGCAACCAGATTATCGGTTTGAATTTCTGAGGCAGTGATGGTTTCGCTTTCAACTGTTTTGCTTCGAACAGTTTGAGCCTGAAGATCGCCTTCACTTTTTATTTCTCCTTTTACCAGTAAATCGCCAAAAAGACTGGTTTTTTTTGTTTCGGTGTCAAATTCTGCTGTTGGCTTATCTTCTGAATCAACAATTTTTAATTTTGCATTTTCATTTTGCATTTTGATTTTTGCATTTTGATTTTGAAACTGTATTTCTTCAGTTTCTACTACCGGCGAGATGATTTTTTCTTCTGAAATAATATTCTTGGCCGCCAGTAGGTTATTGACAACTGCATTTTCCGTCTCAATCAGTCCGGATTTGATTTTTGCCGCCGCAATTTCAGCAAAAGCACCAATTCTAGTAATAATCTCCCCAGTTTTCTTATTTTGAACTTTGAACTTTGAACTTTGAACTTCTGTAATTTCTAAATCTCCGCTATCCGTCAAATTCAAGCCTTCCAGTTGGCTAGAAAGAGAAAAAATTTGAGTTTGTTGTTGTTTAACTCCTTCAATAAGAAGCGCTGTCAGAAGGCTATAGTCAATAGATTTAATACCCTGGGGATCGGTTGAAACTATTGAAGGAAGTATTGGTTCTACTTGTTGAGCAATGAGGCCGAAAGATCTGGTATTAGAGTTACGCCAGGTGAAATAGACACCTTGCAAAGCCATAATCTTATCTAAGGCATCTGTAATTGGGGTAATGTCCTTTTTTAAGGAGATATCAGAATAAGTGACCCACTGATAAGCCCGTCCTCTGCCGTTTACACTGTCCTCATTGATGAGATCTATGCCGTAATCAGCACTTGCAGTCCAGATACCTAATCGGGAATATCTAAGTTGAAGTTGATCATCACCCAATAAAATGAATCGAGCATCATAATCAGTACTGTTATCATTAGTAAAATCAATAAAGGGAGTTCCGCTACTATCAGTTTCTCTGAGTTCTATAAAAGCATTGTTGGTCGAGTTTAGGTTTAGGCTTACAAATGTTGGGGTTGAAGTAGTTTTAACTGCCTGATTTAAATAATCCGCAAAATGGTAACCATCCCAAAGATCGGCATTAAGGTTGGTGTTAACTGTGGTTGAGGTTACTGCCAGAGGTGATGTGCCTGTAGCTTGGGTTAAAGTTAACCTAACAAACGTCGGGCTACTTGAAGTGGTCAAATGTTGGCCAGTGTTGTAGGCAAGTTGGGTGTCGCCGATACAGTCTGCAGTAACAGCAACATCATCGGCATTAACAGTGATGCAAGTTCCTGCACCAACATTGATAGTACTAAAAGTTCCACCTGCTCCAACAGCAATGGTTCCTCCACCTCCAGTGAGTCCACCTCCTGCTCCTGGTCCGGTCAGGGTAACATTGCCTTGGGCGGAAGTGCCGGCGGTAGAGCCATAGACTACGGAAAAGCTGCGGTCAGCGGTAAGATTACCTCCTCCGGATAAGCCTGTGCTGGCGCTGATAGTTCTGTCAGCTCTGACAGCTTCATTGGTTCCATCGGCCTGAGCATTAAGAATGATATTTGATCCATAAAGCCAAATAGTACCCACATTGGTGTGGGAATTTGCGTCCCAGTTGTATTTGCCAATGAAAACTCCATCGCCGGCTGATGATAAAGTTAATCGCGAAGCGTTATCTTTATTGTTAGTACCAACAAAAGTAACACTACCATCAGTAGCATTGCCGCCGAAGCGAAGTTGATTGTTGGCGTTGGCGGTTGTGTTGGCATCAATGAAGTTTATGGCGCCGCCACTAACACTTAGTCTGGTATTTGGCCCCGTTGTCCCGATGCCGACGTTGCCGGTTGTTGTAATTCTTACCTTTTCCGACGAACCATATCCAAATAGTATATTACCGGCTTCAGCCCTAATAATGCGATCTCCAACACCTGATGTCCCAAAATATCCACCCGCCGTTGTTGCAATTGCATCATATGATTTAATTACTCCCCCTACCCTTAACGTCAACTCTGGATAGGCAGGAGAGTCCAAAGCCAATGTATTTTGAGAAGAACCGAGAATGTGTAACTTTGCCCCCGGTCCCGTCGTCCCGATGCCGACGTTGCCGTCGCTTTTAACATAAATCCGTGACTGAAGCGTATTTGCCATTGCGCCTGGGGTTTTACTCATAATGTTAATGTGGGAACCGTAGTTTCCATCATCTGTTGCAGAAATACGAGCAGGTGGGTCGTATGAACCTGTGGGTTGGTAGTTTGCTAAATCAAGGGCTACTGCTCCGCCTGCACTTCCTACATTACTAAGCCTCAAGATAGGACCCATTGTCCCAGAAGCTGATTTAAATATTTCTACCTGAGTTGCCGGACTCGTCGTCCCGATGCCGACGTTGCCGGTGTTATCTATTCTGACTTTTTCTCCGTATATACCCCCATAGGAAGTACCAAATGAAAGATATGAATTTCCACTTGATATTCGGCCACTATTTATCTGGCTATATTGGTCAGCTCCATCACCTGTAACGAAATTTCTCATACGAATTGATAGCACTGCATCTGAACCTCCAGTATCAAGATGTAATTTAGTGCCCGGGCTCGTCGTCCCGATGCCGAAATTGCCGCCTCGTGTATAAATAGCTTGGTTCCCACTGGCAGCGCTATATCCGGCTGTCCAGACTGCATCGCTGAAACTATATTCATATGCTGTATAGCCAGTAGGAACTGAACCATCAGTTGCACTCACCATATCCCAGTTACCCCATATTTGCCATATTGTCCATGTGGCAGGGTATGTTGCTGACCCTCCTAGAGTATCATAAAATTCGAGGTAGGCAGGATCGCTTGTTCCTATTGAGTTGTAGAGAACCAAACGAACTTTTGATAAGGTTTGTGTTCCATATTGACTTGATCCCAATAAAACTACAGACGATTTGTTTACATGATTATAAGACTGAGCAGCATAAAAATAATAGGTTTCGTGCCGGCCTGACCGGGAAAGTTGAATGCTGAAAAGACCACTGCGTCTACCATTCCCACTTGCTATTCTAACCCACCTTGCGGTCTCGTCAGTGTATGTAACACTTTGAGTCCAGTTGGAGCTACCCCAACTTGTAGCTCTAATCTGGCCTGCAACCTCAAGTTTCTGACTCGGTGCCGTCGTCCCGATGCCGACGTTGCCAGTGTTTATATAAGAGTTTCCTGTAGTTGCTGCAAAGAAAACATTCGATCCAAGCTTTGTTCCGCCAGCAAAATCTCCAGCATAATTAAGTGTTAATGTATCATTACTATCGGCAACAATTGCTCTCCCACCATCACCTCGAGGAGGATAAGCAAATAAAATATCCGCAGCACCGTTGAAAATAAAGTATCCTGAATTCTGAACTCTGAATCCACCCCCTTGTACATCTAATTTATATTCTGGTCCCGTCGTCCCGATGCCGACGTTGCCACCAAGCTCGGCCAGGGTGGCACCGTAAGCCAGTCTTAAGCCTCTTACACTAGCGTCTTGGCCAGCCGGATCAATGAAATAAGTATTGTTGTCCGCATCTATTAATTTGCTGGCGGTTATATCGCCATTAATAAAAGTGTTTCCTGCCACATTTAATTTGTAGCTTCCCGGACTCGTCGTCCCGATGCCGACGTTGCCGTTTTCCCTAATCGTCATACGTACAGCGTTACCGGCACCGAGCACCAAAGCACCAGAAGCATAGGTGTTCCCGATGAGCACGCTATTAGCAAGCGTATCGGTGTACGAACCGCCCCGGCCGTCACCTCCGGCAGACTGAACCGTACTAAAAATACCCTGCACTGCTCCGTTATCTTGAGATACCACCACGTATCCACTGCCAAGTTCACCCGCATCGTTATCGGTATCACCCAGAAGTTCAATTCCAGAATAATTCTGGCTACGCACGCGCACTACCTCATTGGCCGAGCCAGCGGCACCAACTTCCAGACGAACCCCCGGTCCCGTCGTCCCGATGCCGACGTTGCCGGCATTTAATGTCATCACATCTGCCGCCACGCCACCGACTGGAGTAACGAATTGCAAGACGCCGCCACTCTTTGTGTAGAAACCCGTATCGGCTGTCCCAAAGAGACTCAAACCCGTGCTAACTGCGTTGGAAATCCAAGAATTGCCATAGTATGAAGAACTTGCCCCAGTAAGTGACAAATCATCTGTAAATCTCCCCGTACCACTAACATCCAATTTATACCCCGGTCCCGTCGTCCCGATGCCGACGTTGCCGGTGTTATCTATCCTCATTTTTTCTGTATAGCCCGTTCCATCTCCTGTCATAAACGTTAATATTCCTTCTCTATCAGAATCGCTGAAATTAGGACCTGTTTTAACGACGATTCGAGCAAGCTCTCTAAAATCTGTTCCTGTGTGAGCTCGCCAGCCAACTGCCCCGACTGAAGCATTGATTCCTACTGTTGCTGGTGCCGCTTTAGTTCCAGCGGCATCAAATAAACCAAGATAACTATGACCTGCTGTTGCCCCACGATAATTTGTAATGGCGATTGAAGGATAACGAGCGACAGAACTTTCAGTGTTTTCAACGAAAATTTGAGGAGACCCATTCACTTCCATAATATGTAGCTTCCCTTCCGGTCCCGTCGTCCCGATGCCGACGTTGCCTGCAAAATAGTTGTACGTATTCCCATCAGAGGCATAGATGCTATAGGGTGTGTTTGTTTGTGTACCTGTTGTAAGATCTCCTATGTAGAGACCATATGTATTAGATATGGTTGCTGTACTGTAGAGATCCTCTATTAGAATTCCAGAGAGGTTTGAAACTGTACCTCCACCATCGTTTACCAAGCGGACAGTTATGCCTCTCCCTTTTGAGACTATTCCTGAGCCATAGTGAGTAAAAGTTGCTCGTACACCAGACAAGGTGTTTGTGTGGTTTTGGGCGTTACCAGCTTGTACTATAATGCTTCCTTGGGAGCCATAAATATAAGCAGATGATGCACTAGCAGGATTTGACCGAATCCAGGCATTGACCCCATAGTGACTCCCACTAGTTTCAGTAAAGTTGCTATTTCCAGAAACAAGATAGGAATCAGTTTGTGGAGCAAGAGTTACCCCCATACGGCTGTTGATGTAAGTATTACCGGCCACCTCAAGTTTATAATTGGGGCTCGTCGTCCCGATGCCGACGTTGCCGCTGGCGTTAACTACCATCAAATCGCCGTCAGCGCCCACAGTGGAATTAATTTCCAAAAGATTAGCCGTTTGGTCAGCAGCGGCATTAAGAACCAAAGTTTTATCCGTGGCAATCTCAGCGGATAGAGTCGCCCCTCTGCCAGTTAAGAAATCAAATTCCAAAGAATTAGCCAGAAGATTATTAATATAAGCATTGTCCCAATATTTTTCTGTTGAACCTAAATCATAGGTATTAGTGGCTGAAGGAATTAAAGATGAGGCAATTTGATCAGCAATAATTAAAGTCCCTGCGCCATCAATCGTGATATTGCCAGTGGTTGAGGAAAAAGTATTGCCATCAAGCCTTAAGTTGTCAACGGTTAATTGGGTCAGGCCTGAGGCAACGCCGGCTGAGGTGATATCCCAGGAAGTAGAATCAATTGCCACGGTGCCGTTGTTGTTTCCCAAAGTAACCGAGCCAGTGCCGGTAAAAGAAAAATTGCCTGTTGTTTGGCTGTAGCCAGTGATGTTTGACAAAGCGCCAGCTGAAGAAAGTCTTTGCGTCCCGCCCGTATATACATTATTTATATATGCATCACCAGTTGAGGTAAACCGATAGGTTGTTCCACCGCCAACACTAACCCCATTGTTAAATTGAACATAGGAAGCAACTCCGGTTAGGGTATTGCTGTTAGGCAAGTTAAGGGTTCCACCTAAGGTTAAATTACCTTCTTTAGAAAGAATAAGGGCGTTGGCGCCGTTAGCCGTGGCTTCAATTAAATTGGCCGTATGGCCAGAAGATAAACCTTGCAAAACCAGGGTTTTATCTTCAGCAATTTGGGCCGATAGGGTAGCGCCTCTTGCTTGGAGAAAATCAAATTCGCCTACCTCGCCGCCAAAAATATTATCAACATATAAAGCGCCCCAGCGATTGTCCGAAGAACCGAGATTATAGGCAGTTGATTGGGGGATAAGGCTGGAGATAAATTGGGCCGTGGCCGTAATGGTGTCTGAGGACTCATTGCCTAAGATGGTATTGCCATTGGCAGTTAAAGTTGAGGCAATGGTGAGGGTGCCGGTAAAATTAGCGCTTGAGGAAATTGTTTGGCCATTATAAGTGCCGCCAGTGACTACGCCGGCTTGGGTAACAACAAAATTTGCGCCGCCAACAGTGAAATTAGCGCCTAAAACATCCAAGCCATTGCCAACATCCAGATTGCCGGAAATATCAGCGTCGCCATCAACCTCCAAAGTATCAGTTGGCGCTCCGGCCGAACCAAGTCTTAGTTTGCCTTCATTAGTGATGCGGGCAACCTCTGTGCCTGCAGTGTTTTTAACTGTAATGGGAATATCAGAGGCGATTTGAGCGGAAAAAGTGGCCGCCCGATCAACTTGGATAAAATCAAAAACAGCATCGGTAATGTCTAAGGTGCCGTAAATAGTGCCGTCAACTTCTAAATTGTTTTGAATATAAACATCGCCGCTTCCTGCATAATCCGGTGTGCCGCCTGTGCCGATGTGAAGAAGGGCTTGAGGGTTGTTGTTGCCAATGCCAAGATTAGTGCCATTGTCGTAAATTAGGGAAGTGGCAGTTAGATAAGGAGTTGATGATGCCCATTTGGGAAGATAATTGGCCGTGCCAGTAATTGCTGAAGGAGCAGAGGAATCATTTCCTTGAAGGATGCCAGATAGAGCCGAGGTGCCGGCCAAGGCCGAGGCAGTTTTGTAGATTAAGCCGCCAGTGGCTACGGTTGACAAATCAGCGGCCGTGCCGCCGTAAACAAGACCCAAGGTTCCCCAATCAGGAGCAGAACTGCCACCAGATAAAAGTGGTTGACCAACAGTGCCAGCCGAAGTGGTGGTTAATTGGCCGCCAGTGGTAGTGGCGACCAGCCGGTTGACAGTTAATTCTGAGAAAGTGATCGTTCCTGAGGAAGTAATGCCGGTGGCTCCACTGATAGCGCCTGTCCCTGAGATATTAATTGATGGAGTCTCCAAAAAGTTAGTAAATCCTCCTCCGCCAGTATTGCCAATCTCAATGGCCGTGGTGATGGCATTATTGTCAGCATTGTTAAGATAGAAAAGAGTTTCAGTGGTTCCCCCAGTAGCCGAGTTATTTTGTAAGGCTAATATTCTTTGCGTGTTACTATCAGTGGTGGCATCA
Source organism: uncultured Gammaproteobacteria bacterium (assembly GCA_964540975.1). Classification (GTDB taxonomy): domain Bacteria; phylum Patescibacteriota; class Microgenomatia; order UBA12405; family UBA6130; genus CAZIOQ01. Next base: position 15,506 of record CAZIOQ010000013.1, read on the forward strand.
TTGGTTAAGGCTAAAGTTAAGCCAGTAAATGCTCCAGCAGTGGCCGCGGTATCCCAGGTAAACAAAGTGGTATATTCATTATGAGTTAAAGAAAGATTGCCATCAGGATCAGTCAAAGCATTCCATTTCATTGAAGTGGCGGTAATATCTGTTGACCAAGTTAAATTACCGTTGCCGTCATTTTTCAAAAAAGAAGAGGCAGTATGAGAAGAAGGCCAGGAGTAGGTGAGATTCTTAAGTTTAGTAATGTCTCCGTTGCTGTCCACCTGAAATTTAGCAGAAGCGGCTGATAATGTTCCTGCCAGGACCATATTACCCGAGGAAGTAATGTAGTTGTTGGCATCAAAGAACTGTAAATTACCTTTAGTCGCATTGGAAGTTGAAGACAAGGTTAGTGTCCCTGAAGCTCCTGAACTACCATAGATTGTAGAGTTTCCTCCCAAGGTTAAAGAGGTGGCATCCCAGGAAACGGAAGCGGCAGTATCCATGGTGGTTAAAGAAGAAGCAGTCAAGGTGGTGGTGCCTGATAAGGTAGTGGTGGTGTTATACAAAGTGGTCGTTGCTCCCAAATTGATTCTTTGATTTGTTTCTGAATCATAGATATCATTGCCAGTAATCAGTAAATCATCGGCAATACCCACATAGGCAGTATCCGAATCCAAGATTAAATTGCCAGCAGCATCAGAAATGGTTGACCCTCCAACCTTAAGATAACCAGTAGTCCCATTACCCACGGTTAATCCCGGATTGCTGGTTGACTCAACATTGAGGGTAGAAGTAAATCTTCCTGTGCCAGTAACATCAAGCTTGTAGGTAGGATTGGTCGTCCCGATGCCGACGTTGCCTGAGGCATCAATAACAAAAGGAGTAGAATCATTGTCTCCGGTTTCATCATTGACTCGGAATGACAAACCAGTGCCAAGGTTGGTCACCATTAAAGGAACAGCTGCTGATAAAGCACCTGTTTGAGCCACCCGCAAAACATTGCCGGTATTGGCAGCATTGCTTCCGGAGAGAACAACTTCGGCCAGGTTGCCGGTTAAACCAGTGGCTGTTGACAAAAGATAGACACCTTTGCCAGAGGTTAAAGAATTAGCATTGTAAGTTAAGCCTGTTTGAGTTGTCCCATCAAAGTTTTGGGTCCAGGTATAAGTTGATTGATTTAAAGTCAAATTAGCATCCAGATCCAAAGTATCCTGAAACTCAGTAAAGTCTAAAGAATCAGGGGTGATCGACGAAGAATCAATTATTGACCAAGAAAGATTACCTGAGCCATCGTTTTTCAAGAAAGTGCTCGAAGCACCTTGACTGGTTGGTAGGGTATAGGTGATCTCAGCCGACTGATCACCGCCTTGAAAAATAGTATGATAAGTTGGCGAAGAGCCGCCTTCCAAAATTCCCAAGGTGCCTTCAACTGTGAGTTTTTGGCCTGGAGAAGTGGTGCCGACGCCGACTCTGTTTTGGGCAGCATCTATATATAATGTATTTTCATCAACTTTTAAACTGCCAGAGATTGTTGCCGCCCGATTGGCAAAAATATCACCAGCAGCAGAAACAGAAAACTGGGTTTTTAAACTGGGAGAGTCAGCGCTTGATTGCAAGGTTAAAAGATTGTAGCTAGCAGCACCGACATTATCTACTCCACCATAATACAGAGAACCGGAGGCAAGGTTGGCGTTGGTGGCGTTGACAAATCCTTGGCTTGAGCCGCCAGGAGAACTGCCCTCAAAAATCAAATCCAAAACGCCAGTGCCGTCAGGATTGATGATCACTGAACCATTGGAGGTGTCTGGCGTTTGCAAAGTTAGCACCTGGCCTTTAATGGCAAAATTGCCCGAGGTTGATTCGATTGTTGGCGAGGCAGCCCCCAAAACAATATCACCATTATTATCCATAATTGGCACTGTATTTTCGACAGCGCTAGCAGAGGCAGGATATCCCTGCAAAGTTTCAGCGTTCAAAGCATAGGCAGCAGTGGCAATTGGTTGGCGGGGAGTAAGTGTTTGGTCGTCAACCTGAACCTCAAGCCAAACACCAATATTTTCACTAAAAACAGAACTTAAGATTGCCGGACCGCAGGCATCGGCGCCAGCAGTTGCCCCTAATCTAACAGAAAAAATCCCATCCTGATCAGGGTCAATTGAGCAGGTATTGGAAGTCCACAAAACATTGCCCTCAGTTTCGGCGTCATAAAGCCTAAAGACAAAATCGATTGCGGTTTCAATTGGTGTGCCGGCGGAGTCGGTTAACCGGCCTTGAAAAGAAAGTATTCTGGCTGGTGGGTTTAAAGTTGTTGGGTAAGCGAGCTCAGGTTTGGCTTGGCGGAAAATCTGCTGATAAAAAGCAAAACCTAAAGCAGAACAGAGGATAACAATCAGGCTGAAGACAAAATACGACGTGAAACTTAAAGGATGATAAAGACTGCTTGATCGGCGAAGAATGGTTTTTAGTGATACCGAAGATCGGGGAGTGGTACTTGGAAAAGAGGCTGGTTGCCAGCCATATTGAGATTGATACCAGGAGACAAATTTTTTTAAGGCCGCCTCTTTCCGTTTTAAAGTTTTTTCACTGGCGCCTTTGGCTTTCAAACGAGCCAGATAAGCACTGATCTGTTCTGGTTGTAACCAACGATCAAGATTCATTTATAATAAGTCCTATCGGCCCTAAACTTATTCTTTGGCGATAAAGATCTTCTGTCCAACCGCCTTTGTGGATAAACTTTTCTTCTAAGCTTTTAATTTGGCGTTCTAAAAGAAAATTAGCTTGGTTGATAAGGCAAATTGCAGCGTTAGCCGCGGTTTCGGGATGGTCTAAATAAGGCGGATAAGTTTTATAGGATCGATTGTTCTTATAGGCCAGCGCTCGAATTGCTTTTGCCTTTGGCGAGTCTTTTTGCCAAAGTTTAAAATTGCGCTGGCGCAAAAAATCTTCAAAGTCTTCTAAAAATTCTTGTAAAGAGGCATGGCTGACACCTAAAAGCTTTAACTCGGTTTTTTTTGAAGTTTTTTGTGCCGAGGCTTCGACAATATTTTGTTTTCCTAATCTGGCAGCTTGGATCATTTGATCATATGTCCGATAGGGACGGGATATATATATCTTTGGCAAAACCGTAAAATCATAAATAATTTTTGTTATCTGATAAGATTCAAGAGCGCGATAGGTCATTTTATTGTTGAACTAGTTGATCTAACAAATAACGTCTGACATCAGCAGTATAATTTTTAATTGTATTTTTGCTTATTCGTTGGTCTTTCAGCCAACTGCCAAATTTAGAGACCAAATCTTGAATTTTTTTCTCTGCTGTTTTAAAGACTGGCAAATTAGTTAAATTTTCTCCTGGATTTTGTTCTAACAAGCCATTGTTCTGACAGAATTGGCAGAAGATTCTTACGCTTGCTAATCTTCGGTTAATAGTAGATTTTGCGATATTATTGGCTAAAAGATAAGTTTTATATTCTTCAAGCAGTCGGGGAGTGAGGAATTTTATTTTTTCTTCCAAATTTTCCAAAATTGATTTTGTTGCTAAAGAAATTTTGTTTTCAGCCGCAAGTTTGAATGTCAACCAAGAAAAAAGATGGCGGATGTCTACCAGATAATTTTTTACGGTGATTTCATTGACATCTTTTGAGGTTTTAAGATATGTTTTAAAAGTAGTGAGCAGGTTCATTTTTCGGTTTAAACCAATTATTTGGCCAAGATAGAATTAAAATAGCCAAACAAAACTGGCGAGCAAAATTAACAAAGGGGTTAACCCCTCAGTGATTTGAATTAATTTTTCTTTTCTTTTGGTTTCTCTTAGTCGCCGTTGTTTAATGAGCGAAAAAGGAATTTTGTGTTTTTTAGGTATAAAATTATACGAATTATACATAGTTATACCTCTTAATAAACAATATACTATTATAAAAAACTTGTCAAGAGGGAAAATTGATCACTTCTGACCTATTTAGACAGGGATGAAAAAAATCATTTTTTGGACCTTAAAAGAGGAGAAAATTCAATTTCACAAAAAATTTCACAGGTTTTGGGGCGAATTTTAAATATATCGAAAATTAAGATAGTAATATTAATAATATCAGAAAATATCAATGATTGCTCTAAAAATGCGGAGAAAATTTTCAGGCACTAGCGATTATTAGCCGCATAATTAACGAGTGAAATAGTCTGTGAAAATAGTGGTAGCATTGGTCTACCAATTGTTATTGACTGGTAATAAAACCTCTCCGCCCATGGAAGAGACGGCTTTACGATCGCTTTACGATCTCGCTTTACGATCCGGGGTCGTTTTAGCTTGACAAACCGGTAATCAACCTTTTTGCTTGCTTCGTCTTTGCCTGTGGAAGGGAAAAATTTTTGGCTGGT
>CAZIOQ010000014.1:0-8854 GCA_964540975.1 uncultured Gammaproteobacteria bacterium
GAGAGCTTCTCCGTAGATCGCTGGAGATAGGAGAAGCTCTCCTAGCGGACTGTTGGGCCGAAGAAATGGTCCGTCCATCTTTCCACTCCTTCAGTGGAAACTAGGGTTGTTAGCCCGACCAACAGCTGCATCCAGTCTGTCGACCTCAGACTAAAATCAGCTGTCTCCGCCCGATGCGGCTAGGATACTTGAAAAAGGTTTTGGTTTTTCAAAAGAGTAAGACTTTTGAGGTTTTGGGGAAGATTTTTTAGTTTCTTACCTCCATTGGTGGTCTTAAGAAAGACCAGGGCTTTTTTCTTAACCCATATAGTTTTTTGGGTAAGCCATTTTTATTTGGAACGGTAAAGAAACCTTAGTCTTCCTTACAACCTTAAGTCTTTTCCTAAACCTCAACTTTCTTCAAGGGTCTTTTCCGATGATGTTAGCTTCCCAAGCTTGTTTGGGAGTAACACCTCCTTTTTTGCCAAAACTGAATTTTAAAGGTGCTTTGGATCTTTCTTCGCTATTGAAGAAAATCCTGAGTATCTTATAGTAAAAAATAAAGAAAAGGTCAAGAGTCGGCAAAATTATTTTCGGTAAGAATATCTTTGGCGGGAAACGCGAAGAACCTTTTCCCGGTTTTGGTTGCGAGAGACAGGTAAAGGCAAGGTATAAGCAAAAAACAGCCGAGAGGTTAAATTATCAATCGCCAGCTTAATAATAATTTGCAAATTAGAAAGCCTAACTAAATCCTTTTCACTAAATACTCTTCCAAATTCTTTTTCCAAAATTTTCGCATCTTCCGCCCCAACCAAAAAGGAAATTAGCGTGCCAGCATTCCCCAAAATCGCTTTTTGCACCGGTTTGGTAATTTGGGCCATATATTGGTTTGCCAAACAAAGATTCAACCGATATTTTCGCGCCTCAGATAAAACTACCCTTCCCCAGGCAATATTGGGAATTTTGATATTCTGATTGGGTAAATGCCACAAAGTTGCCAATTCTGAAGAGGAAAAAATTTGCCAAGGAGGAACAAAATTAGTTGTCCTTTCAAAAATCGCCTGACGAAATTTATTTTTAATCAAAAGGTTTGGGGCTTTAAAACCTAAAGAATTACCATCACCGCGGGAAAAAACAGCAAAAGCGCCGATTAAAGAATTAAGCCCGCTTGAGGAGGAAGCAAGTAGCCTTATTCCCGTCCGCAAACCAACTTCGTTTGCCTTTTGCTTGATTAAATTTTCTGCCGGCAGTGGCTGTCTTTCTGTTTGAGAAATTTTAATCCCCTGCTCCACCGCAGACAGCGCCCTTTTTTGCCAATTTTTTGGTGCTGCCTGTAAAACGATTTGAACCAGCAAAAAATCATCAGCTCCAGCTTTACTCATCACTGCCAAAACCGAAGATAAAGGATCTACATCTTTAAAATCTTGATAAGTTTTTATCGGATAATAAAAAGAATTTGTTTGGATCAGTTGGCCACTAAAGATGACTTGATTTTGCCAGTGGCTTAAATAATCAAGAGTTTTGTCTAAAACTGCCAGCGGCCAGGCAGCCAAGATTTGACTTTCAAAAAAAGGCAAAAATTCTGGTTCAAAAATAGCATAAAAACGAATTTGTTGATTAAAACAGGCAATTTCCAAAACTAAAGTTTGCGGTTTTTCTTTTTTAAGTTTTCCAAAAAACCCAGGAGTTTTTAGCGATCGAGAAAGCGAAGAAAAAAATCCTGCCGCCACCTCAGTTGTATACTCATTTTCCCGCGGAACTTTAATTTCCAAAATTATTTTTTCCTCCATAATTTTAAAAAATTTTAACAAATAATTCGCTCTCTCTCAAAATTTTATTCCCTAAACCATTCTTCAAAAACTTTTTTACCGATCGGGGCGGCGACAGCTGCTGACTTCAAACAAGATGTTGTGGTTTTTTTTAAAGAGGAGTAAAATATAATTGTTAACATTATTAAGTTGGAGAGAACTTCCGGTAGCTTCCTTAAGGCAGCTTCTTGGTAGGCTCCAGCATTTTCTAAAAGGAGGTGAGCAACAAAAATGGCTCAAGTAAGACTTTATGTTGGTAATTTGCCTTGGTCTGTTAATTCTGATCAGCTAGGACAACATTTTGCTCAGGCTGGTCAAGTAATTTCTGCCCAGGTGGTGACTGACAAATATTCTGGCAGATCGCGTGGTTTTGGTTTTGTTGAGATGTCTTCAGATGAGGAAGCCCAAAAAGCAATCGAGATGTTCAATGGCAAAGATTTTGAAGGAAGGAATATTGTGGTCAACATTGCCCGGCCAAAAACCGAAGATCAAGGAAGAGAAAGAACTCAAAGTAGGGGATTTAGAAAGTAAAGGCCCTGGTTTTTTCTTTGCCGTTATTGTCGGAACTAACAATTTCCAGTAATTTTTTGGTAAAATAAGCAGAGCTTGATTTTCGCTACGCTCAAAAAAGACAAGTTAGCGGGAGCGGAAATAAGTTTGAGGGGGGATAAGTTGTTGAAAAACTGCCAAGCGCAGGGAGAGGGTCAAACTAAAATAACCAAGCTACCCGCCGAAGCTAATTCGATGAAACAAGAAAGGGAAAATCTTAAAATTCCTCAACCGCTTGAGGCTTATCTTAAAGAGATTCGCTGTCTGCCTCCTTTGAGCCAAGAAGAAATTGACAATCTTTACCGAGAATCTATTTTAAAAGCAAGAGAGATAAAAGAAAAACTAAACCAAGATCCAATTTCTGCCCAAGAGCAAGAAGTTCTTGAAAGAGCAAGAGAGGCGAGAGAAAAAGTAATCCTTCACAATTTGCCTCTGGTAGTTTTTTTAGCCAAAAAAATCCGGCCACCTTCAAATCCCCAATTTCCTGACTTGATCCAAGCTGGCAATATTGGTCTGATAATCGCTGTTGATAAATACAAACCAGGCCTGGGAACTTTCTCTAATTATGCTTGTTGGTGGATTTTTGGAAAAATCATCAAGGAGATTGCCAAACAAGGAAATTCATTTTCTCTTTCACCCCATTCTTTTGCGAATCTCAGAAAAATAGCTAAATACCAGGAGGGTTTTTTAAATAAGTTTGGCCGGGAACCATCAGAGGAAGAAATTAGCCAAGGGACGAACCTTTCAATTACTACCACTAAAAACATCTTAAATTTAAAGACGGCCAGAAAAGCAGTTTCCCTGGACGAACCTGTCGGTGATAGGCAAACTCCTTTAGAAGAGCTTCTTTCTGATTCTGATTTTTCAGTAGAAGAAACAGTGATAAACAGACTAATGAGTGAAGAGTCTTTGTCAAAAGCTTTTTCCTCTCTTACTCAAAGAGAGGCTGAGGTTTTATCCCTCCAATTTGGAAGAGACTCTCTTTCTCCAAAGGAAATAAGAAAAAGGTTAGGGCTTTCCAAACAAAGAATCTATAAAATACAAAAAGAGGCTTTCTTAAGACTGAGAAAACATTTGCTTAGAAAACATTTGATGGGAAACTCTTGAGAGGCTCAACGACCCCACCAATCCTTGTTTAATCGCGGAGCATTTATACAACCCGCGGTGGGAAGCGCCGCCGAAACGGCAAGCCAAAAAGATGAGAGTTTGATGCTGGAGCCCTCGTCCGGGATCGAACCGGAGACCTTACCCTTACCAAGGGTACGCTCTGCCAACTGAGCTACGAGGGCAATTTGGCATTAATTTTTGAGCCACCTCAGGGATTCGAACCCTGGACCTGCCGCTTACAAAGCGGTTGCTCTGCCAGCTGAGCTAAGGTGGCAAGCAAAATTGCTTTTGCTAATTCTTTTCTCTATTATATCAACAATCATTTTTGAGGTAAATAATGAAAAAAGTTTTAATTTTTACCACAGCGATGGGCCATCAAAGTTTGGCTCAGGCAGGCAAGCAAGCTTTTGAACAAGCTGGTTGGCAAACAAAAATTTATTTTTCTAATTTTAGGCCAGAGTTGCGACTTTACAATTTTCTTGCTGGAGTTTTGCCCTTTGTTTGGCGCTGGTGGTTTACAATCAGCCAAAAACCCTTAATGTTAAAGTTCTTTAGACCCTATCTTGGTCTTAGAAAAAAAGCCGCTCTTGAAAAGGCGATTAAAAATTTTCAACCGGATTTGGTGATTTCTACTTATTTTATTTATAACTTTGCTTTGGCGAGGTTTAAGAAAAAATTTGGTTTTAAGTTTTTTAATCTTTTGGCTGATCCAAGAACAATCCATCCTTCAACAATTTGCTCCCAGGCTGACTTGAATTTGGTTTATGATCAGCAAGCTGCCTGGTTTTTAAAAAATTTTGGTTTGCCGGAGAAAAAGATCAAGATAATTGGTTGGTTGACAAAAAAGGATTTTTATCAAGCTTCTTATCAAAAGAAAAATTCAGCAGAGTTTGTTATTTTATTTTGTGGTGGAAGCTGGGGGAGATTGCATCTTTTAAAGATTTTGCCTTTGTTTTTAAATCTGCCTTTAAAAACGAGGCTGATTTTGGTGGCGGGCAAAAGTCGGTTGCTTTACTTTGGCTACCAACTTTTTAAAATCGCGGTGGAGAAAAAAACTAAGATTGAAGTTTATCGTTTTTTAAATGATCTGGAAAGATTTTTTTGCCAATCAGATTTGATTGTTGGTAAAGCTGGCCCTAATCTTTTGTTTGAATCAGTGGCAGCTGGCAGACCATTTTTGGCGATTTCTCATATTCCTGGTCAGGAAGATGGCAATTTAGCCATTATTGAAGAAAAAAAGTTGGGTTGGGTGGCCGAGAGCCGAGAAAAACTGAAAAAAATCTTAATCAAAATTTTCCAGGACCCAAGTTTTTATCGGTCAGTTTTAAAGAGGATTAAAAAAGAGAGAAGGAAAAATCAAAAGGCGGCTAAAAAATTAGTTAATCTTGCTTCTTTAGCGGTGGAGTAGGGCCTTTAAGAAAATCCCGCCGAAAGGCCTGGAAAAGATTTTCCCCGAAGGGAAAAAGTGGGTGGACTGCTTTAAAAAGACGCGTCCTCCCAGTCAAAAAATTGTGGAGGAAAAACTCTTTCCCAGTTTTCAAAAGTCCTTTCAGCAGGACAATTTCATTTTAGAATAATTGAATTTAGAATGTCAAGTTTAGAAATTAGCTTGACCAAAGAAGAAATTTGCCGAAGTTAAGGAACTTTGTCATTTAACATTTAATGATTAATGCCGCCTAAAACACAACCTGCCTTAAAAAAAGTTTTAAGAAAGTTGTTCAACATTGAAAGTTAAGCATTTTAGGTGTAAACTTAAAATGAATTTGCCGAAAAATGAACAAACCAAAAATATATTTAGACTATGCTGCGACTACTCCAGTTGATCCAAGAGTAATAAAAGCAATGGCGCCTTTTTGGCAAGAAAAATTTGCCAATCCTTCTTCTTTACATTTTTTTGGTCAAGAGGCAAAACAGGCTCTTGATCAGGCAAGATCAAAAGTGGCCCAATTTTTGGGAGCAAAATTTGAAGAAATAGTTTTTACTTCTTGTGCAACTGAGTCTATTAATTTGGCTCATAAAGGATTGTTAGAAAATTTTTATTTAAGGATGAAAGAAAAACCAAGAGTGATAACGACGCCAATTGAGCATAAGGCAGTTTTGGCCACTCTTGAGCATCTTCAAAAACTTGGTTGGGCAAAAATTGATTATTTAAAAGTTGATCAAACAGGATTGGTTTCTTTATCAGATTTTGACTCTTTGATCAAACCAGAAACGGTTTTGGTTTCAATTGGTTTTGTTAATAATGAGGTAGGGACAGTCCAGCCAATCAAGAAAATTGGCAATTGGCTTAAGTTAGCCAATGAAAAAAGGAAAAAACAAGGATGGGCAAAAATTTATTTTCACAGCGACGTTACCCAGGCAGTTGGCCATTTCAAAATTAATGTTGATAAATTAAATTTGGATTTGGCTTCTTTTTCCGGTCATAAATTTTATGCCCCCAAAGGAATTGGCGTTTTGTATTTGAGGTCAGGAGTACCGATCACTAGGCAACAGGATGGTGGCAGTCAAGAGAATCATCAAAGAGCTGGAACAGAGAATTTAAGTTTTATTGTTGGTTTGGCAAAGGCTTTGGTCATAGTTGAAAAAGAGAGGAGTCAAGAGACAAAAAGGATTAGAAACTTAAGCAAAAGGCTAATTAAGGGTTTGTTAAAAGTGCCAGGAGTTCATTTGATTGGTAATTGTCAAGAAAGGGCACCTCATATTGTTTCGATTTTGGTTGATGGGGTCGAAGGAGAATCAGTCCTGTTGGCTCTCTCTGATTTGGGAATCGCTGTTTCTTCTGGGAGTGCCTGTACTAGCGGAGAACTAAAACCATCGCATGTTTTGCTGGCAATGGGGATTTCACCTTCAAAAGCCCATGGTTCAATTAGGTTTTCTTTAGGCAGATGGACGATGAGAAAAGAAATTGATTATCTGATTAAAGTTTTTCCAGGAGCAATAGAAAAGTTGAGAAGAATAGGGAAAGGAATTAATAAAAATTAATGAAGCCTCTCCGCCCGGAGAAGGGCGAAAGTTCTTGGCTGGTGTGGCTTCTTATGATCGGCGAGTTATTTTAAGGCGCGAAATAAAAATGTACTCTAAAAAAGTTTTGGATCATTTTAGACAGCCGAGAAATATGGGTAAAATGAGAGATCCTTCGGCTGTCGCTCAGGAAGGAAATCCCGTATGTGGCGACGTGATGAGAATTTATCTTAAGATTGGCAAAAACAAAGAGGGTAAAGATTATATTAAAGATATCAAATTCCAAACTTTAGGTTGTGCAGCCGCAATTGCCACTAGCAGTATAATGACAGAAATGGTCAAAGGCAAACTTCTTGATGAAGCGGTAAAAGTGAGTAATCAAGCAATTGCTGAAGCCTTAGACGGTTTGCCGCCAGTGAAAATGCACTGTTCTGTTTTAGCCCAACAAGTTTTACAAAAGGCAATTAAGAATTATCAATCAAAAAATTCTCATCGCTAAACTTATCTTCATCTAAGACAAGGGTAGCCAGCCCAAAAAACCTCCCTTTCGCTTTGAATAATTTGTTCTAATCTAAAAATGTCTTCTTTCAAATGCCTTTGACACAGGTAGCCTTATAATATATAATACTAAGCTAATTATGGGACCAATAGAGGTATTAAGGGGTAGAACTCCAGAAGAAGTTGCTCAAAAATTTAATCAAAGAGAGAATGAAGGTTGGAAACCACTGACGCAGGGAACTGCTGGTGGAGAAGAACCTTATTTTTTGTCTGTTTATCGTCCGTTAGATAACACCGCTTTTGAGCAAGATTCCGAGAGGCCAATTCAAAAAGTTTTGATTACAGCAGAGAAACTGAGTGAAATTTATGAGAAATTAAGAGAAATATATCCTTATGGGAAGCCAATCCGTTCGCTTAGAGAAAAGGAAAAAGAGAAAAATGCTCAGATGTATCAACGTTGTCGCCGATGGAATCTTCCCCCAGACAAAGAGAATAAAATCGCTTTTTTGTTTCCTCCCGATGCAAATATGCCTATGGCTAGATTGTATGTTTCATTATTAGGGGCTGGTTTTAAGACCGTAGAAGACCTGCTGGCATCCTCTGAGTATGAATATTATAAAGGTATTGGCAAGAAAGGGAGAGAGGCAATTAAGGCGATCAAAGAGATCCTTCTTTCCGAGAACCACTAACTTTTGGTTCAAGCTTTTTCAATAACTATTATCTTTTAAAGTATTTTTCCCTTTTCCTGCCGCCACCGCTGACCTGTCCGTTCGTAGCTTTAGCGAAGGGACACTAACAATTCTTAGAAATTTTTGATAAATAAGTTCGAGCGTAGTTGTAAATATACTCAGCTGGCCATGGCAGGCGGGTAAAGACGAAGTCTCCGGTTTAAGCCCGGATGTTAGCCCAAAAAAATTTTTTTGTAACAAGATAATTCCCAGAAAACACTTAGAGGAAAATTCTCCCCCATAAAGAAAGAATAAGATGATCAATTTTCTCCAGAAAATTTAAAAATATCTTGGATAAACTAACCTCTTTTTTTTCAGCAATTTCCTCTCCTACTTGCGTGCCTAAAATTTTATTTTCTTCATAAAATCTCATTTGGACAACCTCGCTCTCAGGAATTTCTTGCGCCTGAGTTCCCAGCACCAAAGAGGAAAGCAATTTTTTCTGTTCTTCTTCTTCTTGGGAAATTTTTTCCGGTAATATAAGATAGGAAACAACTGGAAATTCTTTCAAAACATTTGTTCCCCTTCCGTCATTCGCCAAAACCATTGAAGAAGGCAAAAATTCAATTTTGGCTACTCCCGGGCTTTTTCCTTTAAAATATACAGTGCCAAAGACTCCATGGTCAGAAAAAAACCCGGGATTAGGTGATCCGCCAGTTAAACGGGCCCAACCCGCCTCATTGTTTATCTCTTTTTGAACAAAAATATTGGCAAATGAGTCTTGGGTAGAAATTTCTTCTACCTCAAGCCTTTCCGGATTAAAACCCAAATCCGCCTGAATCGCATTTACAGGAACCTTAATCCCGGCAATTTCAATTTTTAAGGGAAATATCTCTCCCAAACGATACTGACCTTTTGGAGGAATAACAAAAGAAACCGTCTTTGGGGTGGGAGGAAAGCCCATCTTAAATAAAATTTTAGACTCCCCAAAAACCAAACCAAAAGAAAGTAAAGTAAAAACCAAAATCAAACCAGCATCCAAAAAACTATGGGAAAAAGAGCATTTTTTTGCTTCTTTTATCCGGCACCACAAACAGGGAAATCTTTTTAAATTCAAAAGCCACCACAAAGGATAAGCCAAAGCCAAAAAGGCTCCAAAAATCGCCAAAAGATGAACCAAAAACCACGAGGCAAGAATAAAGGCAATAACCTGTAAAACAATCATTGTTATCTTCCTACATAATACAACAAAATTGATAAATCAACCAAATTACAGCGCCGGTC
>CAZIOQ010000015.1:0-3433 GCA_964540975.1 uncultured Gammaproteobacteria bacterium
CGTTCAATTAATTTGATCAATTTTGTTCAAATTTATCCTTTACCTAAAAGAACAAAAAATTTGTTCAAAAAATCAAAAAGAATTTTGCTGATAGAAAATAATTCTACCGGTCAGTTTGGTCAGCTGTTAAGACAAGAGGTAGGATTTAAGATAAAAGATAAATTACTTAAAAATAATGGTCGACCATTTTTTACCGAGGAAATTGTTGATTGGATCAAAAAATTGAGAGCTAGAGACAAAGTGTTATCCTGAAACAAAAGAAGCAACAATTAAGTAGATAAAAATGACAAATAGTAAATTTTTAACTGGTATTAAACCAAGCTGGTGTCCAGGATGCACGAATTTCGCGATTTTGATTGCCTTGGAAAAAGCATTTTCGGATTTAAAATTAAGACCAGAAGAAATAGTGATTGCTTATGATATTGGTTGTGGTGGTAATATGGGTAACTTTTTAAGAACCTCAGCTTTTTTTGGTCTTCATGGGAGAGCCGTCCCCCTAGCTTGCGGAATTAAATTAGGTAATCCCAAATTAACTGTTTTAGCTATTGGTGGTGATGGTGGTCAATTAGGAGAAGGAACAAATCATTTAATTCACGCTGCCAGAAGAAATGACGATATTACCTTGCTGATTCTGAATAATCTTGTTTTTAGTTTAACTACTGGTCAGGCATCGCCTACTACTCCTTTAGGTATGAAGACAAAGACAACACTAGAAGGCAACCAAATATTACCAGTAGATGCGGTTTCTATTGCTTTATCAGCTGGTGCTTCATTTATTGCAAGGGTATTTGCTGGAGATATCAAGTTTATGGTAGAAGTGTTGAAAAAAGCAATTACCCATCAGGGTTTTTCTTTGGTAGAAATTCTATCTTGTTGCCTCACATTTAGTCAAGATTTCAATTTTGCTTGGTTTAAGAAGAGAATTATACCAATAAAAAAACCTTTTTCAAAGAAAAAAGAGGCATTTCAAGGTTCAAAACAAACAAAAAAGAAAATTCCCGTGGGGATATTTTTTCGGGAAAAAAGGATTATTTTTAATAAGATAGCTTTTCAGAAACACTATAAAAGAACTAATTTTCAAACATTGCTTAGAAATTTTGAATAGAATATATGGAGCGAAAATTTAAGAAAAAAAGAATTTTTTTAGCCGTAAAGTTTCCCGCCAGGATTAGGAAGACATTAAGACAGGCAGAGGAAATTTTAAGACAAGAATTAGGCAAGAAAAAAGTAAGATGGGTTTCTCCTTCTAGTTTGCATTTAACCATATTTTTTATTGGTTGGGTAAATGAAAAGATTCTTCCAAGACTTAAAAAGATTTTAGTCTCTTTGGCTAGCCAACAAAAAGTTTTTCATCTTTATTTAAAAGATTTTGGGGCTTTTCCTAATTTAAAAAAACCTCGGGTTTTATGGATTAGCGTTGGTGGTCAGACAAAGGAATTAGAAAATTTAGTTTTCAATATCCAAAGAATAATGAAAAAGTTAGGATTTTTTCCCGACCATCCATTTCTAGCTCATATTACTTTAGCCAGGGTAAAAGCGCCAATAAATATTTCTTCTCGGGCAATTGAAAAAATCAATTGGTTATTAGCGGAGAAAAGAGAATTTCCGGTTAAAGAATTTGTTTTGCTTGAAAGTGAATTAACTCCAAAAGGAGCAATCTATACGCCTTTGATAAAATTTTCTTTTTCTAGAAGATCAGGATAAATGCTATAATAAACTTACAAATGAGTAAGAAACGGGTTTTTTCCGGAGTCCAACCAAGTGGGAATTTGCACATCGGCAATTATATTGGCGCTCTAAAACAGTGGGTTGATTTGCAAGAAACAAGGGATTGTTTTTTTTGTATTGTTGATTTGCATGCAATTACTGTTCCTAAAAATCCAGATGATTTAAGGAAAAAAATCAGAGAAGTAGCCGCTTTATATCTAGCTAGTGGTATTGATCCTAAAAAATCAACTATTTTTGTCCAATCTCATAATCCTGATCACGCTATTTTAGCCTGGATTTTAGATTGTGTTGCTTCGATGGGTCAGTTTTTGAGAATGACCCAATTTAAATCTAAAAGCGAGGGTCAGAAAGAAAATGTCAGCGTTGGCCTTTTTAATTATCCAGCTTTAATGGCAGCTGATATCTTACTCTATCAGACAGATGAAGTGCCAGTGGGAGAGGACCAAAAGCAACATGTTGAGTTAACCCGAGACTTGGCGCAAAGATTTAATCGCCGTTTTGGCAAAGTTTTTAAAATTCCCCAAGTAAAGATGTTTAAGCTAGGGGCCAGGATTATGTCCTTACAAGATCCAACCAAGAAAATGAGCAAATCCGATCAGGATAAAGATGGAGTGATTGATCTTTTGGATTCAGCAGATGAAGTAAGAAGAAAAATAAAAATTGCTGTTACTGATTCGGGGAGAGAAATTGTTTTTAGGCAGGATAAACCAGCAATAAGTAATCTTTTAACGATCTATTCTCATTTAGGCAATATTTCAACCCGAGAGTTAGAAAGAAAATATCAAGGTAAAGGCTATGCGAAATTTAAGGAAGACTTAGCAGAAGTGATAATTAGATTTTTAAAGCCATTACAGGAAAGATTTTACCAATATGAAAGGGATAAAGAATGTCTAGAGAGGATTCTTAAAGATGGTTTAAAGAAAGTAAAAGTTTTATCTGAAGAAACCTTGAAAAAAGTCTATCATTTAGTCGGCTTAGGATAATGAGTTTATGAAAAGGATTAAAATTTACCTGGTTAGACATGGTGAAGTTGAGAATCCTCAAGAAATTATTTATGGGCGACTACCAAATTTTGGTTTAAATCAATTTGGTGAAAATCAAGTCAAAAAAGTTGGTGGATATTTAAAAAGCGTTAATGCTAAACCAGAGATAATTTTTACCAGCCCTTTACTAAGGGCTCTTCAAACTGCCAAAATTATTACTGATTTTTTTCCGGCAATAAAAATTAAAAAAGTTAATTTGCTTACCGAAGGAGATCTTGGTTGGCAAGGAAAAAAGAAAACGGATCTTATCAAAACAGGAATTTGGCAGATATACCTAGACCAGCCAAGTGCGATTAAAACTGGAGAAGGTTTTGAGGGATTACAACAAAGAGCAGTTAAATGGCTAAAACAGTTTTTAAAAAAGAATACTTACGAAGAAGTGCTTGTTGTTTCTCATCAGGATATTATTCGAAGTTTAACTCTATTTTTAGAAAAAAGATTTTTAGACGATCTAAATAAAATTCCTGCGGAAACAGGATCTGTGACCACGGTCAAGATTGATAAAAGTGGCAATCTTTTGTCGCCAATTATTTATTGGGAGTCAGCATGCAGACTTCTTATGGTTGTGACTTCGCCTTCGGCAAAGCGGCAGTTCATCCTCCACTCCAAAAGTGGGGTTTTCACTTTGCACTCATGCAATAAATTTAATTGATGTTTTTATG
>CAZIOQ010000016.1:0-15282 GCA_964540975.1 uncultured Gammaproteobacteria bacterium
CTCCGCCCATGGAAGAGACGGCTTTACGATCGCTTTACGATCTCGCTTTACGATCCGGGGTCGTTTTAGCTTGACAAACCGGTAATCAACCTTTTTGCTTGCTTCGTCTTTGCCTGTGGAAGGGAAAAATTTTTGGCTGGTGTGGCCTCTTAGAGGATTGGCGTGCTTCTGAGGCGCGAAATAACCAATATGATTGTTACTTCTCTCTAGACACTGTGTATTACTTTATGGTAAAATAAATTTTAAGGTAGCCGAGGTTATTCAACACGGCTCTGAAAAAGCTCAAACTGGGTGGCTAACTTACGTTCGGCAGCCTAAGCGGGAGTAGTTCAGTGGTAGAACGCTTCCTTGCCAAGGAAGAGATCGCGGGTTCAAATCCCGTCTCCCGCTCCAATTGGAGCTCCTTTTATCAAAAAGCTCGAACTTATTTCCGAGAAAACTTTTAAGTTTTCGAGGAAACAAGGAATACTTGGACTTATTTTATCAAAAATCGCTGACAAATCATAGCGTCGGCGGCTGCGGCGAGGAAAAGGGGTTTAAGGGGAAAGGGGATCGCCGCAGCCGCCTCCGCCTTTCGCTCAGCCGCTTTCTTTAATTCGCCTGCCGTTCGGCGAGTTGGCTTTCGCTCCACACCGAAGAAACTTTCGCCTACTCTTTCTTATTCTTATTGGAACTACCAAATTTAGATAGTAAGATGTAAAATATACTCAAACTGATGAAAGAATTAAATATCATTTATTCTGAAAACTACCTTAAGTATGATCTTGGTTCTGACAATCCCATTTCGAAAACCAAGACAGAAAGTTTTTTAGAAAAGTTTAGGAGGGAAGGAAAAATAGATTACAAAATTTTAGAGGCCCCAAGAGCAAACGAAGAAGATCTACTTTTAGTCCATACACCAAAATACTTGCAAGAGCTAAAAAGATTGGCAGATTATAATTTAGAATTTGACGCTGATACTCCAGTGAATCTCGGAATGTTGGAAGGAGGATTATATATTATCGGCGGCACCACTCTATCCTTAAGCCTCGCTTTACAAGATGAAAGAGTGGTAAACCTTATCGGTGGCATGCATCATGCTAGTTCATACCAAGCATCTGGTTTTTGCATCTATAACGACCATGCTATTGCTATCCGAAAACTCCAAAAGGAAGGAAAAATAAGAAAGGCAATAATTTACGATCTTGATGTCCATGCAGGTCAAGGAACGCAAGAAATCTTTTATCAGGACCCAAGCGTAATGACTGTTTCTATACATCAAGACCCGCGGACAATTTATCCAGGGACTGGCTTTGAGTGGCAAAAGGGAGAAAAGGAAGGTTTGGGAACAAATATTAACGTTCCCTTGCCTCCAGGCACAAGAGAAAAAAATATTTGCAAGCACTAGACTTTGTATTAGAACAAACAAAAGACTTCGGCCACGATATATCAGTTTTAATTTTGGGGGTCGATACTTATAAAGAGGATTTCTTAGGAGGAATGAGCTTAGAAGAAGAAAGTTTTAGAAAAATTGGTGAAAGATTTAGAAACATTCAGAGACTAGCAATACTTTTTGGGGGTGGTTATTCTATGAAAATCCCTGATCTTTGGATGATGTTTTTAAAAGGTTACTTAGGAATTAAGTAAATTAAAGATTTCTTAAAAGATTAATTACTTTATCCTCGTATATTGGTTCTTTAGTTTCAGGGTCTCGGAAGCTATGATCCGCATTTGGGATCTGAAAATAAGTTATATTTTTTGAAACAGCATTTTGCAAATCTTTTTTTACTACTTCAGTATTTCCAAATTTATCTTTCTCTCCTTGAATAATTGTGATTTTTCCTCTAAAACTTTTTAATTTAACTTCACCAGTTACATAGCCCAAGATAATCACTTCATACAATTTCCTTTCTCTTTCCTTTACCCTTAAGCTATTAAGATAATAACTGGCAACAATCCCCCCTAGAGATTTGCCGATAAGGCGGATGTGAGAAAATTCCTTAAATTTTGCAATTCTCAACATTCTCTTTAAAGTTGTCAGTTCTTCCTTTAACTGCGGTCCAGAAGAATAATCTTCTTCCCTTTCAAAGTAGGGGAAATTAAACATTATTGCGCTGTTTCTTTTGTCTTTTGATACCTGAAACACTTTTCGTATAAAAGGAGAGTCAATTCCTCCCGAACCACCATGCAAAATCACATCCAGAGTTTTAGCCTTGCTGTTGTGAAAGTGGACAAAACTTGTCAATTTTTTCATTTGGTGCTTCTCAATTGAGGTAAGTTTTCAATAATTTTACCAACAACCATATCAGGGTTAAGGGTAGAGGTATCGATTACTACCGAGTGAAAACATTGCCTTGAAAAATCAACCAAACAAGCTTCCATTGCCAAAAACTTTTCTGGTTTATCTCTAACTAACAGATCTTCAGCTGAAATTTGATCTGGTTGGCTTTTTGCTCGCATTTCAAGTCTCCTAAGCCTTTCCTCAATACTAGCAGTAAAAACAAATGAGGCATCAAATTTAGGATGATATGGCAACATATTTATTAAAACCTCTTTTATTCTTGGGGTTTCCCTAACTGTATGAAAGGCTAAAGACCTTAAAATAATTGTTGAATCTTGAATTGTGTTCTTGTCAGGCCACTTGAAGGTTCTAATATCAGCCATAAGGGCAACCACATATAAATTCCCTAAAACTTCAGCATCATACGCATCTGCCCTTCGCAAACTGTCTGCTAACAGATAGATAGGGTTGTCGGGCACTATCGAATTCTGTCTTATATCCCACTCTCTTCCACTTTGTTTGATGAAATTATCTGTGGCAGTTGTTTTACCCGCCAAGTCCATTCCTTCGAAATGTACGTATAAAGGTCTTTCTTTCATATTACATCAATATATATAAAACTGATACGGCATTGCTCTTCATTATTTTACCCAATATTTTTTTAATGTCAAAAGTTTTAGCTATCTTATAGTCCAAAATATACTTTTCCACTTCAGAAGGTTGATAGAATAGATCTCCTGGAATTTCCTGCCCCCCTGTACCTTGGCAACCGCTATTACATATCACGATCGCTTTAATGGGAATCTTTCTCTTAACTGCTTCTGGAATTACGTTTTTCCCCGAGTGAAGATAGGCACCGTCTCCGATAACTGAAATAACATGCCTAGCTCCTGCTAAAATTCCACCCATTCCCACACTTAAGCTGGAGCCAAAACATAAACATACGTCAATAGTATCAAGAGTGTTTAGGGTATATTCCCCCAAATCGCCAACAACAAAAGCTGGGTTTACTTTCTGTATCGCCGAAAAAAGTTTCCTATAGTTGTCTGAGATGATATAACCATCTGATTTATCTGGAATAAAACCTGAGTTACCCCTAATGCTTTCTATATCGGAACTTAATAACTTCACTTTTTCGTGGGCAAACCTATCTCCTTGTTCTAAAACGACCACTTCTTTGGCTTCTTTTATTAAGTTTTGAATACCTTCAGGAATTGGATATGTAAATATTTGTAACTCCTTAAATCCCTTGCTTAAATATTTTTTCTCCTCTCGGAGATTACAACCGAAAGAAAGCAATAATTTTTTAACTCTATCGATTTTAGTCAACTCTTGTTTATAAAGTTTGTTGATAAAATTTCTTATTTTATTATTTCTTATATAAACAGCTTCTCTTTGTATTTTTGAATTTATAGGGTGAATAACAAAACGTTTATGATTTTTGATTATTGGTAAGGTTTTTCTTTGTTTTTTTCTGCGGTTATATTCTCCTTTTTGATAAATTATTTGGTTGGTAATTCTAATTACTATTGGAATTTGAAATTTTTCTGATAAAGTAAATGAATGATAGGCTGTATCGTATGCATTTTGCAAAGAATATGGTTCAAGCCAAAGGCCTCCAAAGAAATCAAAGTAGTGTCTTGAATCCTGACGAGACTGGGATCCTTCAACATGCATATCATCAAAAACAACTACAACCAATCCGGCATTAACTCCTACAACCATAGAATTCAAAAATGGATCTGCTGTATCATTTAATCCGACATTCTTAAAAGTTACCACGCTTCTTTTCCCAGCGAAGCTTGCCCCCCAGGCTGTTTCGTATGCAATCTTCTCGTTTGTTGAAGTTATTTCTCCCCCCAAAGAAGAAAATAACTTATGAGACATAAATCCAGGAAAATTAGTAACTACCTCACAACCTCCATCCAATAAGCCATCGGCTATAGCTTCAATTCCAGTTAATTTTTTCCTCATATTTTAAGTTTATACTTAACTAAAGGGTTTTCCCCTTCTATATATTTAATATGTGATTGATATATTCCACTCATAATCTGTACTGGCATAAGATGGTCATCAATATTAGAAGATAACTTATCTTTACTAATCACTCCTTGTAGATAACCCAAAAAATCAGCAACGATTTGGTATTTGATCTGCTCTATAACCAATTTATCATCTGTTACAATAGACCCCTGCCTTATAATATCTTTCATAGTAATCACTTTTAAAGGATTTCTATCTCCAGTCATTCCGCAATTTCTGAAAACATAAATATCAAAATGGTTATTCCCGCCTAATTCATAGTCTTCTTCGGTATTTAAATCGTGTTTATCTTTTGATTGATACGAATGAATTTGAATATTTTGAAATGGGCCTTGTTGAATACTGTAATACTCGTGTTTAACTCGACCATTACCCTTATATAAATCAGTCCCAGGCAATATCCAGGTTCGTCTAGCAAAACCATTGTGAATTAAATTTATAGAGATATTCCCAATACAATCTTTACCCTTTTTCAAGCGAATAATGGCAGATAAATCAATTTCTCCATAATCTTTGAATATCTTATATAACTTTTTGTCATCATACCTTCTAACCTTTAGATAGTTTTTTCCAAAAAATTTTAAGTAATCTATTTGATTTAGTTGATATAGAAATCCTCTGGGTTGAAAAAACGAACTAAATATTTCCATGGAATCGGCTACCTTATCCACTAATTTTGAAACCCTGTAAAATTGGTAAACAGCATCAAAAATATGATATCCACTATGTGAAGCTTTACCATAGCCACAGTTATAGGGATGATAATCCTGAGTAACTATCTCGTTTGGTAACCTCCACTATCCATCGCAATGCATTGCTTGAATAGAAGTAATTGGACAATTAGTTTTGTAGGCTATTTCAGTCAAAAGATTATTTACTATTTTAAAACCTGGATGAAATCGTCTTTGCACATTAACAATAAAAACTGTTTCCCTTACTTTCTGCAACTTATTATATTCATTAAGCAGTTGAATATAATCGCTCTCGATCCCTTTCGCTGCTTTTATATCAGACACAACATCTTTCCTAGTGCTAATTGGCTTATCCATCAATATATTTAGACCTTTTCGAAATGCCCGCTTGTTTGGCAGGAATTAAATGCAGGTGGGACGGAGAAGCTAGACCTTGTAAGAAAGTGATTGATTTGGTGAAGCAAGGCAAAGCAATTCCTGTCTGCCCCGAACAGCTTGGTGGTCTGACTACGCCTCGCCCGCCAGCCGAGCAAAAAGGTAAAAAGGTCATCACTAAAGCTGGGAAGGATGTTAGCAGAGAGTTTGAAAGAGGAGCCAGAGAAGTATTGAAAATAGCAAAGTTGGCGGGTTGCCGAGAAGCGATTTTAAAATCAAAATCTCCATCTTGCGGCTCCGGAAAGGTTTACGATGGAACATTTTCAGGAAGATTAATTGATGGCCACGGAGTTTTAACTGCCCTTCTTAAAAAAAATAGAATCTCTGTTAAATCGGAAGAGGATATTTAGCCCTGCTGGACACCGAAAGCTTTTTCCGCCCTGGACTAATCACCCCTTGACTTTTTAAACTAGATCTGTCTATACTTGAAGAGTAACTTGAATGCACTAAAAAAAGAGAGCGACAATTTGCTTGGATTAAGAAAAGGACCGGAAGAAGGAATTAGGATTGTTTTTTTTACTCCGGAGAATGCTGAAATTCTTCTTGAAAGGCTTAAAGGTTATTTTGCTGTTTTGGAAGTTATTGCCTCAGAACAAATTTTGCCAGAAAATGCGGCGGAGAGAAATATAATTTATATTAAGCAGCCAGATCCAGAAGTTAGCCAGGGAATGGCCAAGGTTTTTCATTCTCTTCTGATTCAAGAGCAAAATCAGAGCTTAGCCGAAGAGATTCCAAATTGGGTTAATTATCTTACCAAAGGTTTTATTCAAGGAAGAAACTATTTGCATAAAGTTAACGGCGGAGTCAGTCTTAGGGAAAAAACAAAATTCACTTGGGATTGGTTTAAAAACTTTACGGTTACGGATTGGCAAATTGCTTTTAATCACTGGTGGTTTAGAACTCATGTTCGGGAAATGGATCAAGATCAATTTTTTGCTATTGGCAATAAGTTAAATCAGATGATCCTGAGGATTGAGAACCAAAAACTGATTGATTTGGTTGTTATTATTACCAATGACTCCGAATTTAGTCTGACTAACAGTCGAAAACAGGAGTTTAAGAAAAGGTAGTTTTTAGCGAGAAAAAGAGGTGTTAAAATAACTTGATGAAAGATCAGGAATTAACCAAAATTGCTCAAGAAATTGCCTCTTGTCAATCTTGCCCTCTTTTTAAAACTGCTCATCAAGCTGTTCCAGGCGAGGGCAATCCAAAAGCAAAAATTGTTTTTGTTGGCGAAGCACCTGGAGCTAGAGAAGATCAGCAAGGGATTCCTTTTTGCGGCGCTGCCGGCAAACTTTTAGGCAAGCTTTTTGAGAAGATTAACCTAAAAAGAAAAGAAGTTTTTATCACCAATCTGGTGAAACATCGGCCACCGGGAAACCGTCATCCGCAAGCTTTGGAAATTAAAGCTTGTGCCCCTTTTTTAAAAAAACAGCTTTTGACAATCAGGCCCAAAATTGTTGTTACTTTAGGCCGGCTGGCAATGAACTTTTTTCTTCCGGGAGAATTTATTTCAAAGATTCATGGTCAACCAAGGGAGATTATTTGGCAGAATTTGAAGTTGATTATTATTCCTCTTTATCATCCAGCAGCAGCCTTAAGAAGTAGCCGGCTGCTGCACCAATTAACTAAAGATTTTCTAATTCTAATTCTAACCTTAGAGGTTAGAAGTTAGAAACTATTCCAACCTTAGAGCAGGGTAGTGTCTCTTTGGCGTATCCCTCTGCTATTCCTCCAAAATTAGGTGTTTTGTCTCCTCAAGTTTTCTTTGGTAATCAGCTTGATCAAAAACAAATCTTTTATAATCAAGAGAACTTTTGAAGCTATCAAGAATAATCTCTTTCTGACAATGATCAGTTTTTTGAGGATTTAGATACTCGGCAAAAGAAGAATAGGGATAGGTTTCAAGCTCTTTTAAAGTTTTAATCACGTAAGAAGTGTAGGGATTAAGATGAATATATCTGGATCCATGAAGCAGTTGTTCTTCGGTTTCGATTCTGATTGCTTTGAATTTACCCTGGAAAAGAGGACCAATTCTTTTGTGGCTAATATTGAAATAGCGGGTGTAACTATTGCTAAGATTACTCATAAAAATGGAAATGCCGTTATCTTGAACTTGTTTCAAAAGCAAATGAAAATGATTAGGCATTAAACAAAAAGCAATGATTTCTATTAAGAAATTCCCTTTTCCTTTTAACTTTTTTAATGTTTCTTCTCTTTTTGGTTGAGATAATTTTAAAAAAGTGGAATAACTCAAAGGTAAGTCTTCATTTTGATAGTAAAAAACTGTTTCCAATGCCCTTTGGTAGTCTTTTTTGTTTAAAAAAATTGGCTGGGAGGCAACCCCACGATTGAGAACATGATAGATTTGGTTGTTGACCAGAGGAATATTTCTTCCAGGCATATTACATATTATATTATTTAATTAATTTAAAGTTATAATAAATACCGAAATTGGCGATGTCAAGATGATGTTAAGAGGTTCGAATAAATTCTGACCTCTAAGGTTAGAAATAAGGAGGTTAGAAATAAGGTTAGAAAGTAGAAAGGTTAGAAAGTAGAAAGTTGCAAAAGGGGTTAGGATTTGTCACAATGATCACAATGATCACAATGAAATCACAACGAAAATATCATCTGGTGAGATATTAACTGGTGGAACTATGCCGATGAAATTAGGGCAAAGAAAAAAAATATGGGTAAAAAATTTTGGCCCCATTTAGGTTTTTTGTTTTTAGCCACTTTGTTTACCTTCCTTTGGGTGGAAAACCCTCGTCTTTCAGTCTACACTGCCCAAGTTATTGCCCTTTTAATTATTGTTTACTTTGGTCGCCGAGGTGTCATTTCCAAAAGAGTTTCTTTCTCCAAAAATTCTTTTCAAAAGATAAGCAGCCTTGATGGTTTGGTTTTGACAATGGTGGTTTTGCTCTTGGTTTTTTCCAGTGGCGGCGCTTCCTCACCTTTGTTCTTTTTGCTTTATTTTTTGCTTTTCGGTCTTTCTTTTATTTGGGAGTCGCGGTTAACATTGTTTTTTAGCCTTTTTTTAACTATCTTTCTCTTTCTTTTTGCCAAAAACATTAACCAGCCAACCAGTTTTCTTAACCCAATTTCTCTCTTGTTTATCTCGCCTTTAAGCCTTTTTTTTGGTCGACAATTCTTAAACAATTTAATTGCCCAAAAAAGAATAAAAGTTTATCAGCAAAAATGGTCAGAAGATGAAAAGCATTTAGAAAATCAAGAGACGAAGATTCTTTTTTGGCTAAGCACGAAATTCAAACCAGGAATGATTGAGATTTTAGACAAAATTTCCCAACTTTTAGGCGATATCAGCCATTTAACCGAGGAACAAAAGAAATTTTTAAAACGGGTTCGCAGACTTTCTCATCAATTGCTAAAGAGTGGAGAAAAACTCAAAAGATCAGTTGATTTGGAGACGGACTAAAACAATATTCTCTCTGTCATTCTCTCTGTCAACTGATTGGTGAAAAGGCGCCGGTTTTTAAAAATTTTAAAAAAGATGAGCAAAAAAATTTGTTTTCTGTTAATAATTTTTTGTTTAGGATTTTGTCCCGCAGCTTTTGCCGTTAATATGTTCTCTGATGATTACCAGATTCAATGGGGGAATATTAACATTGGTAGCGGTAAAGTTGGCCAAGGAGGAGAACCTTATCAGTTGGGAATTACCATGGGCCAAATTGCTCCTGGTTTATATAGTTTTGAAAATGGCTATATTGTTAAAGCTGGTTTCCAGTATATCCACTCGATTATTCCTTTTTATTTTAAAATTTCCAAATTAGCAATTGATTTTGGCACTTTATCACCAGAAACACCAGCCATTGACGGTCTTAATCTGATTGTTAAAGCTGGCGGCGCTGGTGGCTATCAGGTTTTGGCTTTTGAAGACCATCCTTTGCGCTCTGATTTTGGGCTGGATATTCCTGACACCACTTGTGATACTGGCATTTGTGACGAATCAGATGCTGATCCTTGGACCCAAACAAACAAATATGGTTTTGGTTTTAATATGAGCGGCGATCACATCCCTCAAGATTTTGTTGATAGCACTTATTTTCGCCAGTTTGCTGACCAAGAAAGTGGAGAAACAGCCAAGGTAATAATGGGCAGTGAGGCAGTGACTCGAGCAGCCACCTCATCAGCAACTTTCAAAGTTAATATTAGTCCTTTACAGCAAGCAGGGAATTACAAAAATAGCCTGGTATTTATCGCCGTGCCAAAATATTAATGAAAACTCAAAACTAAAATGAAGCCTCCAGCCGAGGAAGAGCGAAAGTTCTTGGGCGGTTCGGCTTCTTTCTTGCCCCGACGTTCGTCGGGGCGCGAAATAAAAGAACAAAGGCTTAAATTAAAAATTAAAAAAGTCTTAAATCATAAAGCGTAATTTTTTTGATTTTGAGGATCAAAAATGTTTAAAAAAATATTTTTCTTTTTAATTCTAACCCTGTTGTTTCCTGACAATGCTTTTGCCCAATCCATTGGTTTGTCAATCTCGCCGCCGCTTTTGGAAGTGATGATTAAGCCGGGTAAATCAATTAGCCAGGCTTTTGTGGTTACCAATGAAAGTGACCAGGATCTCTATTTAAAAACAGCGGTTGTGCCCTTTTTACCCGCAGATGAAAAAGGCAATATCCAATTGTCAACCACTGATTTTTGGTTGCCAAAATATTTCTCTTTAGCCAATGCCAATCTCAGACTTGGCGAGACTTTTTTGCTGAAAGCAGGCAAATCACAACAATTGGTTTTGAAAATTGCCATTCCTCCAAAAGAGCAAGAACAAGATAGCTATTTTACTTTTTTAGTTGAACAATCGCTTCACGGAGAATTTTTTCCCGAAACTGGCGGTCAAACCTTGATCAAAATTGGGGCTAATATTTTGCTGACTATTTCTTCCTCAGGCAAACCCTGGCAAAAAGGAGTGATAAAAAGCTTTTTGGCGGTTCCTGATAAAGCTGATATTTTTGATCGGGTAGAATTCAAATTAGTGATTAGCAATCAAGGGAAAAGCTTTTTTAAGTCAATTGGCAAAATTGAAATTTTTGATTTTTTAGGTAAAAAGAAAATAGAATTGACTTTAAGACCGGACAACATTTTGGTTAATTCTTCCCGCCAAATTTGGTGTTTGGCTGGTGAATCAACTACTGCTTGCCAATTTAACTCTTTTAGGCCAGGAAGGTATAGAGCAGTGGCGAGTTTTACTCCTGATGGTAGACAAGGGGAGGTGGTTAAAAAAGAAGTTTATTTTTGGCTTTTGCCAATCAAATTAGGAGTGGCGATTATAATTATGGGGTTAATTCTCTTCTTGATAAGAGGTTCGAATAAATTCTAACTTCTAACCTTAGAGGTTAGTTGAATTTGATGATAATTTATTACTTGACTTTTTCTTTTTCTTTTGTTCTAATTTTTTTAAATGGAAGAGCAAATAAAACCTCAATTGGAGTCAAACACTAGTCCGCTGCCAGCGGAGAAAGAAACTCAACCATTGGTTGAACCAAACAGGTTAGGAGAAGAATCTTTGGCAAAAGCGAAAAAGAAAAATCATTTTTTGCCTGTTTTGGGAATTATTTTTTCTCTGATTGCTCTTTTTTCTTTAGCCAATTTTGTCATTCCCAAGTTTTTGGTTTATTTAACCAAAGCAAGCAGGGTAGGTAAGCATTCTTTGGCTAACTCTTATGTTTTTGTTTCACCTTTAACCGCCGCTGCTGATGGCCAGCAAAAGATTCAAGTCAATGTTTTTTTGCTTGACAATGAGGGTCGGGGAGTGTCTAATCAAAAAGTAAGTTTGTCTTTAGCGGCTAAAGGCGGTTATCTCGGAACAGGCTTACCCCAAATCAGTGAAGTTCAGCCAATGACCAATCAATATGGTCAGGCGATTTTTGAGCTAACCTCAACTGTTCAGGGTTTTTTTGAGGTCACCGCCCAGATTGGCAGAGGAGAAATTCCTCAAAAAGCCACTGTCAGTTTTCGCTAGCACCTAAAATTACTGTTTGTTTCTAATTGCGGTTGATCACTCCAACCTCCAACTTTAGAGGTTAGTGGCTCATTAAAATATAAAATAAGGACTAAAATTAAGACTTGACTTGACAAATTTTTTTTTTACTTTTAAATAATAAGTAAGCATAAGTAAGCAAAAATGTTCAAATTAAAGAGAATTAGAAAAAGCCTTTTCCTTTTTTTTAGTGGGCTTTTGTTTTTGGCTAATTTTTTTTATTCCCCAATTGAGTTGGGCTCGGCCAATTTGACTTCGGTTAAGGACACATTGTCAACCTCAAGGC
Organism: uncultured Gammaproteobacteria bacterium; assembly: GCA_964540975.1. Taxonomy (GTDB): domain Bacteria; phylum Patescibacteriota; class Microgenomatia; order UBA12405; family UBA6130; genus CAZIOQ01. The sequence goes on from CAZIOQ010000016.1 coordinate 11,718, forward strand.
TTTCTTTTCATGCGGCTAATGCTGCTGGCCTAACCGTTGGCTCTTCATTAATCAAAATCAAAACCTCAGGTTATCCTTCAACCTCAACCGCGAATCTTTTTCCTGAGGATACGATTAAATACAAAGTTAGTGCTAACACCTATACTGTGGAACAGATTATTGACGATGATGAATTTTCAATTACTGGGACCTTGGCATTAGCGGATGCAGATGAGGACGATGAGTTTGTTGTCATTAGAACTGCCCAACATGTTCTTAATTTCACCACTGTTTCAGCTGTTCCCAACGGGGCAATTAGGGTGAGAATCAAGGCCGGCGCCTCGAACAACAACGATACTTATCCAGATCAAGACGGTTTTGATTTTAACTCTCTTAGTAACAGTGATGTCACCTGTCCTGATGATGTTACTGGTTATGATTTTGTTTCTGGAACTGCCACTGCTTCTGGAGGTACTGGCTGCGCTGCCGGTTATCATTGTTTTGAATGCCGATATTCTGGAACCGGCGCTAACGAGACTGCTTTCTCACTGACAATTGGCAGCACGAACAAATTAGTTAATCCTTCGCCTGCTTCTGCCCATTCTGTCGGCACAGCTGATGTTTACAAATTTATTGTTGAAAATTTGGATGCCAATAACAATGTGGTTGATGCCACCTCTGGTAAGGTAGCGGTGATTGAATCAGTCAGGGTAACGGCCACAGTTGAACCAACAATTTCTTTTTCAATTGCTGCGGTCACCACTAGTGAGATTGCCACTAATGATATTTGTGGTTTAAACACAGATACGAACAATGTTGAGGTTTCTTCAACTGCTACTTCGGTTCCCTTTGGCTCTTTAACCTTAAGCAAATTTACTGATGCGGTCCAACAACTTTCTTGTTCAACCAATGGCGCTGGTGGTTATGTAGTGACAGTAATCGAAGACGACCAACTTTCGATTGGCGGCGCTGGGACAACTGAGTTGGCAGACACCGACTGTGATGGTGGGGCAGACACTTGTAATGAAAGCAGTACAGCTGCTGATTGGAAAACCGATAATACCACTTCTGGTTTTGGCTTTTCAATTGATAATATTGATGCTTCAAAAGTGGCTTTTCAATGGGACTCAACTGATTGTAGTGGCTCAGGTTATACCGGCGAGATAAGTTGTAGTGCTTGTGCCGGCGGCAGTGGTGCTTATTGCGCGATGAAGTTTCCGGCAACCAGCGAGAGCGAAAGCGTCTTAACTTTAATGAAAAAGACAACCGTGCCAACAACCACGGAGGATATTTATGTTTGTTACCGAATTGCTATTTCCACTTTGCAGACAGCCGGTGATTATGAAAATGCCTTGACTTATCGAGCAACAGCAACGTTTTAGAAATGTTTTGAGAGAATTAAGGCAGTTTTTGTTGGCCGCAAGGTAATTGTTTTAAAAAATGAATAGATAATAAAATAATCAAAATGAACAAAAAACTGTTTTTAGGCATCATTTTTGTTCTTTTTTCTGTTTTTTGCCTTCTTAACTCTAAGCCCAGTTTAGCCCAATTAGTGACCAAGCTTGAGGCAATTCCACCCCGGTTGGAATTGACCGTGGAAAAGGGAGAAGCAGCTTATTCTGTTTTAAAAGTGAGAAATGGTGGCGATTCTGAACAAGCAGTGGTAGTCAAGATTCAAGATTTTGTTGTTCAAGACGACAAAGGCACTCCGGTGCCAGTTGAAGAGCAGGTTTCTGGCAGATGGGCTGCTTCAACTTGGGTGGCAGTTTCTCCGGCTAAATTTGTGATCAAACCAGGAGAGTTAAAACAACTCGATCTGACCGTGGTTGTCCCTGATGATGCTTTGGCTGGTGGTCATTATGCGGTTGTTTTTTATGAGCCGGTGCAAGGAATCCAGATAGAAGGGACAAAATCAGCCGTCGCTTTGAATGTCGGCACCTTGGTTTATATCACTGTTCCGGGACCAATTACTGAAAATGCTTTTGTTTCCCGAATGGATTTGCCAAAGTTTTCTGAATATGGCCCGATACCAATCACCACTGAGATTGAAAATTTGTCTGATATTCACATCCAGCCAGTGGGAGCGATCGAAATCTACAATTGGCTAGGCAAACTTAATTCTACTTTGGCCTTAGAGGAGGGGAAAAACATCTTCCCGGGCAAATCAAGGATTTATGAAAACACTTGGCCACAAAAATGGGGTTTTGGCAAATACAAAGCTTACCTTAAGGCAAGTTATGGCACCCAGGGTAATATTTTAACCGCGACTGTCTTTTTCTGGATTATCCCCTGGCGAGTAATGGCAATGGTTGCCTTGTTGGTGCTAATTGGAGTTCTTTTGTTCATCTACTTTAGAAAAAAGAGTGAAAAGCCCATTTTGGAGACAGAAAAGTCTTCTTTTTCAGAAGAATAGGGAGAGGAAAAAATTTTTACCAAGGTTGATACTGGTTGATGAGGTTGATTTTGGTGAGAAAAAGCTTCTTTTTGGGAATAATTTCCGGGTTGGGTTTGTTGGTTTTGTTCTTTGCCCAACAGCCAGATGCTAATCTCCATCTTGTTTTCTGTCCTGTTGGTCAAGGAGATGGTATTTTGGTTAGCCAAGGGACAAGTCAGGTTTTAATTGATGGTGGTCCGGATGAAAAAATTCTTTCTTGCTTGGCGAAAAAAATGCCATTTTGGGATCGGAAAATAGAATTGGTGATTTTAACCCATCCGGAAAAGGACCATTTTGGCGGTTTAATCGAAGTTTTAAAAAGATATAAAGTAGAAAAAATGCTTTTGAATTCTTTTGGCAAAGAAACAGCAGAATTTATGAATTTAGCCCAGGTTATTAATGATCAAAAAATTTATACAATTTTTCCCACCCCAGGGATGAAAATTCGACTAGGAAAGATATTTTTTGATCTATTTTGGCCGAGTCGATCAGCTTTAAAAGAATTGGAGGAGGAAGAGAAAAAAGGAGAAAAATTGAAAAATTTTTTCTTAATCAAGGAAGAATTAGTTAAGGCAAACAAATATTCGCTTGTTTTCCAACTCAAACTTGACCAGTTTGCTAGTTTGTTTTTAGCTGATTTGCCGGGTGAGATCAGCCAACAATTAATCTGGCGAAGAGAACTGCCTTCGGTGGCAGTAGTTAAAGCTTCTCATCATGGTGCCGGAGGGGATAATCCTTTAATGATTTATCAAAAAATTAGACCGTCGGTAGTGGTAATCTCTGTTGGTCGGAATTCTTTTGGTCATCCTTCGGAAGAATTTATTCAAGATTTAAAAAAATTGGGGATAAAAGTTTTGCGGACTGATCAGGGGGGAATGATCGAGATTGTTAGTGATGGCAAGAAGTTTTGGCTGGGCGGCTGGCTCTAACCTTCCAGGTCGGATTAGGTTCGAACCTGGGAAAGCAATCGTCTATTTCTTGCCTTAAATAACCCCACTGGAGAAAAGCCGAACCAGCCAAAAATTTTTCCCTTCCACAGGCAAAGACGAAGCAAGCAAAAAGGTTGATTACCGGTTTGTCAAGCTAAAACGACCCCGGATCGTAAAGCGAGATCGTAAAGCGATCGTAAAGCCGTCTCTTCCATGGGCGGAG
>CAZIOQ010000017.1:0-20712 GCA_964540975.1 uncultured Gammaproteobacteria bacterium
ACAAAAAAGGAACTGTTTATCCATTAATTTCAACCACTTCCATCCCAATTCAAAAATTCTTTTATTCTTTGAAAACAATTCTTTTTTCTCACCAGTAAAAGTTTCTCGTAAAATTGTTAGGGCAATTTCTTTTTTAAAATCCAAAAATGCTGCCAAGATGGCAAAAAAGAAGGTATTCTGATTAGTAGGTCTCACCTCCTGTTTAAATTTAACTGGGATTAAAAGATGATTTTCTTCCAAAGGTAGTTCATCCTCCCAACCAACAACAAATCCGTCTTTTACCAACTCATTTTGATGAAGTTGATAAGTATTTTTATCTAAAGCTACAAGCAAATCAGTCTTTTGAGGGACAGAAAAAACTTCATCGAAAGACAAAACAATTTTAACTGTATTATTGCCACCTCTAATGAGCGAAGGGTATTCGGGATATTCAAAAACCCAAAAACCACACCGCATAGCTAACTTCGCCACCCAATCTCCCAAAGTCATTATCCCCCAACCAGCTTCACCACCAAGTTTTATGACTAAAGAATCCATTTTAAAGTTGACCACGTTCTCCTAAAACAACTGCTTGAGCCGCTGCTAACCTGGCAATTGGAACCCGATAAGGAGAACAAGAAACATAATTAAGACCAATCTTGTGACAAAAATGGATTGTTTTCGGATCACCTCCATGCTCGCCACAAATTCCAATATGAAGACTTTTCCTTGCCCGACGCCCTTGCTCAACTGCAATTTGCATTAGTCGACCAACTCCTATTGTATCAACACTCTGAAATGGATCTTCAATTAAAATCCTTTTATCAATATAATCTTTAATAAATTTTCCAGCATCATCTCTGGAAAAACCGAATGTCATTTGGGTCAAATCATTAGTGCCAAAAGAAAAAAACTCTGCTTCTTTGGCTAACTCTCCAGCTACCAAAGCTGCCCTTGGCACCTCAATCATTGTCCCAATTTCATATTCAAGTTTCATCCTATACCTTTTTAAGGTTTCTTCAATTATTGGTAATAGCTGTTCCTTTAGATTTTTTAATTCTTGAACATCACCAACTAAAGGAATCATAATTTCTGGAGTAACTTTAATTTTCTTTTCTTTATAAATTTCACAAGCAGCTTCAATGATTGCTTTTACTTGCATTTGGTAAATTTCAGGGAAAGTAATGCCTAAACGGCAACCTCGATGGCCCATCATTGGATTAAATTCATAAAGAGAATCTATCTTTTTCTTGACTTCTTCTAAGGTTAAACTCATCGCCTTGGCTAAATCTATCATTTCTTGCTCTTCTTTGGGCAAAAACTCATGTAAAGGAGGATCTAAAAGTCTAATTTTTACCGGCAACCCCTTCATAATCTCGAATAACTGTTTAAAATCTTCCTTTTGGATTGGAAAGATCGTGTTTAAGGCTTTTTCTCTTTGCTCTTTAGTATTGGACAGAATCATCTGCCTGACAGCAAAAATCCTATCTTCTTCAAAAAACATATGTTCAGTCCGACAAAGCCCAATGCCCTCCGCCCCAAAATTTCTGGCTATTTGAGCGTCTTTTGGAGTATCAGCATTAGCCCTAACCTGTAATTTTCTAATTTTATCTACCCATTTCATTAACTGAATGAATTCATTACTTAATTTTGGTTCCCGGGTCGCTACTTCACCTAGAAAAACTTCTCCCGTTGCCCCATCTAAAGTAATAATATCTCCCTTACGCACTTTAATCTCTCCTGCTTGGAAAAAACCTCCTTTCTCAGAAACCGCAATTTCCTCACAACCAACAATACAACATTTTCCCATTCCTCTGGCAACTACTGCAGCATGGGATGTCATTCCCCCTCTGGCAGTTAAAATTCCCCAGGCAGCATGCATGCCGGCGACATCTTCAGGCGAAGTTTCAATTCTAACCAAAATCACTTTTTTGCCTGCTTCTGCTTCCCCAACTGCCTCCTCAGGAGTAAAAACAACCTCGCCGCTCACTGCTCCAGGAGAAGCCGGTAAACCCTTAGCAATAAGTTTTGCTTTTTCTTTAACTTTGGGATCTAAAGCTGGATGCAATAGTTGATTAAGCTGTTCGCCCTCTATTCTTAAAATAGCCTCTTTTTCATCAATTAGTCCTTCCTTTACCATATCAACCGCAATCTTGATCGCTGCTTGGCCTGTTCTTTTACCAGTCCTAGTTTGGAGAAGATAAAGTTTGCCATTCTCAATTGTAAACTCCACATCTTGCATCTCATGGTAATGATCCTCGAGAATCTTAAAAATCTTAATTAATTGGTCATAAATTTCTGTATTATCTTCTTTCAAATTTTCAAGTTTTACCGGCGTTCTGATTCCTGCCACAACGTCTTCACCTTGAGCATTCATCAGATATTCACCATAAGGTATTTTTTCTCCGGTAGCAGGATTTCTGGTAAAGGCAACTCCTGTCCCTGAATCGTCTCCCATATTGCCAAAAACCATTGATTGGACATTAACCGCTGTACCAATTACTTTCGTTTCGTCAATTTTATTAATTTTTCTATAGATGACGGCGCGAGGATTTGACCAGCTTTTAAAAACTGCTCCAATTGCCATCTCTAGTTGCTTTCTCGCATCATCAGGAAAAGAACGACCTTTTTCTGCTAAATAAAGTTTTTTATACTGGACTACGACTTCTTGCAAGCCTTGAGCTTCTAACTGGATGTCCTGTGAAACTCCTTTTTTCCTCTTAACAGAGTCTAAAATATGTTCAAATTTTTCATGATCTATGCCAGAAACCACATTGCCAAACATTTGAATTAACCGCCGGTAAGCATCCCAAACAAAGCGGGGATTACTAGTTTTCTTAATTAATCCCTTTAGAGTCTTTGAAGTTAAGCCTAAATTAAGAATTGTATCCATCATTCCTGGCATTGAAACGGCTGCTCCTGATCTGACGGAAACTAAAAGTGGATTATTCTTATCGCCAAATTTTTTAGCGGTTATTTTTTCCAATTTTTTTAAGGCCTGATTAATTTGTTTTTTAAGCCCTGAAGGATATTTTTGATTCTGATAATAGAAACGGCAAACTTCGGTGGAAATCGTAAAACCAGGAGGAACGGGAATATCCATATTAGTCATTTCCGCTAAATTAGCTCCTTTGCTACCCAAAATTCTCTTTAGCTTTCCAGAACTCTCAGCTTTTCCTTCACCAAAAAAATAAACAAATTTCTTTGATTTTGGCTTATTTTTTTTCATAAAAATTAGTTGGAATTTAATAATGCAATGTGATAATAAGACAAAACTTAAAAACTGTCAACCCAAATTTTGATTATTTTGCGCCGGCAAAACTTATCCCCGGGCGGAGGGGCTTTATTAAAGAGTAAAAAATATGTATACTGAAAATGTTAAATGAGAAAGGAGGTGAGAATTTATGGAAGGAAATGAAAAAATTAGAGGAGCACTTGCTTATCTTTTAGGGTTTTTAACCGGAATTTTCTTTTTGCTGACTGAAAAAAAATCAGAATTCATAAGATTCCACGCGATGCAATCAACGATTACCTTTGCTAGCTTATTTATTATCCAAATTATCCTTGGTTTTATTCCATTTTTTGGAGCGCTGTTGAAACCATTTGTTTCCCTTTTAGGATTTGTGCTTTGGTTAATGCTAATCTGGAAAGCTCATAAAGGAGAAAAATATCATTTGCCATATATAGGCAAGATTGCTCAGGAACAACTGAAAAAATTATAAATATAATATGGATTAAATAAAGTAAACTGAGGTTTTAGGGGATAAATCATTTGATTGACAAAATTTTAAGAGATTTGTTTATCTTCTTGGAAAATCTTTAAGGTTTTAGATAGAATGAGATAATGAAAATTAAAAAAATAAAAAGTATTCAAATCCTTGATTCTCGAGGAAATCCAACGATCAAAACAACTGTTTTCCTTGAGGACGGTAATGCTGGATCTTTTTCCGTTCCCTCAGGAGTTTCAACTGGTAAATATGAAGCTCTAGAGCTAAGAGATAAGAATGGCAACGTCAAAAAGGCAATTGAAAACGTCGAAAAAATAATCGCCCCAAAACTGATTGGCAAACTTGCCAAGGATCAAGAAAAAATCGACAAAATGATGATTCAAGAAGATGGAACCAGCAATAAATGCAATTTGGGAACAAACACGATTCTTTCTGTTTCTGGCGCTTGTGCCAAAGCAGCAGCCAACAGTCTTAAAGTACCTCTTTATCAATATCTAGCCAAATTTTTTAAAATCCCACAAATATGGTTACTGCCGATCCCTCTAATGAATTTTATCAACGGTGGAAAACATGCCCAAAATTCAACCGATTTCCAAGAATATCTGATTCTCCCTTTAGGAGCGAAAAATTTTTTTCAAGCGGTCCAAATGGGTAAAAAAATTTTTCATGGTTTAAAAAATATCATCCAGGAAAACAAAATTGAGTTTTCCTTAGGAGATGAGGGAGGGTTTGGTCTTACTCTTAAAAGCAATTCTCAACCAATCAAAATCCTTATCCAGGCAATTGAAAGAGCTGGTTTCCAACCCAGAAAAGAAATTCTCATCGCCTTAGATCCGGCAGCAAGCGAGTTTTTCTATAAAGGGGTTTATTTCCTTAAAAATGAAGGGGTAACTCTAACAACTAAAGAGATGATTGCTTTTTATCAAACTCTGGTGAATAATTACCCCATCTGCTCAATTGAAGATGGATTTGATCAAGAAGATTGGACAGGATTTAGCCAATTAACAGCACTTTTAGGAGAAAAAATTCAAATCGTCGGTGATGATCTTTATGTTACTAACCCTGACCGATTAAAAAAGGGCATCCAACTCAAAGCAACAAACGCGATTCTTATCAAACCAAATCAAATTGGTACTTTGACAGAAACAGTCCAGGTGATTAAAACTGCTCAAAAAGCAGGCTTCCAAACAATTATTTCCCATAGATCTGGAGAAACTGATGAAACATTTATTGCCGACCTTGCAGTTGCCAGCAACAGTGGCCAAATAAAAACTGGTGCTTTAGGTCAACCAGAAAGATGGGCTAAATATAACCGTTTGCTTGAGATTGAAAAAGAATTAGGCAACAAAGCAAAATTATCCCCTTTTCCCTATTCATATTCATAAAGATTGGTCTAAAAGCAGAGCCCACAATTCTAGTTTTTTTATACCCACTTAAAATTATGCCAAGTGGAGATTCTGACCAACCGTGAGGATAATTTTTAAGTAGTGCAACTTTACAACAAAGCTCGAACATATTTTATCAAAAATTCGTAGAAATTGACAGCGTCGGCGGCTGCAGCGCTTTGCGCCGCCCCACGAAGTTTGACTGTGGTGCCAGAGGAGGGATTCGGACCCTCACGCCTTATCGACACACCGTTCTGAACGGTGCCTGTCTACCAATTCCAGCACTCTGGCATCTAATAGTAAATTTCTCTTCCTCCTCCAGCCTACTTGTAGTTTATCAAAATTAACCAGAACAGTTCAACTTAAAAAAGATATTGGCAAAACTATACCTTTAGCAAATAGCAAAAATTATATTTATATCAGAGAACAGATAAAATTTTATTTCGCTGCCTTAAAATAACTCCGCCGATCCTGAGAAGCCACACCAGCCAAGAACTTTCGCCCTTCCACGAGCGGAGAGGCTTCATTAACAAAATTTGATAATTGACTTATAATGTTTTTATAAATTATGATAAACTAACTTAATGAAGTTAAAACTAATCATCCTTACCGCAATTTTTTTTGCCTCTTTTTTAATTCTCTTCAAAACAGCTTTTCGACAAAATTCAAGTACAATTTTAGGAACTAGCGATAAATGCTGTCCTCCTTTAACTCCTTGTCCAGACTGTGAAATACCAACAATTACTTGTCCTCCTTGTCCAACAATTACTATTTGCCCAACTCCAACACCCACCCCTACTACCGGACCATCAGCTACCCCCACGTCAACAATTCCCTCACCCACGCCTACATTTATACCAACACCAACGCTAACCCCTTATCCAACTTCAGAACCAACCCCCACGGCAACTATCATCCCTACGCCAACAGCTACTCCCACTCTTCAACCCACCCCAATGCCTACAAGCACCCCCCCACCAACAGCAACCTTTACTCCTGGCCCAACAAACACTCCTGGCCCAGAACCAACAAACACTCCGGCTCCCGAACCAACGGAAACAGTTATCCCTCAGATAACTAGTCCTCTAGTCCAAGGGATTATTGCCACCATTACACCATCTAAAATTGAAGTTGAAGAGGAATTTAACCCTTTAATAGAAGGAATTAGAAAATCTTTTAGCCGAGTTTTAGGCGCCAAGAGATTGCCGGATACAGGAATTGAAGATGGTCAAAAATCAGAAGAAAAATTACCATCGGGAAATATTCTCCAAGAAGGCAAAAGACTAATTATCCCCAAAATTGGTCTTAACCAACCTCTTTATCAGTCCCTGCCAATTGGTCAAGAATTTATAATTGGTCACCAGGAAATTATTGAAACCAAAATAGACAGCAGTATCATCATCTATGGCCATAATGACACGGCTAATTTCGAAATGATAAGGAAATTAAATCGAGGCGACTCAATACTCTATCAAAACAACGATGACCTGTTTTTATATAAAGTTGACTCTGTGACCAGGGTATCAAAAAATTATTACCAGGTGTTAGAAAATAACAATCCCAATTCGATTATTTTAATAACCTGTGACATCTGGAATCCCTATTTAAGAGTTATTATTAAAGCAGAGAAAATAACTAATAATGAAAAAAATAATTCAAAAAATTAAAAATCTTTCCAATCTTAAGAAGGTAATAATTTTAATTATCATCCTTATTTTTTTGGGAGGGATATTGAGTTTAGTCAACAAAAAGATCGGCTTAAAAGAAGAAAAGACAGAAAAAATATCTCCCCAGATAAAAGAGATCTTAATCCTCCCCGATGGTTGGTCGATAATTGCTGAAAGAGATGGGGTTGAGCTTAAAATCGAAAAAGAATCAGAAAGAATGATCAAACCAACAATTGTTTTGATAAAATCGACCAAAAAGGAAGCCAACAATGATCTTTATTTAGAAAAAATAATCCAGGGAGCCAAATATGCAATTCCCTCTTTGCAGATAACCACTAATCAACCGGCAGACCAGGATGGTTTTTATATTAGAAACTTAAGAGGATTTTATTATAATGGTCGTTATCAAGTTAATTTAAAACAACGTTTAGTGATTAAAAATAATGAGGTTTGGACCTTAACTGCTTCTTATGACCCAAAAGAAAAGTTGTTGGAAAAGGAAATCGAAAAAATTTTTGACTCAGTCTATCAGGCTAAAATTCTTAACTCAAGCCAATTTTAAAAATGGTTTTAGTGAACAGAATTTGCAAAGATTCTAAAAATCCAACCAAAAAAACTAGTTGCTTTCTTTTCTGCTTGAATTTGTTCCTCTATGGTTTTTCTTTCCTTGGTCAAAATAGCAATTAATTTATCAACAGCCTCTCGCTCTTCTTGCTCTGGAATATAAGCCTGGAGTTGCTCTAATTGTTCAGTCAAATGTTTAGTCTCCTCTAATTGCTGTTCGAGTTCTTTGATCGCTTTGTAATCAGGGCCGATTATTCTTTTCAAAATTTGCGGTCTTGCTTTAATTTGTCGGAGTTTTTCCCAAACTTTTTGTTGAATTTCATTCTGAATTCTAGCTATTTCGGCAACCTGCTGCTGAATATCTTCGATCAATAACGGGGAAAGGATTTCTGGCTTAGGTTTTTCTGAGAAAGGACTGTCTTGAGAGTCATTTTGGCTACTACTGGCAGTAGCAATTGCTTCATTAAAAACCTCTACTCCTTCAGAATCACCTTGAATAATCGTGGTTGTCTTTTCAACCTTTTTCCCTTCGTTAACAATTGCCGTTGCTTCATTTTCAATATAAACCTCTTTAGCGGAAACAACTGGAGGAAAAAAGAACAGGCAAACTATTAATGCCAAACAGAATGGCAGGCGCGAAAATAAGGCCTCTGAGGCTATGGAAGGCCGGAATTCATTCATTTTTCTCTCAGGATCGGCGATTTTCTGCCCATCCATAAAGTTCATTTTTGTTTCTTAAACCTATAATTATCCCTTTTTCATTCCCAATACCCGAGGAAAAGCTGCTGACTGTGGAGTAACCACAAACATTAAATGATAATCATCAACTTGACGATGCTTTTTTGTTCTCGGATCAATTATTTCATTGATATCCCACCATCTTCTTTCAAATTCCAAAATCGTAAACTGCCTATCTTTAAAAGCATAATCTCTATAGGGATCTGCCAGCATAATTAAATTATCTTTTGTATTAATATAAGTGACTACGCTATAATGTCCCGGATCTTCATCATCATCTTCATCATCATGTTTGAATTCAAAAATGCCCTGCCATTCAACTCCAACTGGGTAATGGTAACTTCTAGTTATTTTGGCTAATTCGCTAATAGTGGCGTATCTTTTAAACCAGAATTGAAATCCTGAAACTAGTTTTTTCACTGCCAAAGCTAGCTCATCAACCGTCATCCCTCGCTCTTTAATTTTTTTGGCAACTCCAGCTGCTTTAACAAACTCTTCTTGGTCAACAGCAATCCCACAATGGCTCAAAAGCATTTCTAACACGGCTGGACCGCAATGAGATGGAGTTTTTTGGCAAACCCTCTTTAGGTTAGGAAAAAAACGATTATAACAAATTTTTGCCATATTTTGTCAAAAGACTCGTTAACACTTCTTCAAAAGTAATTTTATGGAGAGCTAAAACTTCTGTAAACGGTAATCCCAAATCCGGACCAAAGGCAGTATTAGGATTAGAGTCAGTAAAATAAGGAATATTTGTTTTTTCGTCAACTCGAACATCAAATTTCGCATAATCCTTGTGGTGCAATCCCTTAAAAGCTCTTACCGCTAGTTGGCCAATTTTGGCTGCGAGTGACTCCTCAACATAATCATATCTGTAAGCCCTAGCATCTTCATAAGACTCTATACTAGTAAAATAATGTTTTCCATCAGGTTTTGTCTTAAAAATTTTTTGACCCATAAAAACATGTTTTTTTCTCCCATCATCAAAAACGATTACGGTAATTTCTGGGCCATCAATAAATTGCTCGACGATAACAGGCATTTTATAGGTAGTAATCATCTTATCAACTTGTTTTTGGGCTTCTTTAATCGTCTCTTTAACTGCCTTGTTATCAATTCCAACGCTACCGCCACTTTCATTAAGTTTCACAATAAGAGGCAATCCTAATTCTTCATCTACTCTTGTTGCTACTCGACGAACAAATTGGAAAGCTGGTGTAGGAATGCCGTAAGCCATTAACAGTCTTTTAGTTAAATTGCGATTATTGCCAATAACTAGTCCTTCCATTCCTGCTCCAGTATAAGGAATATTAGATAATTCTAAAGCCGCCGGAACAGAAGTTTGCAGTCGATCTTTGCCTCTTAAAGTATCAACTAAATTTATCACCAAATCAGGTTTATCAACCAAAAGATTAGTCAAAAAATACTGATCGCCGGGAGATGTTTTTGCCTGAATTCCTAATTCTCTTATTTTTTGAACTACCTGCTCAGCCCTTTCTTCAACTTCTACTTCAGCTTGATAAGCTTCTTTTGTCGGGAACCATTCTGCCTCGACATGAGAATAGGCAACGGTAATAAGCTTAAACTTTTTTAATACTTCTTTGTCAATCTGCAGTTGAACTTTTGAGCCTCGCCTAAGTCCACCTTCGCCTTCAACTTTTAGCTGATCTTTTTTAGAAGAATCAACTTTTTTCTCCCCAGCCTTCTGTTTTTCTAAGATTCTTGGCAATCTAATCATATCAAAGTCTATCGTCTTTAAAATAAAAATTCAACATCAGATCAAAATGGCTTCTTCCCCCCTCCATTGGTATCGGTCGTCTTTTCTTGCCTGCTTTAGTTTGCCCAAGATCACAAGATCAGCGGAAGTATTTAAGGAGGAAACAAAAAAAACACTTGACAGCTTGATCATATTAATCAAATAATTAAAAGTGTTTTCCTTGTCTGGGGCCTAAAGAAAGACGAGGATTCGCAGGTGCGAAAAATGAAAAATAAAGCCAAAAATGGGAAAATTGTTCCTCGAGGAATGAAAACAATTTTGCCTCATGGTGGTTTACCTGAAAATATCTCCCCTTATTTAATTAATCTGATTCAAAAAACAGGCGGGATTAACGGCCCAATTGGAAAACAATTTATTGCTCAACCAACTAAAGAAAAAAAATATGCCAAAACCAAAATAATTGACCCATTAATTGAAGATAAATACAGAAAAGCCCCTGGTTTAATATATAAGTATCGGGGAAAAATTGGCAAAAATGGCAAAATTATTTGTTATGGCCGAGTTTTGTGGACAATTACTTATTTCTGTGAGAGTTATTGTCGATTCTGTACCCGTGGCCGAGAAGTAGGAGTTCTGGGTCAAAAACCGTTATTAACAGAAAAACAAATAAATCAAGGGTTTGAATTTTTAAAAAATCATCCGGAGATAAATGAAGTAATTTTGTCTGGTGGCGATCCTTTAGTAATACCAAAACAATATCTTAAAAAAATTATTCACCATCTAGTTAGGTTTCAAAAACAAGGATCGTTAGATATTATAAGAATTGGCACCAGATTACCAATCTCCAGTCCCCTGACAATTAAAACCTGGCATTACAATTTGTTAGCAAAGATCAAAAATCCCTATCTTATGGTACATATCAATCATCCTGCAGAATTAACACCCCAAGCAATTAAGGTTTTAAATAATTTCAGGCAGAAATCTCAGGCTCTAATTCTCAGCCAAACAGTCCTTTTAAAAGAAGTCAATGATTCGGCCAAAATTTTATCTGAATTATTTGTCAAAATGACTAAAGAAGGGATAAGGCCTTATTATGTTTTTCAAAATGACCCGGTTTATTGGGCAAAACATTTTACTGTTCCAATTGGAAAAGCAATCAAAATATGGCAAAGCCTAAGATCAAAGTTATCAGGTGTGGCCGCTACTGCGAGATTCGTCATTGACACTCCTTTTGGATTTGGTAAAATTCCAATTCCCGAAGGAGAAGCTTGGAAAGTTGATTATTCCTGTTTTTATGATTTTAAAAAGAAAAAGCACCCACTTTCTCTCCAAAGAAGACGGCTATCTTTTACCCTTAAAAAACATATTTTGGGATCTTGAAAGAAAAATTTAAACAAGAGTTTTTTTGTATGTTTCAAAAGCATTAGCTGCTTCTCGGTCAACCAAGCGCAAAAGCTCGATTACTTTATTTCTGATATCGCTGCTTTTTATTGTCTCGTTCTCGGCTGCCTTTTGCGCCCATGATTCAACTAAAACAGCAACGCTAGCCGCTACTTCCGCTGGAGCTCCCGCTTTCACCACACCTCCAGATATTTTGTTGCGATCAAAGTCTTCTAATCTCCCATCCCTTTTTTCTACCCTCATCTTCCTCACCTCCTTTTTGATCAAATCAAATTCTAATCAAAAAAATTGAGTCCTTTAAGCATTGCTTTGGTTGTTTTTGCCAAATCAAACTTCGGTTGCCAACCCCAATCTTTTCTCGCCCAACTATCATCAATTGATTTTGGCCAAGAATCAGCAATTTTCTGCCGCTGATCAGGACAGTACTTCACCTTTAAAGGAATGTATTTTTGGATTTCTTTTGCTAATTCTTTTGGAGAAAAACTTATTCCGGCCAAATTATAACTGGTTCTTATTGAAAGTTTCTTAGAATCGACATCCATAATCATCAATGTTGCCTTAATTGCATCATCAGTATAAATCATTGGCAAAGTGGTATTCTCTTTAACAAAACATTGATATTGACCATTCTTAACAGCACCGTAAAACATTCCTACCGCCCAATCTGTTGTTCCACCGCCGGGTGGTGTTTTGAAACTAATCACCCCTGGGTAACGAACACTTCTTACATCAACACCATATTTAAAAAAGTAATATTGAGACAACAATTCTCCTGCCACTTTAGTCACCCCATACATTGTTGTTGGCTCCAAAATAGTCTTTTGGGGGGTATTGATTTTGGGAGTGGTTGGGCCAAAAACAGCAATTGAGCTGGGCCAAAAAACTTTTAACCTATACTCAACCGCCAGATCCAAAACATTTTTCAAGCCACCAATATTAACCTGCCAAGTTAAGCTTGGATTTTCTTCTCCTTTGGCTGACAAAATTGCGACTAAATGATAAACAGCGTCAATATTGTATTTCTCAACAACTTTTTTTAATCTTTTACTATCATTAATTTCAATTTTTTCTACGATCCCCTCAAAATTAGAAGGAATATGACGATGACCTAAGGCAATCACCGAATCTTGGCCATATTTCCGCTGCAACACTGGCACTAGTTCACTCCCAATCTGACCAAATGCTCCAGTAACAAGGATTCTTTTTTTCATAAATTATTTTTTCCATTTTAGCACGTTATTTTAAAAAACAATACCCAATTTCATTTCGCATGACCGAAATCGATCAGCGATTTTTTGCATTATGGATTATAATATTATAATAAATAAGAATCACTGATGAATAATGAAAGATTAGTTCCTAGACGAAAACTTTTAGAGTGGGCTTTATTATCTTTGGGAGGAGTGATAACTTCTTGCGCCACCTCTACTGAGTCTCCCTTTTCGCCGCAAAAAAAGCCGGTACCTACTCCAAAAATCTTTTCACCGACTATCATTCCCGACCAAGCAGAATTTCCTTTTTCCTCAGCCTATCTTCAAAATGACTTTGCTATCAAAACTTTGATTGAACAAGCACAAAAACATGAAATAATCAAGATAGAAAACATCCTTATAGGGTATATTTTCCGATTCCCCTGGGAAAAAGGAGAGGCCTATATTGCTACACTGGAGACTATTAACCAAGAAGAGAAAACCCAAACAACAGCTCTCCTTTTAAGTGCTGATTGTCTTTATGAAGCATTAAGAAAAGATGATGCACTTGGCAGTAATCTTCTTCCAGGCATATGGCATCCCCAAAAAAGAATCGATTTCTTAAAAGCCGAAGTGGCAATTCCCTCAGAGATTGGTGTTCCGGTAGCGATTTTGAACCTAAAAGATCTTTGTTACCAAGGCTCAACTCAAAACTGCGAAGAAGAAACAGCGATAGAAAGATTGAAAGAAACAATCACTAAAATCAAATGGGATCAATTGCCTCAGGAAACAGGAGAATTCATTGGGTGGTTTAGCAAAGAATTCCTCAAAGGTTTAAAACGCGGCATTCAATAAGAATTAAAGCTACTTCAAGGGACTTGAGAAAAATAACTTCTCTTCGCTAAGAAAAAGTAAAGTTTTCTTTTTCATCTTTGTCTTTCTCGAATACATCTTTCTGTTTCCTCTTTCACAAGTCTTTCTTTTGTGTTTTGATCTGTTAATTGCAATAAACTCGCTGCCTCAGAAATTTTTTTCTCTGCCTCTCTTTTGCAAACACTTTCCAGGGAAAAATATTTCAGAATATATCCAGCGATAAACATTCCTAAAATTAATATCAGCAATAAACGAAAAATAGACCCTTTTGCTAAGGCATAAATTAAAATTTTCTCTAATTTCATTTTTTGCTGACAGTCATCATCGCAAACAATATCCTTCTGATCTCCATCTTTAGCTTTATAACCAGAAATATTTAACTGGCATTGGGCTCCGATGCCTCAAAACAAATAAGTTTTAAAAGTCTACCATATTTACCAGTTTCGGAAACATTACTTTTTAATTCTATCTTTTAACCTTCAACTAATTTCTTTGTTTTTGTCAGAAGCCTCTTGGTCATAATATTGAATTGGCCTTGTCTACCCCACATCTAAAGCTCCATTGTATCTTAGTTTAATCAAATTTCGCCAAAGGAAATCCGCATCCCTATCGGACAATGGTCAGAGCCAGGAACTTGGGAAAGAATAAAGGCATCTTTTAATTTTGGAGCCAAACGCTGGCTGACAAAACCATAATCAATTCTCCAACCCAAATTTCTTTGTCTTGCCCCAAAAGAATAAGGCCACCAGGTATAAAATCTTCCTTCTTTGTGAAATTTCCGGAAGCTATCAACAAAACCCAAGGCTAAAAGTCGGTCTATCTGCTTTCTTTCTTTTGGAGTAAACATAATATTGTTTTTGTTTTCTTTTGGTCGAGCCAAGTCAATTTCTTTATGAGCGATATTAAAATCGCCAGCCAAAATCAGGTTTTTCTGACTTACCAAAAGGTTTTTTAAATAACCAAAAAGATACTTATAAGCCTTAAGTTTATAACCTAGATTTTCTTTTTGCCTGCCGCCATGAGGTAAATAAAGATTTAGCAAACTAAAACCAGCAAAATCCAAGCGTAAACTTCGGCCTTCACCATCAAATCTTTCTAAGCCAATTTTTGTTTCCATCCCCAGCGGTTTTTTCTTGCTAAAAACTGCTGTTCCGGCATAACCTAGCTTTTTGGCGCAGTTAAAATAAGCAAAATAATCTTTTGGATAAACTAAATCAAAGCCCAACTGGCTTTCGCTAATCTTTATTTCCTGAAGACAAACAATCTCAGGCTTGGTTTTTTCCAACCACTCCCAAAATCCTTTTTTCCCCACCACCCGCAAGCCATTAACATTCCACGAGATTATTTTCATTTCCCAAACAAATTTTTGCTTGCTAAAAAAGTAATATCGGCACAGCAGAAATTAAACCAATACTCCCAACCAAGGTGCGAACAATTTCTTCGGCAATAATTTCATAATTAGTTACCTGAGAAAAAGGCATTGGGTTGTCGACAAAAAGCAAAGGCAAAGGCAAGGCTGCTCCGGTATAAACTAAAACTAAAGTATTGACCATTGAAGCAATGTGGTTTTGACTAACATTCATTGCCTGCCAAAAAAGCTGGCGCGGCCGGATTTTGGGATTAGTCTTTTTAAGCTGCTCACCACTGCCGGCCGAGAAACAGTAATATTATCCAAAACTCCCAACGTGCCAATAATAATTCCCGCCAACAAAAGCCCCTTAATATCCATTGTTCCTTTTTTAGCAACCTGTAAAAAACCTGCTCCTTCTGAGGCATAACCCGATAATCTAGTGACTTCAACAAAAACTTTTGCCAAAATGCCAGTAATTATTAAAGCGGCAAGAGTACCAATTAAAGCCACCGTAGTCTTTTTATCAAATCCATGAGAAAGATAAAAAGTCAGGGGTAAAATAAAGCTAAATATCACCAAAAAAGAAACCCCCAGGCCAAAAGGGGAACTTACTCCCCGCCAACGGCCAACCGCCATCACCAAAATAGCAAAAATCAAAAACAGCCAAAGCAACGGCAATCTTCTAATATAATCGCTAATATAAAAAATATCATTTCCCTCCAAATCCTGAGTTCGGTTAAGTAAAACCTTATCCCCCACTCGGTATTTTTGTTGACCAACTAAAGAAATACTTCCTGCCTCAACAGCAACTTCCTTACCTTTAAGAGAGCCGTGGGTAACCAAAACTTCTAATTGTTGTTGGGATAATGTCTGCTGGCCTGCCTGGGTAGTTAATTCTTCTTTGATGATTTTAACAACTTTTCCTTCCAAAATCTCTTCCTCCACCGCTTGAACTTTGGGGGTAAGGCTCAATCCTAAAAACAAAAGTAATGCTATCAAAACAATTTTAATTGCCCTACCCTTGATTATTGCCTGGGCAATTTTTTTCCGGGCACTTTCCAAGATCCTGGCAAAAGTTGGTTGGGAAATTTTCATTTTTTTCGCCGCCTCCTCTTGTTCTAGTTCGTCAATTTCATAAAGCTTTAAAGCCTCAAGCTCATCAGGCAACAAAACCACCTCTTCAAGTATTCTCAAAGGAATACCTCGGGGTTTAAAGTAATAGACATCTGGTTTAAACCTCACGCAACGAGGTATTCTCGGTCTTGGCATATCAACGTCTTTCTAAATTAATTTTACAATTTGGACATTCTAAAGTTGAACAGGGAACGCCCCTCTGATGAACAACTTTATAACCGCATTTTGGGCAAACACACCAACCTCCCGGCCCTCTACCGGCCGCTTCCTTAACTTGGCCTTTAAATCTACCTCGTCTTTGCCAACCAAAACCCCGGCCAAAAGGAGGTTTGTAAAATCCAGTTTCTAGTTCGTGGCTGGCAATCTGAATAGCCACATAAGAAAGGTTGTTAATCTTTTCCATTAACTTTTCCCTTAAAATAGTAGAAATTCTAGTTGCTTCTTCAACGCTTAAGTTTTTAGGCAGGCTTATTTCCAAATTGGCAGTGATAACCGAACCCTTTTTTTGTGTTTTTAAAGAATTAAGGCTAACATTTTGGTCTTTGGCAATTGACCTTATTTTTTCTTCAACCTCTGGGCCAGCAGAAACATCAAGTAAAGAATCGGTTGCCTCCTTTCCCAAAGAAAAAGACTCCTTAACAATATAAAGGCCAATCAAAAAGGCAAAGACCGCATCTGTCTGCGGCCAAAACTTAGTCAAAAAAAGGCCAATAAAAACCGCCAATGAACTTAAAACATCAATCCGGCTGTGAACTCCATCAGAAAGGAGGGCTAAAGAATTTTCCTTTTTCCCAAAATTAATTTTTAGCCTGGCAACTTCTTCATTTACTGCTGCCGAAAATATCATCGTTCCAAAAACCAGCCAATTAAGATTAATAAAAGAAGGAGAAAAAAATTTTTTATAAGCTTCAAAAATAATCCCCAATCCGGTAGCTAAAAGGATCATCGTGATTACTACTCCGGCTAAAACCTCAAATTTAAAATGGCCATAAGGATGTTTTTCGTCAGCCGGTTTGCGAGCAATTTTAATCCCAAAAAAACTAACAACTGAAGAAAAAATGTCTATAAAAGAATGGACGCCTTCGGCTAAAACTGCCGCTGAGGAAGAAAGCAAACCAACGGTAATTTTTACCGCCGCTAAAACAACATTAGCCGAAACAGAAACTAAAGCTATTTTTTCTTTCATTTTGTTTTGATAATTTGGCTAATAATTTCTTGAAATAACTTTTGATATCGAGAATTGATTTCTGTTACCGGCTTCATTTCAATCGTCGAATTAAGAAAATCCTTTCCATAATTAATTTTACCAAGAATGGGAATTTTCTTTTTTCGGGCAAATTCTTCTATCTTCAAACAAAAATCCTCTGAAAGATCAAACTTGTTGATAATAATCCCATGCTTAATTCCAAAATGATTAGCCAAATACAAAACTCTCTTTAAATCAAAGAGAGCAGAGGGCGTTGGCTCGGTTACCGCCACAATATAATCTGTCCCGACCAAAGAAGCAATCACTGGACAGCCAATCCCGGGCGAAGAATCAATAACAACCACCTCGGCTTTTATTTTTTCATTAATTTTATCAGAATATTTCCTTACTTCAGCCACGACTTCGCCAGAAGCAAGTTCTCCCAGTTTTAGTTCGCCAGAGACAAGGTTTACCTTATAATTTTTACCAGTATAAATCGTGCCAATTTCTTTTTTGTTTTCCGTTATCGCACCGGTAGGGCAGGCGACAACACAGGCCTTGCAACCAATACACACATCTTTTACAAAGGCGGGATATTTTTCCTTAACAAAAACAATAGCATTTTGTTTACAAACTTGAGCACATTTGCCGCATTTTGTGCATTTATCAAAATTCCATTTAGGAATTGGCTGATAAACGATGGCGTGCCTTTTTCTTTTTACGGAAAGTAAAAGGTGGTCATTGGGACATTCAGCATCCGCATCCACGAGCATAGTTTTATTTTCTCTGGCAAATTCTACTGCCAAAGAAGTTGCCACCATTGATTTCCCCACCCCTCCTTTTCCTCCAGTGATTACAATTTTCATAGTTTATGTTCCTCGCGGACATTTCCCATGTCTACTTTTTAATTTTATTATTATTTTTAATCCCTTTTATACTTTTCTTATTACACATTCTCCTGACCATTCCAGCTAATAAATTTATTCTCGGAACTCTTTGAATATAATCTCTGTATGCATTGCCAAACTTTCTTATATTTCTTTTCTCTTCTTCTATCATTGCCAAACATAACAAAAGAGTCAGTATTGCTCCTATAACCAAATTGATCAAGTGTGGCGCTATGAGTATCAATGAAAAAATAATCAATATATGACCCAAAAATTCCGGATGGCGAACAAAGACATACAAACCGCTTTCTACAAAAATTTCTTTGCTGACCTCATTTTCTGTTACCCGACTCTTCTTACGCGATTGACTTGAACTCAATAAAATAATTATTCCAAATACCAAAGTTATCCATCCTACATATATTAGTGCTAATAAATTAGCCGAATTATAGAAAAGAATGGAAAATACGATTAGCAGAGTATATAAGGCAATATATACTATATGACCAATTAGATGACCGACATTTTTCTCATTAGGTAGGTCAATTTCCCTATGGGTTGTCTGAACCTTTATTTCTGGGGAATTATTTCTCAGAGGTGGCGTTTGCTTTTGATTTAAGTTTTCCATGGCAGTTTTCACTTTCTTTCTATATTAGTGAAAATCTTGATCTTTACTGACTTTATTTTATCAATTTTTATAGGGTTATGCATTGATTTTTTAGCTTGTTTTTTTTCATCATTTACTATAATTTTCAGGGTTAAAAAATATCTTCTTTCGATAATTTTTTCAATTTGCCTTCTTTAAATTTTTCAATGTTTTCTAAAATCGTCCCTTCAATTGCTTTGAATGCTTCAATTTTGTAATTTTTGAATTTTTCAAAAGCCATCGGACCCAAACCAAAAGCTACAACTACCTTAACATTTTGTCTTTTTAAAAAATCTGGCGGAAGTCCCTTTCCTTTAATCTCCGGATTTTCAAAAACCTCAAAACTGCCCTTTCCTGTATCGTAAAGCAAAAAATTCTTTGCTCTTCCAAAATGCAAAGCTATTTCTGCTTCCGGATTTTTACCGTCTGTCGCGAAAGCAATTTTCATATTATTTTATTCAAATTTTTCTAATTTTCCTTCAATAAACTTCTCAATTACTTCTTTTACTTTCCCTTTCCCTTGATAAATCTCAATATTGAATTGCTTTAAAACATCAAGAGCTCTCGGACCCACATTGCCCGTTATTACCGCCTTAGTATTCTTTTCTGCCACCAGTTGAGCGGCTGAAATACCGGCTCCAGCCATCTGATTTTCGCTTTCATTTTTTATCGCCTGAAAACTTTTTATTTTTCCATTCTCAATTTCAACAACGATAAAAAAGGAGCATCTGGCAAATACCTTACTAACATTATCGGTGAAATTTTTCCCATTCGAACTTACTGCTATTTTCATTTTTGTCCTTTGAGTTCGGCTAAACGGGCTTTAATGGCTTTCAATTCTTCTTCTAAATCTCTCTCCTCATCTTTTAGTATTTCTTCTTCTTCTTTCTTGGTTATTTGAGGTCGATATGGATAAGCTCCATATGGATAACCCCAAAACCTTCGCCAACCAAATCCACGACCCCAACCTCTTCTCCAAGCCAAACCAGCGCCGCAAGGACCCAATCCCCAGCCAGTGCCGGGACCCAAACCCCAAGGACCTGTTCCGTCAAATCTTGGCATATTTTTCACCTCCTTTCTCCTAATTTTGAATATATATTCATTATACTGCGATGGCTCCAGATGTCAAGAGGAAATTGCTCCTTGATTTAAATCCCAATTTAGACTACCCTTAGACTAAAGGGGGTGAAAAAAATGAAAGGCTATCATACTGATATTGAACAGGCCACAGAAAACAATACCAATTATCGCCAGGTTTTGTATACCGGTAAACACCTTCAGTTGGTTTTAATGTCCTTGCAACCGGATGAAGAAATTGGCATGGAAGTTCATCCGGAAAACGACCAGTTTTTCCGCTTTGAAGAAGGCGAGGGGGAAGTGGTTATTGATGGTAACGAATATTTAGTACAAGATGGCGATGCGATAATTGTTCCTGCCGGAGCCCAACATAATGTTGTTAATACCGGCAGCGAACCGCTAAAACTTTACACTATTTATGCTCCTCCCCATCATCGCCATGATGTGGTGAAAGCAACGAAAGCAGAGGCAGACGCCGACGCTCCAGAATTTGATGGAGTAACAAGCGAATAAAATTTAGCAGCAATAAAGTTTTTGAGGGACTTTCCCTTTTTCAACCTTACCAAAAGGATTGTTAAATTGACGAATTTTGCTAATCATTTCTTGATTTTCTTTTGTCTGGATGTCTTCTCGACTCATATAATCTCTTAGTTTTTTCATCATTTCCGGTAAATCAATTTTTGCCGGACAATTTTGGAAACATAAAGAACATAAAGTACAAGCAAAACAATTAGCGTTAAAGGCTTTTTTAAGGCCTTCAGACAAACCGGCAAAAATTATTCCTCGAGAACCTAAATATTTATCCCCATAATTCGGCCCAATTTGCTGAAAAACCGGACAAAAATCCAAACAAGCACCGCAATTTAGACAATACAAAAGCTCCCCAAATCCGGCTTTTAAGATTTTGCTCCGACCGTTGTCTAACAAAATCAAATCGACTTCTTTGGCTCCTTGAGCGCCGATTATCGTTTGATTTTCAATATCTGCGGTTTTTGAGGGTCCAGAAATAATAGAAACATAAACCGGAAAATCTTGACCTGTTCCCCAAATTGCTGAAGCCTGAACAATTTTTAAAGCATCAGAAAGCGTGGGAACAATTTTCTCCCAACCGGCAATAACAATATGAACTTCCGGCCAGCGGGAAATCAAAGAGATATTTCCTTCATTTTCTAAAATTACTATCTGACCC
>CAZIOQ010000018.1:0-3163 GCA_964540975.1 uncultured Gammaproteobacteria bacterium
AAAATTATTATCCAAGACCGATTTCTTAAAAGAAAGTAAAAAAATTTGTCTTTTAATTGCCGGCGTTTCTTCCGATCAATTAAGAGGGATAAAAAATCTTAAAAAATTAAAAGACAAAAGACAGTTTAGTTTGATTCAAGCACCGCAGGCTAATATCTATCAATTGGTAAATCAAGATTTTTATCTTCTCGATCCAAAAGCAGTCGAATATTTTAATAGTTTGGTCAAAAAGAATAATGGACAAAAAGATTAAAAAATTACCAGACTTTCTTGATTTAGAGCCGATCTTAAGTGAGAAGGCAGTCAGTGACCAGAACAAAGGTATCTACCATTTTTGGGTTCCTTTAAAAGCAACCAAAGGTCGAATTAAAAAGATGGTTGAGGATTTTTTTAAGGTAAAAGTGGACAAAGTTAATACCTTTCAGCTTAAAGGAAAAATAAAAACTAGTCTTCCCAAAAGAAAACGTTATCAATTGCCGGCGAGAAAAAAAGCTTTAGTATTTTTAACTGCTGGCGAGAAAATAAAGGAATTACTCGTTGAATCAAGCAAAAAGAAATGAATAAAGAAATTAAAAGAAAAATAAGAAGACTGATCAAAATTAAAAAACAAAAAGCTGGCCGGTCAAGTGGTCAAGTTTCTATTAGGCATCGAGGCGGTGAACAAAAAAGATTTTTACGAGAAGTTGATTGGAAAAGAGACAAAAAAGCTATTCCTGCAATCGTAGAGCGGATTGAGTACGATCCTAATAGAAATGTTGATCTTGCTTTGTTGCTTTATGCCGATGGCGAAAGAAGATTTATTTTAAGACCAGAAGGGCTAAATGTTGGTGATAAAGTAATTGCTGGTGATAAAGTTGAGGTTAAAGTGGGCAATGCAATGTTACTGAAAAATATTCCTGTTGGGGTACCAATTCATAATTTAGAGTTGGTTCCAGGCAAGGGTGGCCAGGTAACAAGAAGTGCGGGTACCGCCGCTTTTATTCAAAGCAAAGAAAAAAATAAAATCGTTGTCAAGATGTCTTCAGGCGAGATAAGAATTTTTTCTCCTAGAGCGATGGCAACAGTTGGCCAGTTAAGTAATATTTCTTGGAATACAATTAAATTAAAAAAAGCAGGTGACAAAAGACATCGCGGAATCAGACCAACGGTGAGAGGAGTAGCTCAACATCCGGCCAGCCATCCCCATGGTGGCGGTGAAGGAAAAAGCAGTATTGGCTTGAAATCACCAAAAACACCTTGGGGCAAAATTGCGTTTGGTAAAAAGACAAGAAAAAAACCAAAATATTCTGATAAATTAATTATTAAAAGGAGAAAATAATGGCGAGAAGTTCAAAAAAAGGACCATTTGTTGATAAGAATTTGATTAAAAAAGTGCAAAAGATGGCCCAAGAGAGAAAAAAAGAACCAATCAAAACCTGGGCTAGAGATTCTCAGATTCCACCAGAGTTTATTGGTTATACATTTTTAGTCCACAATGGCAAAAAATTTATTTCTGTCTTTGTTACCGAAGATATGGTTGGTCATCGTTTGGGAGAATTTGCCCCAACTAGAACATTTAGAGGCCACGGAAAAATAGTTAAAAGGATCTTAGAAAAAACCTAAAAATGGCTAAGGAAAAATTAACGACTAAAAAACCAATTCAAAAAAAAGAAGAAAGGGTTTTGGTCAAAACCCAGGCAAAATATTTAAGAATTTCACCCAGGAAATTAAAATTAGTAGTGGAAGCAATCAGCCATCTTTCTCCAGAAGAAAGTCTAAAAAGATTAAGATTTTTAAATAAAAAAGGAGCCAGATTTTTGATCAAAGCAATTAAAACAGCAATTGCTGATGCTCAACACAATTTTCAACTGAAAAAAGGTTCTTTGACCTTTAAAAACATTTTAGTTCAAGAAGGACCACGTTTAAAAAGAGTAGACAGATCTCATGGATTCAGATTTAATCGCGGTATAATTCAAAAAAGAATGAGTCATTTAATTGTTGAACTTGAAGGGGTAAGAAATGGGTCAAAAAGTTAATCCGATTGCTTTTAGGCTAGGAGACACCAAAATTGGAGTTGACTGGCAATCTAAATGGTTTGCTAAGAAGAAAGACTATCGGTCGTTATTAATGGAAGATTTAAAAATTAGGCAACTTTTAGAAGAAAAACTAAAGACAGCCGGTTTGGTGAATGTTAAGATTGAAAGATTTAACAGAAGAATAAAGATCACTTTGGTAGTTACTCGCCCTGGTTTGGTGATTGGCCGAGGCGGTAAAGGAATGGAAGAGTTGAAAGCTGCCTTGATTCCGGTAGTTTCCATTAAAAATCCGGATAAAAATTTAGAGTTGATCGTAGAAGAATACAAAAATCCTGATCTCTCAGCTCAGGTAGTAGCCCAAAGAATTGCCAATCAAATTTTAAAACGAATGCCTCACCGTCGGGTAGTTAATCAGGCGATGGATCGGGTAATGACCGCTGGTGCTAAAGGTGTTAAGATTGTTCTTCGAGGAAGAATCGGCGGCATTGAAATTGCCCGACAAGAAAAATTTTTAAGGGGAGAAGTTTCTTTAAGCACCATCAGGGCGAAAATTGATTATGCTGAAGTACCAATTTTAACTAGATCAGGTTATGTTGGAATTAAAGTTTATATCAATAAAGGAGCATAAATTATGTTAGCCCCCAAAAAAAGTAAATACAGAAAACAATTTAGAGATAATATAAAAGGAAGAGCAACTTCTGGTTATCGCTTGGCCTTTGGTGAATTTGGCCTTAAAAGTTTGGGTTCTGGTTGGTTTGCTGCCAATCAGATTGAAGCAGCAAGGAAAACAATTAGTAATTTTACCAAAAGAGGAGGAAAGATTTGGGTGAGGATTTTTCCCGATAAGCCGGTGACAAAAAAAGCAGCTGGAGTGAGAATGGGTGGGGGCAAAGGTGATATTGAGAAATATGTCGCGGTAATTAGACCAGGGAGGATTTTGTTTGAGTTAGGAGGTTTGGAGGAAAAAATTGCCCAAGAGGCATTAAGACGAGCGGCTGATAAAATTCCTTTTCCAACAAAAATTATTAAAAAAGAGTAAGCTTAACAAAAAATGAAAACTCAAGAAAAAGAACGGTTAAAAAAATTAAGCGTCGAAGAGTTAAATGAAGAGTTAAATGAAAGACGGCAAAGTTTACTGGGAGCAAAAT
>CAZIOQ010000019.1:0-4959 GCA_964540975.1 uncultured Gammaproteobacteria bacterium
GGGTTAATAAAAAGATTACAAACAGGAATTTTTTCATTTTTTCTTTTTTGCCAAAGATTGGGCAACTAAAGCATAAATTATTGCGGGAATAATTAAAACTGGAATTAAAACCCGGTGGTTTCTGGTGCCTAAATAGCCAAAGCGGGGAAGCAAAAATAATAAATAGAAATCATAGGTTGCGTAAATAATTACTAAAGCAGTGAAAAGAATTTCCTCACTGTCTGGCGTTTTATCGACTTTGGTAACAAACCAGGCAGCAACTTTGATTAAGACCATAAAAGACAAAAACAAAAGAGGAATTATCAAAAGACCAACTAGACCAAAGCCGTATTTGACAACCAAAGACTGCCATAAGGGATTACCTTCTTTGCCGGCGACAAACCAAGTTAAACTTAGATCAAAATATAAAAGAAGAAGAAAAATCAGCCAGGCAAGTTTTTTGGGTAGATACATTAGAACTATTATTTATCGCCAGGAAGAAATTGTCAAATTTTTTTAAGGAATTTTAACTATGCCTAAATTAAAAAAGTCTTGATTCTAATTTATACCTACTCCCAAAGTTAAAAACTCTTTTTTCTCTAGAAATTGGAGGAATGGGATATCTTTGTTTTTGGCTCTCTTGATTTATGAAAAATTAAGAGTAGTAGGGTTATTAAAATGATAAAATAAAACATATGGGGAAAAAACTAAAAACAGATTCTCAGATGATTTTTAGACTAATTTTGTTTTTAACTCTAACAGGCCTTGGCTTTTGGTGGCTTTTTAAAAAAACTAGTACCAAATATGGAAATCACCCTGATTTTGATAAGGTTAAAGGCGAAAAAGCTTCGATCATAGAGAACATCGAAAGATTTTTACCAGAACCAGTAGTTAAAACAGGAGAAAAAATAGTCGATCTTATTCCTGAAGAGAGTAAAAATCAGTTTCGGAAGATTTTTGAGGAACAGATAATTAGGCAAAGTACTCAGATTATTCAAGATACTCTTGTTAAAGAAGAAATCAGAGAGACATTGAAGGAGGCAACTGATCAGATAACTGGTTTTCCAGAAAAACAGAAAAAGGAGGTTCAAAGAGAAGTTATTAAGCAAGTTTGCGAAGATTTATTAGAGGAGGTTAAATAATGAATCAATTAAAAAATAAGTTTTTAGATTTAAAAAATAAGCTAACTAGGATTAAGGAAGACTTGAATTTAAGCGAAAAAAAACTGCGCCTTGAGGAATTAAAAAAAATTTCTCAAGCAGAAGATTTTTGGCGTGATCCCCAAAAAGGAGGCGAGATTATGGAGGAAATGGCCAGGATCGAAAAGAAAATTAGAGGAATCAACAATCTAGAGGAGAGGATCAATTCTAGCATTGATTTGGCAGAAGAAATTAAGGAGCAAGATAAACAATTGATTAAAGAGCTAGAGGAAGAATTTAATCAGATTGAAAAATTAATTAAGAATTTGGAACAAGAGACTTATCTTTCTGGCAAATATGATGGTCAGGATGCGATTTTGTCTATCCATGCTGGTCAAGGGGGGACGGAAGCAATGGATTGGAGTTCTATGCTCCAAAGGATGTATCTTCGCTATGCCGAAAAAAAGGGTTGGCAGGTGGCGATAATTGATATGGTGGCCGGAGAAGAGGCAGGAGTAAAGTCAGTAACAATGAAAATCAATGGTTTTCAGGCCTACGGAATGTTAAAAAAAGAAGCAGGAATTCATAGATTAGTGAGAATTTCTCCTTTCAATGCGCAAAATTTGAGACAAACTTCTTTTGCTAAAGTAGAGGTTTTACCAGTTATTGAAGATGAGAAAGAAATTCGTATCAAACCAGAAGAAATAGAATTTGAGGCTTTTAGAGCTGGCGGGCATGGCGGCCAAAATGTTAATAAAGTAGCCACTGCGGTGAGAATTCGCCACAAACCAACAGGAATTATTGTTTCTTGTCAATCAGAAAGATTTCAAGAACAAAACCGAAAGCTTGCTTTACAAATGTTGAGGGCGAAACTTTGGCAGCTTGAAGAAGAAAAACAGAAAGCTGAGGAAGCAAAATTGAAAGGAGAAAATCTCTTGCCTTCTTGGGGCAGGCAAATTCGTTCCTATGTTTTGCATCCTTACAAAATGGTTAAAGATTTAAGAACTGGTTTAGAAACTAGTAATGTGGAAGCAGTTTTAGATGGAGATTTAGAAGATTTTGTTCAGGCAGAATTAAAATTAAGAGATTAAGAGTGAAAGTGGCCAGGATGGCAATAACTTAAGGGTTGTAACTTTTTGAGAAATTTTATAAACTGAAATAATTATAATTTAATTTATCAATTTGATTTTTTAAGGGAGGCTAAAATGGAAGAAAACTCTCAATTATTCCTAGATTCAAATACGGCGATTAAACCTTTAGATTTTGAAAATTTGGCAGAGCCTCAGGATTCAGATAAGATATTTTTCAAGAAATTAGGTTTTATGGTTTTAACTACGCTTTTGGGTTTAGCCACTGGTTTTGGAATGGCTTTTTATCAGCAAAAACAAAGTCGAGAAACTCAAAAAGTAACTTTAGAAGTGCGAGGAGAAAAAGTTGAGAAAGGCAAAGTTTATGGTCGGGAGGATGATATCTTTCAAGATACTGCTGTGGGTATAGTTGAGAATAAGGAAAGAAATGAAGGCGAAGGGACACACAGATTGCTCCGCGAAGGCGGAGAATCACAAACAGCTTATTTAACTTCTTCAGTTTTAGATTTAGATATGTTTGTTGGTCACAAGGTTCAGGTTTGGGGCCAAACGTTTAGTTCTAGAAAAGTTGGTTGGCTTATGGATGTTGGTAAAATAAAAGTTTTAGACTGATGAATGAAAGTCAAATTTGAGAATGTCAGTAAAAAATTCGGTTCGATTATTGCCGTGGAACACATTAATTTTAATATCCAGCCAGGGGAGTTTGTTTTTATCACCGGTCCCTCTGGTTCTGGTAAAACTACTATTTTAAGATTAATAACCGCTTATTATTTACCTGATGAAGGTGATGTTTTTCTTGAAGATATTCCAACAAAAAAAGCAAAAAAAAGACAAATTCTTGAGATGAGGAAAAAAATTGGGATGATTTTTCAAGAATTTAAATTAATTCCAGAGATGAATATTGCGGAAAATGTGGCGGTTGCCTTAGATATTGCCAATGTGGATAAAAAAACCTGTCAAGAAAAAGTTTTGGAAGCTTTATCTTTGGTTGGGATGGAAGAAAGAAAAACTGCTTTCCCTCTCCAATTGTCCGGAGGCGAACTTCAAAAAGTCTGTTTGGCAAGGGCTTTGGCGATCGAGCCAGAAATTTTAATGGCTGATGAGCCAACCGGTAATTTGGATCCCGTCTCAGGTTGGGAGTTAGTAAAACTCTTAGTCCAGGCCAATGAAAAAGGAAAAACTGTAATTATGGCAACTCATAATTTTGATATTGTTAATTCTTTGAAAAAAAGGATTATTAAACTTGAAAAAGGTAAAATGATTAAAGATAAGAAAGGAAAGAATTAATGTCATCTTTTAAAAGGCTTTGGTATCATCTAAGACGCGCTCCTTTTCAGAGTTTAGCGGCAATTTCAGTGTCATTTTTTGTTTTTTTAACCACTTCATTTTTTCTTTTTTTGATGATTGTTTCTTATTCGGTAATTAATTTTTTTGAGAGTCGGCCTGAAGTGATTGCTTTTCTTAAAGATGATGTTCCAAGAGAAGAAATCGATCAGTTGATGGAGACCTTGAAGAATGAAAGTAGTCTTAAAGATATCAAATATGTTTCTAAAGAGGAGGCATTAAAGATTTATCGAAATTTAGATAAAGATAATCCGTTACTTCTAGAGATGGTTACGGCCGAGGTTTTGCCTTCCTCAATTGAAATTGCTGCCGAAAATCCAGATAGCCTAAACAAAATTATGGCTAAATTAGAACAGAAAAAAAATTTGTTTGAGGAGATCGCCTTTCCTAAAGACCTGATTGATTTTTTAGTTAAATTTGTTGATTTAACCAGAATTATTGGCTTGATCATTTTGGTTTTTTTGGTGCTTCTTGTTTTGATAATTATTATGGGAGTGGTGGGGATGAAAATTACTCTTTTCAAATCGGAAATTGAAGTTTTAAAGCTTTTAGGTGGAAGCGGATTTTATATAAAAATGCCATTTTTACTCGAGGGAATGACTTATGGATTTTTAGGGCCTTTGTTAGGGGGAGGGTTGATTTTGGGATTAGTATTGTTTTTTAAAGATAAATTGATTGCTTTTTTAGCTCGTCTTGCTCTTTTTTCTCCTAATTTTAATTTATTTTTTTTAAGTTTAGGAATTCAAATAGTCTTTGGGATTTTGGTGGGATTGTTAGCTGCTTTACTAGCAGTTCGCCGTCGTCTTAAATGAGAAAAAAACTTCTTTTTGTTTTTCTAGGATTATTTTTGTTTTTAGGCTTTCTGATATTTCCAATAAAGGCTGAAGAGTCGGAAGAAGTATTGAAGAATAAAATTCAGGAATTGGAGAATTTGATTAAGAAAAGTCGAGATGAACAAACAACCTTAAATAATCAAATTAATTATATGAATTCCCAAATTCAATTGACAACTTTAAAAATTGCCCAGACCGAGGCGGAAATTGCTTTTTTAGAAAAACAAATTGCTAATCTCTCGGAGAAAATTAATGGTCTTGATAAAGCTTTAGATCGGATTTCTGCCAGTTTTTTAGCCAGGGTAGTGGTTGACTATAAACTTAGACGGATAAATCCTTTAAATTTGCTTTTTTCTTCTCAAGATTTGGGCCAGTTTTTATCAATAATGAAGTATTTTAGAGTGATCCAGATCAATGATAGGAAAATTCTTTTTCGCCTTGAGGAAACCAGACAAAATTATGATTTTCAAAAACAGGAAAGAGATGAGAAACAAAAAGAATTAACGGTTCTTCAGGAAAAATTATCAAATCAAAAGATTGCTTTAGCTCAACAAAAAGCTTCTTTAGAAAAACTTT
>CAZIOQ010000020.1:0-13661 GCA_964540975.1 uncultured Gammaproteobacteria bacterium
CACCATCATAGCATATGAGGGGGATTTAAATCAGTTGGAAAAATTTTTGCTTAGTTTGGGCTTGAAAACAATTGATCAGGTGACCACCGGAAACCTCGAGGAATTCAAAAAACAGTTAGAAAAAGAAAAATATACCGCTAAATCTATTTCTCGGAAACTTAATTCCATTAAAAGTTTTTTTAAATTTTTGTTTCAAGAAGGAGTAATTTTCCAGGATCCAGCGCGAAATGTTTCTCATCCAAAAATTGAATTGGGATTGCCTAAAGTTTTAAAACCAATAGAATACCGAGCCTTAAGAGATGTTTGCCGATCTGATCCAAGAACATTAGTGATTATTGAGCTTATTCTTCAGGCAGGATTAAGGATTAGTGAAGTGGCTAATTTAAGACTAAGTGATATTCAGGAGAATGAGTTAGTCATTAGAAGTCAAGAGAGTCACCCGGAAAGAAAAGTACCTCTCAATCAGGCAGCAAAAACTGCCTTAAATCAATATTTAAAAGTAAGACCTGAGGTTAAAACTGATTATGTTTTAGTCACTAAAAACGGCAGACCTTTACTAGTAAGAAATATTCGAACTTCTATTAATCGTGCTTTTCAAAAAGCAGATATTCAGGAAGCTAAAGTTAATGATTTAAGAAACACTTTTATTGTCCAACAACTTGAAGCTGGAGTTCCTTTAGAAATTGTTTCTAAGATTGTTGGCCACAAAAGGATTTCCACCACAGAAAAATATTTACAAATGGTTAGTGATAAAAAAGAGAACAAAAGAGGTTTTAAATTAGTAGAACTTTAGAGTTTAGCCCGAGAGATAATTTCTGCTTCAACTATCTCTCTTGGTCTGGCATATTTTAAGGCACTTAACCTTTTAATCATCTGGGCAACGTTTGGATTTCTAAATCTAGCTTCGCTTTCAAGATTTTTGGTTAAATCCATGGAAAATGGCAAAACCGGCTCGTTATTAACAATTGTCTTGATATAAACATGAAATCTTTCCACATTGAGCAAATCCTGCTCGCTAAAAGTTGGTTGAAATTCGCGGGCAAGATAATTGGCATCGTTAACCCCTACCCTAAAAGAGATAATTGTTCCCACATTGCCAAAAACAGCATTTTTAACCTCTTCTTCCATTTGGGAAATAAATTGGTTGGCCACAGTTAAATTAAGCCGATATTTTCTTGCTTCAGAAAGAATTTGGGCAAAATCTGGAGTAGCAAAATTTTGAAACTCATCAACATAAAGGTAAAAATCTTTTCTTTGGTTTTCTGGAACATCTTGACGGCTCATTGCCGCCATTAACAGTCTTGGGATAAGAATTAATCCCAAGAATGAAGAGTTCTCTTCGCCAATTTTTCCCTTTGCCAAATTAATAATTAAAATTTTGCCTTCATCCATCACTTTTCTAAAATCAAATGCTGATTCTGATTGACCAATAATATTCCGCATCATTTTGTTAGTGACAAAACGACCGAATTTGGAAACAATATAATCTAAAACTTCTGATTTGTGGAAATCCGCTGTTTGGGCAATCTGGTCAGTCCAATAGCGGCGAATCACTGGGTCGGTGATTTTTGGTAAAAGCTCTTGGACATAACGGCTATCAGTGAGACAGCGGACAACTTCGACAAAAGTTGAACCTGGTTGACTCATCACGGTTAACATTGCGTTTCTAATTGCATGTTCGAATCTTGGGCCAACAATCCCGGTTTTGTAAGGATCATAAAGTTTATACATCAAATTAATGACCGCTGTGGCGACAAAATGTTTTTGGTCTTCGGTTTTGGCTTCAAGTAAATTTAAACCCATTGGTCTCTCAAGGTTTGAAGGATCAAAATAAATTACATTTTCTGCTCTTTCTGGAGGAATAAACTCTAAAATTTCTTCCGCTAAATCATGAGGGTCAATAAGACAAATTCCTCGCCCGGCCCTAATATCTTGAAGAATTAATTCTTTTAAAAGTTCTGTTTTGCCAGTGCCGGTTTTACCAATAATGTAGATATGTCTTCGTCTGTCTTCATGGCTGATATAGATTGGTTTTACTACTCCCCGATAAATATTCTTCCCTAAATAAAGGCCGCTTAAGGGAACCTCATTAGCTGCTGGCGCTCTTTTAGCCTTAAGCCATCTAATTTCTGGAGTCTCGATCATTTTGTTGGGAAAATGAAAAATGCTAGCTAATTCTTCGCTATTTAAAATAGTTTTTTTATTACTCAGGCCCCAAAAAATTGGTTGGTAGCGGTAGATAAAATCGATCATAAACCCATATTTAAATCTTATTTTTTTACTGGTAAATTCATTCCAGGGAGATTGAAATTGAGCAAAAGCGGTTTTTATGTTAGAAAGATGAGATTTTGCTTCGGATTCAGTGGCAGCAACCGTTACAATTCTGATCGTGGTCTCAAAACCAGGCTTGCTGCACTTATTCTCAATTGCTTCCAAAAATTGAGCACTGACTTTAAAAGCAGCTTTTTGAGGATCTGATTCAGCTTTTTTAATTGATGAGAGATAAGATTTGCCAGCAGCTTGCCATTTCGAATTGGCTGGGGCGAGAATAATTTGGATTACTGCTCCTTCATTTTCTTTTAATTTAGCTAAGGCCGAAGTAATTGCCGAAAGAGGGTCAACGCCCAATTCGCGATAGGTTTTAATTGGTTTGTAATTTTCTTTTTTGTTAACTAACCAACTGAAAACTACCTTGCCTTTTTTATAAAAAATATTATATTCTTCAGTTTCTTCTAATTCCGCGGTGGGATAAGCACTATAGATTTGTCTAGCAACTAACTCTTTTATTTTGTTAGGGCAAATGAAATAAAATCTAATATCTTCAGGCTTACCAACGATTTCAAAACTGATTTGAGTCTGATGTTTAAGAAAGGAGAATCGGCCACCTCGGTAAAGAGAAGCCAGAGAGGCAAAAATTTGTTCCATCGCTTCAATTTTGGTTTCATTGTCTTTTGGGAGTAAAACTTCAAAGATGCTTGAGTTTAATGACTCTTCTTCTCGGTTCCGCCAACGGTACCAAATTATCAGTCCCCAAACCAAGAGGCCAAGGACCAAAAAAAGGATGAAAATTATTCCACCAAGAACAAGATAATAGCTTAAATAATCAATTATTGATTGGAAAATATCGTTTGGAGGATTCATTCTGGTTGATTTTGGCGATAAATTGTAATTTTTACAATTTTTTTCCACCACTCTGTTAACCATCTGATGGCTTCGTTAAAATTTGCTCGCAGACCGAGAGCCATTTCTTGTCGGCTTAAAGGAGGCTTAATTCCTGTTGGTTTAAGTTGAGGAGCGGTGAGGATTACTTGACCGTTTTCATCAGTAATTGGTTTAGTTAAAACTGGTTCTTTTTCATAAGTTTCTAGCCAGTCAGAGATTTCTGGGGGAATGGTATATTCTTCTTTAATCTCAATGCCTAATTTTTTTAAGGAAGTCAATTTGTTTTCTCTTTCCATTTTTTACTTTTAAGTATAACATAAATCAATAAATTTATGGCGATATTAGATTTTCTTTTTCCAAAAAAATGTTTTGGCTGCCAAAAAATTGGTTATTGGCTGTGCCCTTCCTGTTTAAAAAAGATAAAACCTCTCCAAAGACAAACCTGTCCTGTTTGTTGTCAACCATCTTTTTGGGGTTTAACTCATCCTTATCATCGGCGTCAAGTTGATCTTAATGGTCTTTTGATTTTGTTTTCTTATCAACCACCTTTAAACATAATGATGAGAGATTATAAATATCAATTAGTTTCCCAGATAGAAGAAGCTTGGTCGCATTTGGTTAAAATTGGTTTGGAATTCAATCGTGACCTTGTTAACTATTGGCAAAAAGAACAATTTGTTTTAATTCCCGTGCCTTTATTTCCCACTAGGCTAAAATGGCGCGGTTTTAATCAATTAACTAGTATTGTTAAACAAATTGCTTCTTGTTTCCAAATCCCAGTTGATACGCAATTAATAAGGAGAGTTCGTTGGACCCGATCGCAAGCTAGTCTTGATCAGGAAAAAAGAAAGACTAATCTTAAAGAAGCTTTTGCTATCTCTTCCCTGGCTAAAATTAAAAACAAAAATTTTCTGATTTTTGATGATGTTTGGACCACCGGGACAACTTTAAGAACAATCGCTAGATTGTTGAAACAAAATGGGGCCAGGAAAGTTTGGGGACTAACCATTCTTGGCTAGAGGCAGATTAGAAAAATCTGTTAGAATAAGTTCATAATGATAATGAGAAAAACTTTTTTTTCGCTCTGGCGCATATGGGGGAAAAGTTTTATTTTTTTAACCTTTTTTTTGAATTTTAGCTTAAAGGCAGTTTTTGCCGCTGAGTGCCGAAAAGATTGTGGGAGTATTGAAGAATGTGATCGGTTTATTAATGAGTGTTCTCAGGTCTTGGGTCTTTATGAAAGCGCTAATTTAAAAAACAAAGAAACCCTTCAGGACTTCGAGACCCAAGTTAAACGCTTTGAACAAATGGTTAATTCTGCTTCAAGACAAATTGACAATCTTGAAAAGGATATTCTTGACCGAGAAGTAGATCTTGAGGTTCAAAAAATTCTTTTAGGTCAACGAATTCGCCGGTTCTATATCCATCAGCGAGGTTATTCTGGTTTAACTATTTTTTTTGCCAACCAAAATATCAGTTATTTTATTCGTGCCCTTTTTTACCAAAAATTAGTGGCTAATAAAGATAAGGAGGTAATTGAAAAGTTAGTTCGGGAGCTTAATAAATTAATAGAAGACAAAAATAAACTTGAGGGAAGACGAAATTGGTTGGCAGGGAAAAAGAAAGAGGCAGAAAGCCAGGTCGCTTTTTTGAGAAAAGAAATAGAAAAAGCAGAAAATTATATTGGGGAATTATCTTTGGTGATTGCTAACCTGAGTGCTAAACAGAAAGCTCTTTTAACCGCTCGATCAGGAACTTTTACCAGCAGTGTTGGCGAGGTACCGGTCAGTAGTATTCCTTGTTCTGGACCGCCGGGAAGTCCAACTTATTGTAGTCCGGGAAGTGGTTGGTTTGCTGCTTTTTCTTTTGGTGCTTGGACCCATAGAAAAGGGATGAGCCAATACGGGGCTAAAGGTCGAGCCGAGGCAGGACAGAGTGCTAATCAGATATTGCAAGCTTATTATGGGAGAACACCAGTGAACAAGGATACTGGAGGGACGATTGCTGTTGTTGGCTTTGGCAATTTAGATTTTGAAAATTATTATCTTTTAGGAATTGCGGAAATGCCCTCTTCCTGGCACCCAGAGGCACTAAAAGCCCAGGCAGTTGCTGCCAGGACCTATGCCTACCGATATAAAATCCAAGGGAGAACAATTTGCACCACTGAAACTTGTCAGGTTTTTTCTAAAAGCAAAGCTGATAATCCTCCTGAGGCTTGGCGTCAGGCAGTTGAACAAACAAGAGGGCAAATTTTGGAGGAAGTAATTACTTATTATTCTTCTACTAGTGGGGGTTATTTAACCACAATGGGGTGGGATACTACTGATGGTCAAGGCGGAGAAGGATTCGCCTCTCGGGCTTGGGAAAGCAAAGCTGACTCTCCTTGGTTTTATAGCTCTTGGTATACTAAAAGTTATCACTCTAATTCGGCTAAATGCGGCCGGTCTCATCCGTGGTTAAACCAAGAAGAAATAGCTGATATTTTAAATGCCTGGTTAGTTTTAAATAAACAAGGTAGCGATGACCGCATTTTGCCAACAACAATTAATCAATGTCCAATTGATGGTGTCACCGGCAACCCTTATTCAATGGATGAGCTAAGGAGTAAAGCCGATCAGGCAGGAGGAGCTTTTACCAGTGTTTCTTCTGCCTCTGTGGTTTACAGCAATGATGGTTATACCGCTTCGGTCAGTCTCGAAACCAATAAAGGACGAATAGCAATTTCTGGAGAAGAATTTAGAAAAGCCTTCAATTTACGGGCTCCTGGCTATATTGCTATCCTTAGCCCTTTGTTCAATCTTGAAAAAAGCCAATAACTAGATTGTTTTCTTCAAAACAATTGGCCTGGAGTAATTTTTCTTTTTTTAAAAACAATAAGGTAAAATCTGTATTATGGAATTCATCAGAAGGAATTGGCCATTTTTTGTTACTCTTCTTATTGCCCTTCCCGGAGTGGCAGTAATTGCTTTTGAGTTAGTCTTTTGGCAAAAAATTTATTTGGGAGTCAAGGTAGCAGGTTGGGATTTATCCGGTTTAAATCAGGTTCAGGCAGAAGAATTGATTAGCCAAAAACTAGCGGCAATTAAACCAGAAATTTGTTTTAAGACTAATGAAGAAAATTGGTGCCTTTTGGGAGAAAAAATCAATCTTAAATTTTTTCCTCAGCAAACTGTCAAACAAGCTTTTCAGGTCGGTCGTCAAGGAAATTTTTGGTCTAATCTGACAACAAAAACAAAGTTACTTAAACAAGAGGCAAATCTTCCTTTAATTTTTGATTTTGATCAATCTTTGTTAATGGCCCAGTTAGCAACGCCGACTGCAGGTTTTAATCAACCAATAATTCCTCCTTTAATAGAGCTAGAAGGTCAAGCAGTGAAAATTACTCCTCCTAAGCAAGGTCAACAAATAAACAAAAATCAATTAATTGCTTTAGTGAAGAAAAAATTAGGCTTTTTGGATTTTTTTTCAGCAATCGAAATTCCAGTAATTAAGCTAGGAAAAGATTATTCTTCTTATGAATTAACCAAAATAAAAGAAAGAGCAGAAAGATTATTAGTGAAAAGCATTATTTTGACCAGCAAAAAAAAGAATTTGGTTGTTGATGGCAAACAACTGATTAATTTTATTGGCTGGGATCAAGCTTGGAATTTAAACCAGATGGAGTCTTATGTCAAAATTCTTGCCGAAGATTTTGACCAACCGGCAAAAAATGCCCTTTTTAAATTTGAAAAAGGCAAAGTGGTCGCATTTGCAGTTGAAGAAGATGGTTTAAGACTAGATAAAGAGAAAACTTATTTCAGTCTTTTAAATTGTCTCGAATCTTTAATCCAAGAAGGCCTTGAAAGATGTGTTATTGATCTTGAATTAAGCGAAATTAAACCAGAGATAAGGGTTTCAGAAATTAATCAATTTGGGATTGTGGAGCTGCTTGGCCGAGGAGAGTCGTTTTTTTCCGGTTCTGCTGAATCGCGGATTCACAATTTAACTTTAGCTTCGGAAAAGATTAATGGTCAAATAGTTGCTCCTCACACTTTGTTTTCTTTTAATCAGGCAGTAGGAGAGATATCAACCAAAACTGGTTATAAGACTGCTTATATTATCCAAAATGGAAGAACGATCTTGGGCGACGGCGGTGGTGTTTGTCAGGTGTCAACTACC
Organism: uncultured Gammaproteobacteria bacterium; assembly: GCA_964540975.1. Classification (GTDB taxonomy): domain Bacteria; phylum Patescibacteriota; class Microgenomatia; order UBA12405; family UBA6130; genus CAZIOQ01. The sequence continues at coordinate 7,321 of CAZIOQ010000020.1, forward strand.
CTTTTTAGAGCAGTTCTTAATGCTGGGTTGCCCATTGTCGAAAGACATAGCCATGCTTACAGAGTTCATTATTACGAAGAAGGTTCGCCAGTAGGCTTTGATGCCACTGTTTTTGCTCCTTCAGTTGATTTCAAGTTTAAAAACGATCTTTCTTCTCATATTTTAATCCAGGCAAAAGTGGACAAAATTAATAAACACCTTATTTTTGAAATTTATGGAACTAATGATGGCAGGCGGGTAGAGATTTCAAAAGTAAAAATTTGGGACCAAACTCCACCACCAGAAGATCTTTATCTTGATGATCCTAGTTTACCTTTAGGAGTGGTGAAACAAATCGATTTTAAAGCCTGGGGAGCGAAGGCAATTTTTGATTGGAAAGTTTACCGAGGGGAAGAATTACTCCATCAACAATCATTTTATTCATATTATAAACCTTGGCGGGCAATTTTCTTACGAGGGACAAAGAAATAAAGATAAGGATTTGCTAATGGTTAAATAACTGAAACAAGGCAGATAGTTTAATTGGTTGCGTAATAAGTTAAGTTGGGTTATGATTAATAAAATGAACAGCGAAGAGATAAAAAAAGAAGAAGATCTTGTTCCAGAAGGAACTAATTTACCCCAGACTACCCGTTTTGAAGAAGAAACTGCTAGTCAACTTCAGACTTTAGAAGAAACAGATTTTCCGCCACAAACTGGAGAGCCTAATCAGATTCCGGCCGAGGATAGTCAAATGTCTAGACCACCAATCTCCGGGCCAGAACCTCCTTTTTATTCACCACCTTCCCAACCAACAGCCTCTTTTGAGGAACCACCAACCAGTCGCCATCCCTTGGGAAAAAAAATACTTTTTGGGTTGCTGATTTTAGCGGCGATAGGAGGATTAGGATTTTTAGGCAAAAATTTTTTCTTGAAAAGCAAAAAAAATCTCGTTTCTCCTAAGCCAGTGGTTTTAACTTACTGGGGACTTTGGGAACAAGAAGCAGTTATCCAAGGATTGATAGAGGAGTTTGAAAAACAAAATCCAGAGATAAAAGTGAAATATGAACTTCGGTCTAAACAAGATTATAAAGCAAGACTACAAAACAGTTTCTTGCAAAAACAAGGACCGGATATTTTTAGATTTCATCAGAGCTGGTTACCAGTTTTGAAAGAAGACCTTGTTCCGGTGCCTCAAACAGTTGTTGATAATTTAGGCCTGGAAAAAGATTATTTTGCTGTTATCCCCCGAACCCTTAAAATCGATAACCAATTTTATGCCATTCCTCTAATGATTGATACTTTAGCTCTTTTTTACAACAGACAGCTGCTGGCAACTGCTGGCGAACAACCACCGCGGACTTGGTGGGGAATGCAGGAAGTAGTCAAAAAAATAACCGTTAAGGATGAAACAGGCAAGATTAAAATTGCTGGGGTTGCCTTAGGGACGACTAATAATATTGATCATTGGAGTGATATTGTTGGCTTGATGCTTTTTCAAAATGGCGTTGATTTTAAAAACTTAGAAGCTAACAGCAAGTTAGTTGAAGATGTTTTGAAATTTTATACCCTTTTCTATCTCCGGGATCGAGTTTGGGACGCAACTTTGCCCTCTTCAACATTTTCTTTTGCCACCAACAAATTAATTTTTTATTTTGCTCCTTCTTGGAGGATTTTTAATATTTTAGAAACAAATCCTAATTTGGATTTTGCGGTTGTTCCGGTACCGAAGCTTCCCCAAGATCCCAAGTCAAGCAACTTAGAAGCAATAGAAAAAGGCGAGGGAGAATTAAGCCAAATAAATTGGGCGACTTTTTGGGTAGAAGGAGTTTCTAAACAAAGTCCTCACCAAAAAGAGGCATGGAAATTCTTAGAATTTTTAGGTTCTCAAGAAGGCTTAAAAAAATTTTATCAAGCTGCTTCCCAGGTTCGGGAGTTCGGAGAAATCTATCCAGTTAAAGGTTTAGCTCAAAGTTTAAAAGCAAATCCAAGACTAGTTCCCTTTATTGATCAGGCGGAGACAGCTTTTTCTTGGTATCTTTGTTCTTTTACTTACGACAGTGGGCCAAATGAGGTAATGATTAAATATTTCGCTGATGCAATTAATAATATTAACCAGGGAGGCGATCCTCGAGCTGCTACCCAAACTTTAATTCAAGGAATTTCCCAGACCGTTTCCCGTTATCGATTGCCTTAATTGTGTTAACTAAATGAGTTTTGCAAGGCCCCTTTATATTAGGAGAGCAATTTTAAAAACTTTAATTTATGCTTCAATTTTTGATTTTCCGCTAAAAAAAGAAGAAATTTGGCAAAGGTTGATCACTGACAAAAGAATAAGTTTCAAAGAGATTTGTTTTTGGTTAGATAGGCTAGTGAAAAAGGGAGTAATTAGAAAAGAAAATCAATATTATTGGCCAGAATTCTTACCATTTCCTGAAACCTTGTCTTCTAAAAAAATTATTTTAGAAAAACAGCGATTAGCCCAAAAAACAGCTAATTTTTTAAAAATTTTCCCCTGGATAAAATTAGTGGCGGCGACCGGTAGTTTGGGAGCAGAGAATATTAGCCCCAACGACGATATTGATTTGCTGATTTTAACTCAGTCAAAAAGACTTTGGTTAACTCGGTTAGTCGTCCAATCAACTCTTTTGATTTTTGGCAGGTTTTTGGGGATTTGCCTTCGGCGACCGAATGATTCATTGGTTAAGGATAAAATTTGTCTGAATCTTTTTCTAACCACCGATTCTCTAAAAATACCTCGAGAGTCTCGCAACCTTTTTGTTGCCTACGAGCTGATGCTTTTAAAACCTTTGTTTGACAAAGGTAATTTTTATTATGCTTTAATTGCCAAAAACAAATTTTGGTTAAAGAAATACTTAGTTAATTGGTTTAAAGATAACCGAAGACAGGATATTAAAGGCCAGTTAGAATTCAACGATTCTTTTTTTCTTAATATTTTAGAAGCAATTGCCTTTTGGATTCAAAAAAAATATATGAGCCAACGAAAAACTAGGGAAAAAATTGCTAAAAATTTTGCTTTCTTTCATCCTATAAATAAAGGAAAAAGATACCTTCGTCTTTATAAAAAACTACTTGACAAAAGTGACTTTGGTGAATAAAATATTTATCAGACTCGTCATTAAAGTGATAATCCCAGTTATTTTTTAAAGTATTCAAGGAGGCTGTAAAATGGCAAAATCAATTTTCAAACTCGCACCTACCCCTGGCTATGTTTTAATTGAACCAATTGAAGAAGAAAAAACTACTCCTTCAGGAATTGTCTTGCCCGATACCCATGAAGAAAAACCCCAAAAAGGAAAAGTTTTGGCGGTTGGTAAGCCGATGATCACTGAATATGGAGCAAAAATTAATCCTCCTTGCAAAAAGGGCAATTTAGTTGTTTTTAAGAAATGGGCTGGCAATGAATATAAACCTAAAGATGAGGATAAAGAATATCTTTTAGTCAAGTTTGACGATATTATGGCAGTTATAATTTAAATTTTTAAGGAGGTTAAAATGGCAAAACAATTACTTTTTAGCGAAGAAGCAAGACAAAAAATTTTACAAGGGGTTGAGGCAATTTCTAAGGCAGTCGTCACCACCTTAGGCCCACGGGGAAGAAATGTGGCTCTAGACAGGAAATGGGGAGCTCCTAATGTTGTTCATGATGGTGTTTCTGTGGCTAAAGAAATTGATCTTCAAGACCCTTTTGAAAATATGGGCGCCCAGTTAGTAAAAGAGGCCGCTTCGAAAACCAACGATGATGCTGGCGATGGAACCACGACTGCTACTTTATTTGCTTGGTCAATGATTAAAGAAGGATTGAAAAATGTTACTGCTGGTGCTAACCCGATGCTTATCAAAAAAGGAATAGAGAAAGCAACTTCGGTGGCGATTGAAGAGCTAAAAAGAATCCATAAACCAGTTAAAACTCCTGAAGAAATTGCTCAAGTGGGGACAATTTCTGCTGGTGACGCTCTTATTGGGGGGAAAATTGCCGAGGCAATTGAAAAAGTAGGTAAGGATGGGGTAATTACTGTTGAAGAAGGCCGGGGATTAGAAATTGAAATCGAATACAAAGAAGGAATGGAATTTGATCAGGGTTATGTTTCTCCCTATTTTGTTACCAATCCAGAAACAATGGAGGCAGAAATTGAAGACCCTTATATTTTGATTACTGATAAAAAAATTTCTTCTGTTCAAGAGATCTTGCCCTTTTTAGAAAATATTGTTAAGGTGGGGAAAAATTTTGTTATTATTGCTGATGACGTTGATGGCGAAGCATTAGCCACTTTAGTGGTTAACAAATTAAAAGGAACATTTAATTGTTTGGTGGTGAAGGCACCTGGATTTGGCGACAGAAGAAAGGAGATGTTAGAGGATATTGCGGTTTTGACTGGTGGCTTGGTAATTTCCGAGGATACTGGTCGGAAATTAGAATCAGTTGAAGCCTCTGATTGCGGTCGAGCAGACAAGGTGGTAGCGGATAAAGATAATTGTCGAATTATTGGCGGTAAGGGAGAAAAAGCAAAAATTGAAGCCCGGATTAATCAAATTAGGAGAGCAATCGAAAAAGCAGATTCTGATTATGATAAAGAAAAACTGGAAGAGAGATTGGCAAAATTAGCTGGTGGAGTAGCAGTGATTGAAGTCGGAGCTGCGACCGAAATCGAACTTAAAGAAAAACAGGAGAGGGTCAAAGACGCGGTCGAGGCAACCAAAGCGGCAGTAGCTGAGGGAATCCTACCCGGCGGTGGAATTTCCTTTTTAAAAGCCAAGGCTGCTTTAGAAAAATTAACCGTGGAGAATGAAGAAGAGAAAATTGGGGTAGAAATTGTTCGAAGAGCGTTAGAACAGCCAACAAGATGGCTGGCGAAGAATGCAGGGGTAGACGATGGTTATGTTTTGAAAACAATTGAAGAAAAATTAGCCAAAGGTGAGACTGATTTTGGTTTTAATGCCTTAACTGGAGAATTTGGTTCAATGGTTAAAAGTGGCATTTTAGATCCTTTAAAAGTAGGCCGGAGTGCTTTGCAAAATGCTGCTTCAGTGGCAGCAATGGTTTTAACTACTGAAGTTTTGATTACTGATATACCAGAGGAGAAAAAAGAATCTTCTTCCGCTCCCGGAGGAATGGAATATTAATCAATTGAAAAATATATAAAAAGCCCCTTTTTGAAAAGGGGCTTTTTTGAGGTTTGGGGGAATTCGAACCCCTGTACGTGGTTTTGTCTGGCGAAGCCAGATCTCGCTCCGTGAGACAGACCGCTGCTATGAGGCCTGGGTGGGATTTGCACCCACGTTAACGGTTTTGCAGACCGCTCCCTTGCTTCTCGGGCACCAGGCCTTTTTGTATCTGGTGGGCAAGCTGGGACTCGAACCCAGACCCTCCACTTTATAAGAGTGGCCCTCTAACCACATGAACTACTTGCCCATTAAATTATTATATCAGATTGATAGGATTAAGTTTAAGTTTATGATAAAATAGCTCCAGATGGAAAAAAAGTTTGTTCCTCAAAAAGTTGAAAAAAGAATTTATCGGTTTTGGGAGAAAAACGGTTGGTTTACTCCCAAAATTGATAAAAAAAAGGAGCCATTTTGCATTATTATGCCGCCACCTAATGCTAATGGTTCTCTTCACATCGGCCATGCCCTTTTTGTTGCTCTTGAGGATATTATCATTCGTTATCAAAGAATGTTGGGAAAATCAGCTTTATGGTTACCAGGTGCTGATCATGCCAGTATTGCTACCCAGGTGACTTATGAAAAAAAATTAGCTAAAGAAGGTAAAACAAGGTTTGATCTGGGGAGAGAAGAATTTTATCAAGCCTGTTTTGAATTTACTCAGAGAAATAAAAAAATAATGTATCAACAATTGAAACTTTTGGGTGCCTCTTGTGATTGGAGAAGAGAAAAATTTACCTTAGACAAAGAGGTGACCAAAATCGTTTATGAAACTTTTTATCAACTTTATCAAGATAAGTTGGTTTATAGAGATTGGCGCAATATTTCCTGGTGCCCTCGCTGTGCGACCACCCTTTCTGATTTAGAGGTGGAGTATAAAGAAAGACAAACCAAGCTTTGGTATCTTAATTATCCTTTTAAAAACAAAAAGGGTTTTATTACCATTGCTACTACCCGCCCAGAAACGATGTTGGGCGATACAGCCGTAGCAGTTAATCCAAATGATAAAAGATATCAAAACCTAGTAGGTCGGAAGGTAATTTTACCTTTAGTTGGTAGAGAAATTCCTGTGATTGCCGAGGAAATGGTCGATCCAAGATTTGGAACTGGCGCAGTGAAGATTACCCCTGCCCATGATCCAGACGATTTTATAATCGGCCAGAAACACAATCTTGAGG
>CAZIOQ010000021.1:0-52111 GCA_964540975.1 uncultured Gammaproteobacteria bacterium
GTGGATATTGTCAAGGCAATCAAAAGATCAAATGACATTTATTTTTATAAATTAGGAGAAAAAATTGGCGTGGAAGAGATAGTGAAATGGGCAAGCCGTTTTGGGGTGGGAAAGACTTTGGGGATTGATTTGCCAGCCGAAGTGACTGGGATTTTGCCTTCGCCTGAGTGGAAAAGGGAAGTTAAAAAAGAAGAGTGGTTTTTGGGTAACACTTATCATTTGGCTATTGGCCAGGGTGATTTAACAATGACGCCTTTACAAGTGGCCGTGGCCACAGCAGCGATTGCCAACGGAGGAAAAATTTGTCGGCCCCATTTGATTTTAGAAGACAAAGTAAAAGAGCAGAGTAAGTCGGAAAGAGACTGCTTCCAGTTGTCAATTAAACCAGAAAATTTAAATTTGGTTAAAAAGGGGATGATTGAGGCCTGTTCAACCGGAGGGACTGGTTTTCCTTTTTTTGATTTTCAGCCCCAGGTCGGTTGTAAGACCGGGACTGCGGAGATCGACGATGATAGCAATAACACCCATGCTTGGTTTACTGCCTTTGTTCCTGCCGATGAACCCCAGATGGTGATGACAGTTTTTTTGGAAAAAGGCGGCTCTGGTGCTTATCAAGCAGCGCCGGTGGCGAAAGCAATTCTTGAGAAATATTTTCAGCTGATTAGCAGAGAGGCAGGAGAGGAAACAAAATGAAAAACAAAAAATGGTTGGTTAACCAGATAGCGATCATTGGGGGAGGATTAGCTGGTTTAAGTTTAGCTGATCACTTGGCTGACAAAGGTTTTCAAGTAACAATTTTTGAAAAAGAAAAATTTTTAGGCGGACTGGCGGCTGGGTTTAAAAAAAGAGGTTGGTTGTGGTATGGTGATTTTTTTTATCATCATCTTTTTTGGGGTGACAAGTCATTTTTAGACTGGTTGGCTAAATTAGGCTTAAGAAAAGAAATTAATTTTTATTCTCCCAAAACTTCGGTTTTGTCGGAAGGAAAAGTCTTGCCTTTCTCAACTGCGATTGATGTTTTGCGATTTCCCCACCTGGATTTTCTTTCAAGAATTCGTTTCGGTTTAGGAACAGTTCTTTTAAAATCGATTTGTTGGTTGTCTAAAATGGATGAGGTAACTGCAGCTAGCTGGCTCCCAAAATTGGTAGGCAATAAAGCTTTTGTTACCCTTTTAAAACCGCTGCTTTTGGCTAAATTTGGTCAAGATTATTGGGATAAAGTCTCTTTAAGCTGGTTTTGGGCCAGGTTTAAGTCAAGGAGTTTCAAATTGGGATATCCCAAGACTGGTTTTTTTGGTTTAAGTTTGGCCATTGGCGAAAAACTGGAACAAAAAGGAGTAAAAATCAAATTTTTAACTCAATTGACTAAAATTGCCAAAACCAGCGAGGGCTGGGAATTAATCTTCAAAAATGGGGAAAAATTTGTTTTTCCAAAAGTGGTTCTTGCCTTGCCTTTTCCTCAAAGTTTTAAATTAGTAAAACCATTTTTAAAAAGCGAGGATCAACGACGTTTTTCTCAAATCAAAACCATTGCTGGTCTAAATTTAGTCTTAAGATTAAAGGAAAAATTCCTTACCGATAATACTTATTGGTTAAACATTTTGAATCCTGCCTCGCCTTTTGTGGTGGTAGTAGAACAAACAAATTTTGTTCCCAGCAAATTTTATGGCGATGAACATCTGGTTTATGTCGGTGGTTATTATTCTTTAGCCAATCCAATTTTGAAAAAAACCAAATTGGGGGTTTTTAGACTTTTTGCTCCCTGGTTAAGAAAAATTAACTTGGATTTTGAAAAAGACCTGATCGATTTTGAAGTTTTTCAATCGCAATTCGCCCAACCAGTGATGACAACTGGCTATCGCCAGTTAAAGCCTAACTTTTTGGTTGGCCCCCCTGATCTTTATTGGCTTTCTCCTCATCATATTTACCCTTGGGATCGGGGAGTGAACTTTGCTGTTAAATACGGCAAGATGCTTGCTGACCAGATAATATCTTCTTTTTTTTAGTTGGTCAGGCAACAAATTTTTGTTTTTCTCAGGATATGGTTGATAGCCTTTACCATAACCAATCTCTTTCATTAATCTGGTTACCGGATTTCTCAAATTAAGGGGAATTGGCAGATTGCCATATCTTTCTACATCTTCTTGAGCTGCCCGAAGACCATTATAAGCTGATCTGTCTTTGGGAGCTTTAGCAAGATAAACAGCGCCGTGGGCGAGATTAATAGCACATTCAGGATAACCGATAGTTTCGCAAGCACGAAAGACCTCATTAGCGACAACTAAAGCTGTTGGTTGAGCCATACCGATGTCTTCTGAGGCAAAAATAACCATTCTTCTGGCAATAAATAAAGGATCTTCACCGGCTTTAATCATTCTGGCAAGATAGTACAACGCGGCATCAACATCTGAGGCCCTCATACTTTTGATAAAAGCAGAAATAGTGTTGTAATGCTCCTCGCCGGTTCTGTCATAACGAAGAGTGGTTGAAGAGACAATTTTTGCAATAATTTTGGCCTGAATTATTTGTTTGGGGGCAATAAGTTGGCTTGCTTGTTCAATTAGATTAAGAGCAATTCTGGCATCACCATTACTGATTTGAATTAGCCGTTCTTTGGCCTTTGGCTCGATTTTTTTGGCTAATTTTTTTACCCCTCTTTGGATAATTGTTCTAAGTTCATCGCTGGTTAAAGGGTTAAAAATTAAGGTTTGGCAACGGGAAAGCAGGGGAGAAATAACGGTAAAAGAGGGATTTTCTGTGGTGGCAGCAATAAGAATGATTTTTCCCTGTTCAACTGGCGCCAGCAAGATGTCTTGTTGGGCTTTGGTAAAGCGATGAATTTCATCAATAAAAACCAAAATTGGTTTTTGAGAGGAAGGGCTAAAAAAATCTTTTTGGGCTTTTTCCTTTTTTTCAAAAATGTCTTCCAGTTGTGATTTTTTGGTCGAAACAGCGGAAAATTCTTTAAACTCAATTGCCAATGCTTTAGCAATAATTCGAGCTAAGGTAGTTTTACCACAACCAGGTGGACCCCAGAAAATTAGAGAAGGAAAATGTTGAATTCTGCTCTCCAAAAGTTTGCGGATAAAACCACCTGGACCGACAAGGTGATTTTGGCCAACAAATTCAGCCAAAAATTGAGGCCTAATTAGATCAGCTAAAGGTTTCATAGGTTTAAAAATCATTCAGGGATGTTATTTATTTTAACATTTCTCTTTAAGGCGCGAAAACAAGGAGAAGATTAAAATCAAGCAAGATACTAAATAGGAGGACAATTTGTTGTATAATATGCTAATGCTTTACTCGCAATTATTTGCCAAAACCACAAAAACTGTGCCGGCTGAAGCCAAAATTGCCAGTCACAAGTTTTTATACAAAGCTGGATTTATTAGGCGAATTTCCACCGGACGCTGGGCTTTTTTGCCGTTGGGGATGAGGGTTTGGGAAAAAATTTATGAAGTGATTGATGAAGAAATGCGGGCCATTGGCTGTCAAAAAGTAGTTGTTCCCACTTTACACCCGATCGAAATCTGGCAAGCAACAAACCGTGATAAAGCTTTTGGTGAGGAAATGCTCGTGGTTTCCGACCATCATGGAGCAAAATTTGCTATTGGGTCAACCGCCGAAGGTTTGATGGTTGAGCTGGTAAAAATGTTTCGGCCTTCTTATAAAGATCTGCCGATTTTGATTTATCAGTTTTCCCAAAAATTTCGTGATGATAAAAGACCGCGGGGAGGAATTATGCGAGTCAGAGAATTTATGATGAAAGATGCCTATAGTTTTGCGGAGAGTGAAAAACAGGCTTTTGAAGTTTATTGGAAATTTTATAATGCCTATTTGAAAATTGCTCACCGGTTGGAGTTGCCAGTGATTCCGGTCGAAGCCGATTCTGGGGCGATTGGAGGCACCCTTTCTCACGAATTTCAATTGGAATCGGCGGCGGGTGACCAGACTTTTTTTGTTTGCGATAAATGCGGCTATGCCGCTAATATCGAAAAAGCCGAGTTTGAAAGGGTAGCGATAAATCCTCAAGAGAAGATAAAGCCTTTTCGGATTATTTCCCAGCCCGAATGGGTTTGTACGATGGAAGACAATCTTAAACATTACCGCCAGCCTTTGTGGAGGTATTTGAAAAATGTCGCTTTCAAGGATGAAAAAGGCCGAATTATTATTGCTTCTTTGCGGGGAGACCAGAATGTTAATGAAGTAAAATTAAAAAGAGTTTTGGGGGCAGAAACTTTAACGCCTGCAGATGAAAATGACTTGCGTTGCCTTGGCACCAAACCCGGTTGGGTTCATTCTTGGGGAATTAAGGGGGTGACTTTTGTTGGCGATTTGGGATTGCCTGCTGTTAAAAATTATATTGGTGGGCAGAAAGAAAAAACAACCGATGCGATAAATGTCAATTACGGTCGAGACTTTAAATATAAGATGCTGAGCGATATCGCCGAGGCAAAAGATGGCGATTTGTGCGCCCGCTGCAAAAAGGGAAGACTTCGCCAAAAAACCGGCTTTGAATGGGGGCATTGTTTCAAACAAGATCATTTTTACACAAAACCCCAGGGTGGTTATTATACCGATAAGTCTGGCCGGCAAAAGCTTTTGTGGATGGGAGCTTATGGAATTAGTATCGAGCGGACAATGGCCTGTCTCGTTGAGGCTCACCATGATCAGCGGGGAATTATTTGGCCAAAATCGGTAGCACCGTTTATTGCCCATTTGGTTTTAATTCCTAATTTGCCATTCCGAAGGAATCCCGCGAAGCGGGCATCCGCGACTAAGAAATTTGCTGATAAAGTTTACAAAGAGTTGCTAAAAGCCGGGGTGGAGGTATTTTATGATGACCGGGAGGATGTTTCTGCTGGAGAAAAATTTGCTGATGCTGATTTGATCGGAATTCCAGTTCGCCTGGTAGTTTCTGAAAAGACCAAAGACAAAGTTGAATGGAAAGAACGCCCCCAGAGAAAAATAGAGTGGTTAAAATTAGAAGAGGTAATTAAAAGATTAGCCATACCAAAGGTATAAATAGAGTTGCCTTGCCACCCTTCAACCCCGGCCAGACAAAACTTATCGACCCCACCGATCCTAGAAGGAGGAAGTTATTTCCTCCTAACGAGAGATTAAAAAATAATTACTTGATAATTTGTCAAAATTTGTCAAAATTTTTTAATCCCGATGGAGCATTTAGAAAGTATTAATCAAGAAAAAGACTTGCCCTACTGGATTGGGTTTAATTTTTTTGAAGGAATTGGACCATTAAGATTTAAACTCCTTTTGGAATATTTTGGCAGTGCTCAGAAAGCTTGGTTAGCCTCTAAAAAGGATTTGTTGACAATTGGTTTAGGGGAAAAAATAGTGGACAAATTTTGGCAGTTTAAAGATTTTTTTAACCCTCAAAGTTTAAAAATGGCTGGGCATTTTTTAATTAGTTTACCTGATTTTTTGTCGAGAATTGATGATTTTTTAGCCGACGAAGAAAGAAAAAAACAATTTTGGTGGGTGACCAAAACCGGCAGATATAAAAAAATACCTGATCAACCAATACTAGTTTTAACTTGGATGGACAAGATTTACCCGGAAAGTTTAAAAAATATCCCGGCAAGTCCACCAGTGATTTATCTTGCTGCCGGTTTTTTAAAATCTGACAAAAAAACACTTGAGGCTCAAATTAAAAGATTATTTGACAAACCGGCAATTGCGGTGGTGGGAACAAGAAAAATTTCTTCTTATGGTCGGTTAGTCACTGAAAAACTGGTTGCCCAATTGGTGGAAGCAAATTTGGTCATTGTTTCGGGAATAGCCAGGGGAGTAGATGGAGTGGCCCATCGGACTGCTTTAGCCAATAATGGGCAAACAATCGCTGTTTTGGGATCAGGAGTGGATGTTGTTTATCCGGCAGAAAATCGAGACATTTATGAAAAAATTAGCTGGTCAAAAAAGAACCTTCTTGGTTTAGTTTTATCCGAGTTTCCTCCTGGCTTTCCGCCCCTTCCTGGTAATTTCCCGGCTCGCAATCGGCTTATTGCCGGTTTGGCTAAGGCGGTTTTGGTTACCGAGGCTGCCCAAGATTCTGGTTCTCTGATTACTGCCAGATTAGCACTTGAACAAGGAAAAGACATTTTTGCTGTCCCTGGGCCAATCACTTCACCGCTAAGTTCTGGGACTTCTTTTTTAATCAAACAAGGAGCAAAATTAGTAACAGAAATCACCGATATTCTAGAAGAGTTAGGAGTAAAAAACTTTAAGACCCAGATGGTGGATTTCAAATTGGAAGACTTAAGCGAAGAAGAGAGAAAGATTTGGGAGCTTTTTAATCAGGGAGAAAAATATATTGATGATATAATTCGGGAGACTGGACTGGAAACAGCCAAAGTCGGCAGTATATTGTCTTTAATGACGCTTAAAGGACTAATTAAGGATTTGGGTGGAGGTAAGTGGGGGAGGAATTAAAAATGAAAAAACTATTTGTTGTTGAATCGCCAACCAAGGCCAGAACAATCAGTAATTTTTTAAAAGACCAGGCTCAAATTTTGGCCACCATGGGTCATATTAGAGATTTGCCAAAATCAAGATTCGGAATTAAGGTAATAGAAAATGGCGAGATTAAATTTGAACCACAATATAAAATTATTCCCCAAAAACGAGAAATTGTCGCCAAAGTCAAAGAAGCAGTCAAAAAAGCTGACCAAGTAATTTTGGCCACCGATCCTGATCGGGAAGGCGAGGCCATTGCTTATCATTTGGTTGTTTTAACCCAGAAAAAAGCTTTTCAGGAGGAGAAAAGGGAAAATGAGAAATTTGTCCGGATAGTTTTTTATGAAATTACTCCTCAGGCAATTCAAAAGGCCTTAGAAAATCCACGGTCTTTAGATTTGAATTTGGTTAATGCTCAACAAGCAAGACGGGTTTTGGATAGAATTGTTGGTTATAAGCTGTCACCACTTTTGTGGCGAAAAGTCCGCCGGGGGTTATCAGCGGGCAGGGTTCAGTCAATTGCCTTAAGGTTAATCGTTGAGAGGGAAAGAGAAATTTTAAGATTTAAAGGCGAAAAATTTTACCGAATTTTTGCTGGTTTTGAAAAACAAGAGAAAGATTTTACTGCTGAATTGGTGAAAATTAAAGATGAATCAGTAGAAAAAACTGAATCAAAAAAACTTTTCGCTGGTCAACATAAAGTGGTGAAAACTATTTTTGACACTGCCGATAAAGCTTTGGTGGTAATTAAAAGCTTGTCGGTAACCCCTTTTGTCGAAAACTTAGAAGAAAAGGAAATTTTCAAACAGCCTTTACCACCGTTTACTACTTCAACCTTGCAACAAACAGCGGCCAGAAAATTTTCTTGGAGTTCAAAGTTAACAATGCAGATCGCCCAAGGACTTTATGAACAAGGTTTAATCACTTATCATCGCACTGATTCGACCAACTTAAATTTTGCCGCCATTGGTCAACTGAGAAAAGTGATTGAATTAAAGTTCGGCAAGAATTACTTGCCTTTAAAGCCGCGAATATATAAAACAAAATCAAAATTAGCCCAAGAAGCCCATGAAGCAATCAGGCCAACAAAACCAGATCTGGAAAAGCCAACAAATCTTGATCAGAGAGCCAGCCGTCTTTATCGCTTAATTTGGCAAAGAGCTTTAGCTTGTCAAATGCAACCAGCAAAACTAGCAATTACCAATGTTTGGATTAAGGATGGTGATTATCTTTTTAAAACGAGCGGGACAAGATTACTCTTTGATGGCTTTACTAAAATATATCCAGTATTTTTTCTTAAGATCGAACTGCCAAAACTGGTTAAAGGAGAAAGATTAGATTATTTGGCTTTAGGTATTAGTGAATATCAAACTCAACCGCCACCGCGTTACCACGAAGCAAGCTTAATTGCTGTTTTAGAAAAAGAAGGAATTGGTCGGCCTTCAACCTATGCGCCCATTATTTCGATTATTCAACAACGGCTGTATGTGGAAAAAGAAGAAGGTAAATTTAAACCAACCAAATTGGGGGTGGCAGTCAACGATTTTTTGGTTGAATATTTCCCCAAAATCATTGATCTTCCATTTACTGCTCAAATGGAAGACGATCTCGATCTGATTGCTCAAGGGAAAAAGGAGTGGACAAAGACAGTAGCTGAATTTTGGCGGCCTTTTATTAATGAAATTGAAAAGACAAAAGAAAATTCAAAGCGGGTAAAAGTCGAAGAAGAGAAAGTTGACGAAAGATGTCCGGAGTGTCAAAAGGGAGAATTAGTGGTTAGAATAGGCAAGTTTGGCAAATTTATTGCCTGTTCCCGATTTCCTGATTGTCGCTACACCCGGCCTTATCTTCAACAAACAAATTTTAGCTGTCCAGATTGTGGGGCGCCGGCGGTGATCAGAAAAACGAAAAAAGGCAAGATGTTTTATGGTTGCAGTCGTTGGCCTTCTTGTAAATGGGCTTCTTGGCGAAAGCCAAAAAATAACCAGTGATTGTTCCTGAGGGCAAATGGCCAATTAGGTTAATTGACAATTCAGCTAATTTTAATTTTGTCCTCGCTATATTATAATTTAAAAGGAAAAATGAAAATTAAACGGAATGTTCTTCTTGCTCCATATACAACTTTCAGAATTGGTGGGCCGGCTGATTTTTTGGTCGAAGCAAGCGGAGAAAATGATTTGATTTGGGCGATTAATTGGGCAAAAGAAAAAGATATTCCTTTTATTGTTTTAGGCGGAGGGAGTAATGTTTTGATTTCTGATAAAGGGGTGAGGGGAGTGGTGATAATTAATAGAGTTCAGGATTCAGGGTTCAAGGTTCAAAGTTACAGTCCAAAATTTAA
Source organism: uncultured Gammaproteobacteria bacterium (assembly GCA_964540975.1). GTDB lineage: Bacteria > Patescibacteriota > Microgenomatia > UBA12405 > UBA6130 > CAZIOQ01. The sequence continues at coordinate 8,816 of CAZIOQ010000021.1, forward strand.
AGTTGAGCAAGAAAAAGAAATAATTTTTCCCCGGCTTAAACCATTAAGAAAAAAAGAAATAACCTTTAAGGATTTTGATTATGACGAAAGTCATTGTCCAAAAATTGAAGTTGAGGTGGCCTCCGGGGTGACCCTTGGACGCTTAATCGATCAACTTTTACGAAGAGGGATTACCGGGTTGCAATGGTTTGTGGCAATTCCAGGGACAATCGGCGGAGCAGTTTTTGGCAATATCCACGGTGGCAGCCATTTTTTCAGTGAGGTAGTCAAAGAGGTAAAAGTTCTTAATCCTGAAGGTGAAATAAAAACTGTTGTTAACAACGAGTGCCAGTTTGATTATGATCAATCGCGATTTCAAACTAGTGGTGAAATTATTTTGTCGGTAGTTTTGTCTTTGTACCTGGGTGAAGTGAAAAAAGCTTGCTGGGTAATTAAAGAGTGGGGTGGATTTAAGATCAAAAATCAACCACAAAACTCTGCCGGTTGTGTTTTTAAAAATCTAGATCAAGAAACTTGTCGCCGACTGGGGTTGCCAACCCCGAGTATGAGTTGGGTAATTGACAAAGTTTTGGGTTTAAAAGGAAAAAGGATTGGTGGAGCAAAAATTTCCGAAAAGCATGCCGGATTTATTGTTAATGAGAAAAATGCTCAAGCAGAAGATGTTTTAAACCTGATTCGGTTGGTGCGTAAAAAAGCAAAGGCAAGATTAGGGATTGAGCCAGATTTAGAAATCTGCTTGATTAAAGAAAACGGAATTTGTCATCACCTCTCGGATAATGAAAAAAACGAAGAGGGATAATTTTTGTCATTATGATTGAGAAAGAAAAGCCGTTAACAAGGATAGCCGAGACTTTCAGCAATTGGGTGGAAAAAGGATTTAATCTTGAGGCGGTCGCTGTCTATGGAGGAAGCGAGGAACTTTTAAGGCGGATGTTAGTTTCAAATCTGATTCCCTCTTTTTCAGGGGAAAAGACTATTTACCAGCGATGGTTAACTGCCAAAGGAAAACACTTATATTATTTGCTTCCTTTTTTCGAGAGAATCCCTCCAGGGCAAGAAAAATTGCGCCAAAACATTCTTGCCTCTTACCAGGCGGATTTTTCCAGGGTTAAACCCCAAGGGGTGAACTGGGAGGAAGAGGTGCTTAAAACGATGTCTCTGGGAAAACAGCTTCTTAAAGCAAGATATTATGCCTTAAGAAAAGCAATCAGAGATAGCTTTTGGACCCTAACAGGAATTCTCGCCGCTGAAGACGAGGTTTTTACTTTGGCTAAAAATTTTGCCCCTTTAGAGTTTGATTTTTATCGGGCCAAGATTTTGGCTAGGCTTGCTCAGGGGGTGACTGATTGGGATGTGACTGAAGATCTTGACCCAGATGAAGAAAAGATAAAAGAAATAAAAAAAAGATTCCAACCAGAAGAGTTAAAAAAAATCCTGAGTACCTGTTTGGAGCAAAGAGGAGTTTTGTTCTTTTTTAACCAAGGAGTGTACAATTACTTGACCCTGGTTGGGGGAGAAGAAACCAGTGAAATTGTTATTTTAACTGACAAACCGCTCCCTTTAAGAGTGATTTCAGGAATTGAGATATTATCTGGCTCATCCTTTAGTCAGAGATTGGAGAAATTCGCCTGTTAGCCGAGGGATTAAAAAATTTGCCAGTTGACAAATTAAGTTAAACATCTTAATTTTAAAATAAGATTTGTTTCTTCTACCTGCTCCTGGAAAAAAATCAGGAGAGCTGGTAGTAGCCTGCCCAAAGATTTTTCAATGTCAAAAGAAAGACCGATTTTTATCTTTGTTTCTGGGGGAGTAATTTCCGGATTAGGAAAGGGGATCACCACCGCTTCTTTAGCCCTTCTTTTTAAATCCGCTGGTTTTAGGGTCTCGGTGATGAAGGTTGATATGTATCTTAATCAAGACGCAGGAACAATGAATCCGATGGAGCATGGAGAAGTTTTTGTAACTCAAGACGGGATAGAGACTGATGAGGATTTGGGTCATTATGAGAGATTCTTAAATCAAAATTTGAATTTTAAAAATTATATGACTGCTGGTCAGATCTACAAATTGGTTTTGGAAAAGGAGAGACGGTTAGAATATCAAGGAAGATCAATCGATGCTTATTTAGAAATTCCTCAGGAGGTGATTAAAAAATGGGAAACAGCTGCTCGGAATCAGGACTTTTTCTTTATTGAGATGGGTGGCACTGTTGGCGAGTATCAAAATATTTTGTTTTTTGAAGCAGCCAGGAGATTAAAGATTAAATATCCCAACAGAGTTTTTTTCGTCCATATTGTTTATTTGCCGATTCCTGCTTCCTTAGGTGAGATGAAATCCAAGCCAGCCCAACAGTCAGTTCTAACCTTAAACACCTTAGGAATTTTTCCAGATTTTATTGTTTGTCGAGCAGAAAAGCCAGTTGATGCCAAAAGAAGAGAAAAAATTGCTCTGGCAGCAGCTTTACCTAAAGAAAGGGTCTTTTCCGCCCCCGATGCTAATATAATTTATGAGGTGCCGTTGATTTTGGCTCAACAGAAGATGCCTCAGGTGATGTTGAAAGTGATGGGAATCAAAAGAAAGTTGAAGAGAAACTTAAAACATTGGCAGGCAATTGTCAATAAAGTGTCTTTAACCAAAAAGAAAATTAGAGTGGCAATTGTGGCAAAATACTATGCTAGTGGCGAATTTTCTTTAAGTGACTCTTATGTGAGCGTGGTTGAGGCGATTAAACATGGGGCATGGTGTTACAATTTGCAACCAGAAATTGTCTGGATCAATAGTGAAGAATTAGAAGAAGGAAAAGATCCAAAAGCAGTTTTTGAAAATATTTCAGCCATGGTTGTTCCCGGCGGCTTTGGCTCAAGAGGGATAGAGGGTAAAATAAAGGCCATTCGTTGGGCAAGAGAAAACAAAATACCTTTTTTGGGTTTGTGTTATGGGATGCAATTAGCAGTCATCGAATTTGCGAGAAATGTTTTAGGGCTGAAAGATGCCCAGACCACTGAGATTGATCTCCAAACTAATAATCCGGTGATTCATCTGATGCCTGAACAGGAGAAAAAGATGCTTAAACAAGATTATGGGGGAACAATGAGATTGGGTGATTGGTCTTGCTGGTTAAGACCGAAAACCCAAGCAGCTTATTTTTATCACAAATTTGGTTGGATAGGCAAAAGAGGAAAAAGAATCATTAAAGAACGGCACCGGCATCGCTATGAATTTAATAACCAATATCGGCAACGCTTTGAGAAAGCAGGGATGATAATTTCCGGGACAACAGTTGATAACAAATTAGTCGAAATCATCGAGCTTAAGAAAAACAAACATCCATTTTTTATCGGCGTTCAATTTCATCCTGAATTTCAGTCAAGATTTGAAAAACCCCATCCTTTATTTTTAGGCTTAATAAGCTTTTGTCTCTGAAAAGCTTGGTATCTTAATGAACAAAATCAAAGATGAAAGACAAAATTCATTCTGAAAAACCAAGAAAAAAAGTGAGCCGTCCCTGTTGGGATGATTATTTTATGGGGCTAGCCAAATTAGTCGCTACTAGAAGCACTTGTTTGCGTCATGCTGTTGGGGCAGTTTTGGTCAAAAACAAAAGAATTTTGTCAACTGGTTATAATGGTGCTCCTCAAGGAATGGCTCATTGTTTAGACATTGGTTGTTTGCGAGACAAATTAAAAATTCCCTCAGGAACCAGGGCGGAGATTTGCCGGGCAGTTCATGCCGAACAAAATGCGATCATTCAATGTGCAGTTTATGGAGTTTCTTCCCAAAAAAGCACCCTTTATACCACCCATCAACCTTGTACTGTCTGCACCAAAATTTTAATCGCTGCCCAAGTGAAAAGGATTGTTTTTGAAAAACCATATCCTGATGAATTTGCCCAAACCTTATTAAAAGAGGCAGGGGTGAAACTAGAAAAATGGCAGAAAAGCAAAAAAGATTGATTATTGGTTTAACCGGGCCAATCGCAGGCGGCAAAGGGGTTGTCGCCGATTATTTAAAAAATCAGGGATTTTTTTATTGTTCTTTGTCTGAACGAATTAGAGAAGAGATAAGACGACGGGGTGAGGAAATTAGCCGGGAAAAGCTTCAAAAAGTGGCGGATAAATTAAGAAAAAAATTTGGACCAGCAGTTTTAGCCCAAAGGACTTGGAATTTAATTTTAAAACAAAAATCTTTAAGAATTGTTATTGATTCTATCAGAGGTGAATCAGAAGTTGATTTTTTAAAGTCAAAACCAGAATTTTTTTTGCTTGGAGTGACAGCGCCAAGAAAATTAAGATATCAAAGAGTAGTGGCAAGAAACAGAGAGTCAGACCCCCCCAGTTGGGAGGAATTTTTAAGAATAGATAAAAAGGATTTTAAAAGTGGCCAGGGGAAATTGGGGAGAGATATTAAAAAGTGTCTTGAAAAAACAGATTTTTTGATCGTTAATGATGGAACAGTGGGAGAGTTAAAGAGGAAAATTAAAAAAATTTTGTCAATCATTATTAGTGAAAAAAAGAAAGGTTAAGATAGCTGCTGTGATCAAGAGAAAAGCCAAATTTGTCGTTCTTGAGGGGATTGATGGTTGTGGTAAATCATTGCAAATCAGATCACTGAAAAAAAATTTGCCGGCTGAACATTTTGTTTTTACTAAAGAACATACTTCAGGAGTAGTTGGGAGATTAATCGAGAAAGTTTTATATCGTCAACTCAATCTGAATCAGCTTAGTTTGCAATTGCTTTTTGTGGCCGATCGGCTTGATCATTTAGAAAAAGTCATCAAACCAGCTTTAGAAAAAGGCAAAATCGTAATTTCTGACCGATATTTTTGGGCCACGGTAGCTTATGGTTCTTTAGTTGTTGATAAAAATTGGCTTTTAAAAATTAATGAGGTTTGTCTGGTGCCTGATCTGATCATTCTTATTGATTTAGAACCAAAGATTGCTTTGGCAAGAATTACAAAAGCAAGAGAGAGAAAAACCATTTTTGAAAAAGAAGAAAAATTAAAAAAAGTGAGAGAAACTTATCTTGAGCTGGCGAAAAAATTTAAAGCCTCAACGGTGGTAATTAATGGTGACCGAAAACCAGAAGAGATTTCTAAAGAGATCAAAAAAGCAATCTTGTCTTGTTGAGGAGTGAACGGTGTTTTGAGTTGCTAATTATCTTATGCTATAATCTTGTTAGTTTAATCACACACATCCAGGCTACCATCCTGAAGAAAATTCTTTTCCTGGGTGGAGGAGGAAGGATGGACAAAAAAGTTCAAAATTTAGAAAAAACAAAAAAAACCAAGACAGAAGACAAATTTACCCCCTCTATTAGCTTGCAAGATTTATTGGAAGCAGGTTGCCATTTTGGTCATACAGTTTCCAAGACTCATCCCAAGATTAAACCCTATCTTTATCTCAGTCGAGATGGGGGGCAAATTTTTGATTTGATCAAAACGAAAGAACTTTTAGAAAAAGCTTGTCAATTTCTCTATCGTCTGAGTAAAGAAGGCAAACCAATAGTTTTTGTTGGGACCAAAAAACAAGCAAAAGCAATTATTGAAAAAACAGCTAGAGAAAGTGGTGCTTGGGCAGTTTTCGAAAGATGGTTGGGAGGAACATTGACCAATTGGCCAGAAATTCAAAAAAGATTAAAAGTACTTGCCAAATTAAAAGAGGAGTGGGAAAAAGGCGTTTATAGCAAAAGACCAAAAAAAGAGCAGTCACAAGTTAAGAAAGAGATTAATCGTTTAGGAAAATTATTTGGGGGACTTGAGGGTTTGACCCGATTACCAGCAGCGTTAGTGATTGTTGACGTCAAAAAAGAAATGACCGCAGTCAAAGAAGCTTTAAAGGAAAAAGTGGCCTTAGTGGCGATTACTGATAGCAATGTTGATCCTACTTTAGTTGACTATCCAGTGCCTGCCAATGATGATGCTTTAAAAAGTATTAATTTATTAATTACTGAAATGGGTCGGGCGGTGAAAAAAGGTTATGCCGAAGCAAGAAAAAATGGACAAGACAAATCTTGAAATCATCAAAAAACTAAGATTAGCGACAGGAGCGGGCATTATTGATTGTAAAAATGCTTTTCAAGAGGCAAAAGGTGATTTTGCCAAAGCAAAAAAAATTTTAGAAAAAAAAGCCCTGAAAAAAGCAAAAGAAAAAATTAACCGGCCAACTGCCCAAGGTTTCATTGCTACCTATACTCATTCAACAGGTAAAATAGGAGCAATGGTAGAAATTTTGTCTGAAACTGATTTTGTGGCCAGAAATGAGGAATTTAGACAATTTGCTAAAGAAATATGTTTACAGATAGCGGCGATGAATCCAAAAAATCTTAAAGAACTTCTTAAGCAAGAATATATCCGTGATCCGGCAAAGACAATTAATGAATTGATGAAAAGTAATATTGTTAAGTTTGGAGAAAATATTAAGATTGGTCGGTTTGCCAGATTTGAAATATAAATTAAATTTTTTCAAATCCCTTATTGACCCCTTGAATTTGTTGCCAGCATCGCTAATAATCAAATAATATTTTGGAAGATAAAAGCAATGGATGAAAATCAAATAAGAGAGCGGATGCAAGCAGCAATTAATAATTTTCAGCAAGAAGTTCTTTCTTTGCGGACAGGTAGAGCCAATCCTGGATTGATAGAAAAGATCGAGGTTGAGGTTTATGGTGGTCAACAAAAAATGAGGCTAGTTGAACTAGGAACAATTGGGGTGGCCGACCCTCGGACTTTGACTTTTCAGCCTTGGGATGTTTCTATTATTAATGAAATCAAAAATAGTCTTGTTAAAGCCAATTTAGGCTTTAATCCTGTGGTTGACCAAAATGTGATTAGAATTGGTTTGCCGGTTTTAACCACAGAACAGCGAGCAGAGTATATCAAGCTTTTAGCCAAAAAAACAGAAGAGGCGAAAGTGATGGTGAGAAATGTAAGGGCTGAAGCAAGACATCAGCTTCAGGAACAGTTGAGAAACAGTCAGATTGGCAAAGACGAGTTTCGTTTAAAAGAAGAAAGATTACAAAAAATTACTGATCAATACATTGGCGAGATTGAAAAGATAGCTTTAGCAAAAGAAAAAGATATCCAAGGAGAATAAATTGTTAGAGTACTTAAAGAAAGATTAATTTTGACCAAAATGCTATCCCTAATTTTCTTCATTATTGCTCTTTCGGTTTTGATTATCTTCCACGAGTTAGGTCATTTTTTGGCGGCGAAAAAATTTGGCATTTGGGTCCAAGAGTTTGGTTTAGGCTATCCACCACGACTTTTAGCCAAAAAAGTTGGCGAGACGATTTATTCTCTTAATTGGATTCCTGCCGGTGGCTTTGTCAGAATTTTTGGCGATGTGACAGAAAAAATTAAGCAAATTAAGAAAAAATTAAGAAAAAGATCGTTATATTATCAGCCAAAAAAAGTGAGACTGCTGGTTTCAGTTGCTGGAGTAATGATGAATTTGTTTTTAGCAATAATCATCTTTGCTCTTGTCTATTCAGTTTTGGGCATTCCAAAAAGGATAGGAGTGGTAAAAGTCGTGGGAGTAAGCCAAGATTCGCCAGCTTATCAAGGAGGTTTGCAGGACCAAGATATGATTTTGGTAGTAGAAACAGCAGAGGAAAAAGTGTTGCTGAGAAAAACTGATGAGTTGATTAAGATTACGGCTAAAAATGCTGGTCGGTTGATCAATTTAATCATTGCGAGGAAAGATAAAGATGATCAAAAATTAACTTTAGTTGACTGTCCTAGACCAGTTAAAGATCAAGAATGCTTTTTGGTTTCTTTAACCCCACGGGAAAATCCACCCCAAGATGAAGGACCTTTGGGGGTAATCATTACTGATACAGAAATTACCAAACCAGTTTGGTGGCAAAGACCATTTTTGGGGATTTGGGCAGGTTTTCAAGAAGCATTTTTCTGGGGTAAGCTAATTGTGAAAAGCCTCGGCCAGATGCTTGGCGATTGGGTTTTTCAAGGCAAGGTCCCGACTAACGTGGCTGGACCGGTAGGAATTTATCAAGCGACTTCTGCGATTCAAAAAGAATCAGGTTTTTGGGCAGTTTTTCATTTCTTTGGCATTCTCTCAGTTAATTTTGCGATTGTTAATTTTTTGCCTTTTCCTGCTTTGGATGGTAGCCGGTTGATTTTTTTGTTTTGGGAAATGATCGCCAGAAAAAAACCTTCACCAAAAGTAGAATTGATTGTTAACCAGCTAGGAATGGCGATTTTGATTTTTTTGTTATTTTTGGTGACTATTGGCGATATTAGAAGGTTGCTTGGAAGATAAAATTAAAACGCCAGATTAGAGAGGTTCAATGCTGATGATTACCGCTTCATTTGGTTCGAGGGCCACCCGGAAAAACAAACTGTTGTCGGTAGTATTACCAGTTAATCTCGTATCCTGACCAAAAAGATAATCAAGGTTAATTTTGTATTTACCAGGGGAAAGAGGGAAAACTTTGATTGGTGGCGATTCAAAATGTTTATTTTCAGGATCATAATTAACCAACATAATCATTACTAAAGACTTGTCTTGGCTGGCTATGCCGTAAACCCAACTGCCTTCGCCGGTAAGAAAAGTTCTTGTTCCTGTTAATTGGTTTAAAAATTGATAGGCTAACCAGCGTGGTTTTGCCCTGATTCCACCTTTTGCTTGATGAGTTAGTAATCCCCAACCTTGGTTGTCATCAGGACCATCCTTTATTTCGAAAGCAAAAACTTTATGGACCCGGTCCATTACTTGGGTGATGACCGCCAAATCATGAGCGGCGCCAATATTGTTTTGATACCAAATTGATTTTTGGGTCTCTGGTCCAAATTCAGAAATAATTCTTTCAATTGCGAGCCACTCAGGATAATCGGTTAAAATTTGGTTGAAAGCTTCCAAGTCCTGAACATAATCTTGGGGGAGCAAAGAGTATTGGTGCCAGGAGATAAAATCTAATCTTAGTTTTTGCTCGCTAGCAAATTTTAAAAGCGCCTTGACCCAATTTGGATAAAAACCAGTAGTGGCCGGACCACCAATTTTGAATGGCTGACATTCAGGTTGAATTTCTTGAGCCGCCTTGGCTGAGTAGTAATAGAGCTTTAAATAATTAGGTGATTTGTGGTAATGCCACTGGCCAAAAAGATCTGGCTCGTTAAAAACTTCGTAATATACATTATTTATATTAAGATCATTTTTACCGCTGTAATGTTTGATGGTTACCTTGACTAGATTTTGCCACAAGGACCAGTTAATCGGCGGAGAAGTAATATTTTTATCTTGGGTCATTTGAGGGGGGATATAAGATAAAGATAACATTGGCGTCGCTCCGGTTTGCAAAATACTGACGACTACTCGATCTAATTTTGAAAAATCAAAGCTGCCGTCTGATTTTAAAACTTCATAATAATCGTAAAGATGGTCAATTCTGATGAATTTTGGCTGAAGTGGGGTAAGCCAGGGCAGCGCTGGTTTAATCATCTCATTTCTTTCTTCTCCGCCTTGGGTAAAATTTTGCCAGAGATTAGGATTTATCGGCTGTCCGGTTTGATTAAGGTCAACCGTGATGTTAGCTAATCTCCCCAGAGCTGTTTTCCTCAGCTCAATAATTTTTTTGACCGCCACTAACAAAAACGGTAGCAGGAATAAAGAAATGAAAAAATATAATGTTTTGTGATTCAATTTATTCATTTGCCAAATAATGATTAGTCTTTTTGGTTGACTTTTTGATCAGAATCCATTTTTTCAAAATCCCTTGTTGACAAAATTAATTGAAAGATATTTACTGATATTAATTAACTCTAAAAGAAATTTGACTATTTTGCAATTTTTAAAGATGAGACTTGACAGACCCCAAAAAATTTTGTTTAAATGAAAATAAGTCTTTTAAAATTTTTTAAAATGAAATTAAAGTTTTCTAGGAAAATTGCTTTTGGTTTTTCCGATCTGATTTTGCTAATTGCTTTAGGTTTACTCGCCTTAATTTTGCCTTTAGGAGTAAGATTGGTTCAAGAGACTTCCCAACTAGAAAAACAAGCGGTCAGTGCTCTCCCCACGCCTCTTGTCTTAACCCCTCCTTTTCTTGCCGAAGATTATTGTCAAAGTGATTCTGATTGTCCTTTTGATAAAGCCTGTCTAGATAATCGCTGTCAACCGCCTTCTTGTTTCACGACCATCGGTGGAGAATGCGAAGAATATCTTTATACTGATCATTCCTGTTGGTTAGTGGCTAAACCAGATGGGACTGCTTGTGGAGAAGGAGGAAGATGCCGCCATGGAACTTGTCTAGAACCGACGACAGAAGCGGTGATTAATTTTAAAATAAGATTTGATGGGGTAACCGAGAAAGTTCCTGATCAAAAAGTAAAGATAAAACTTGTTGGGTTTGAGGAGAGTAAAACATTTGAAGATGTTCACGTCACTGCCGACGCCAATGGCGTTTTCAGCGGCACATTTGTTGCTCAAGGAATAAAACCTAGTGGTTGGGCATTTGTGATCAAAGGCCCAAAGCATTTGGCAATGAAATTTTGCCATAACAACCAGACTAATATTTGTCTTGGGCAAGGCAATTTGACCATTTTAAAAGGGGAGAACAATTTTGATTTTACTGGACTAAAACTGTTAGCCGGTGATATTCCTGATCTTAATGGGATTCAAGATGGAGTAGCTGATAGTAGTGATTTTGCTATTTTGGTTAAAGCCTTAGATGAGCAAGATCGGTTAAGAATGAATTCTCAACGAGCAGACCTTAATTTTGATCGCTTAAATACAGGAGCAGATATTCAATTGTTCCTCAAGACAGTGGCTGAAAAATATGCTGATGATTTCTAAAAATTTGTTACTTTTTAGCCAGGAGCAAAAATGCTAGATTTTTCTAAAAAGGCAAAAAAAATAGAAAAAGATAGCTATTTCTTTTGGGCAATTTTGATTTTGTGTTTTCTAATTATTGGAGAAAGTATTTGGGTAGTAGATAAATTTGTGAGCAAGAGACAACTTATCAGCCCAACCGAGAAATTTAAAGAAATTATTACTCAACAAGGAGAGACAAAAAAAGCAAAAGAGGTAGAAGTTTGGCTTGAGGGAGAGCAGAATTTAGTGGTTAATGAGTTATCAGAAATTGAAATGGGAATAACTGGGCTTGAGGATACCCAAACTTTGGGAGCAGATTTTGTTTTACTTTATGATCCTCGCTTGGTAAAAATTGTTGATCAAGATACTATTAAAACTGGAGTCCAGATTAAAACATTACCCAACGAGTTAGGCGAGGTGGCCAGAAATTTGGTCGAAGAAGAAAAAGGAAGAATAATTGTTTCTTTAGTCAATTTAGACAAAAAAGGTGTTTTAATTCAGAAAGACAAGAAGATTCCTTTAGCGCAAATTAGTTTTGTTCCTTTATCTTTGGGCGAAATTAAATTTAGCTTTCAATTGGCTAGCCAAGAAGAACCAGGAACTAAAATCACAAAAGTAGATCAGATACCAAGTTTGGCCACTTTAGTTGCTAAGGACTATAAGGTTTCCGTAGTTGAATTACCAAAGAATTTTCCCGAGCAATGAAAAAATTAATTCTTTTTCTACTGCTTCTGTTTGTTTTTTTGAGCCTGCCGGGGAAGGTCCAAGCGGCTAATTTCTATTTGGAACCAAGCACAAGTACTGTTCAAGTGGGGAGCGAATTTGAGGTGGCGGTCTGGATTGATCCAGGGGGAGAAGATATTCAGGCAATGGATATTTTTATTAATTATGATGCTACTAGATTGCAAACGAGTCAAGAGCAAATTAAAGATGAACAATATTTTGGGAGTTATGGTAGTTCAGTCTTTAATGTTTCTGATCCTCCTGGTAAGCTAAGCCTTTATGTTTTTTCTAACCAAGGAACTTATTCTAGAAATACTGAAGGAAAAGTGGTGACGATCACTTTTAAAGCCAAAGTTACGGGCACTGCCTCGGTTAATTTCATTTGCGGTGGTGAATCTGGCAGCGCTATTTGGGATTCGGCGGTGACTAATCTGATTGTCTGTGGGGCCAATGGGTCGGGGAGTTATACTTTGATTGAATCTGGGACAACGCCAACTTTGACTCCCACCGAGATCGAACCAACAGTTGAGGAAACCGCCACCTCAACAGCCCTCCCAGAAACTGGTTTTTCTCCTTTTGGTTGGGGAGCAGTGTTATTGGGAGGAATCCTGATCAGTACTAGTTTATTGATATTATTGTTTTAGACAGGAAAACAATGAAAAAGAATTTAAAAATAATTTTTATTGTGATTATTCTTTTTTCTGCCGGGATAGCAGCGGTTTTTGGGGTGAAAATGGTTAAGACATATTTAAGTGGCGCCCAAACCGGAACAGCGCCAAAAAATGTCCGGATTCAAGTCGAGACTAATTCCGCCACCATTTCTTGGCAGACAGATAAAGAATCACAAGGAGTAGTAGAATATGGTGCCAATCAAGCAAGTTTGCTTTTAAGGGTGCCAGAAACAGCGCCGTCAATTAATCACAAAGTGATTTTATCTCCTTTGAAAGCAGAAACAAATTATTATTTTCGGATTAGAGTTGGCGAGCTAATTTATGATAATAATGGTATTCCTTATACATTCAAAACAAAACCGGTTGAGGGAGCAGCGGCGACAGCGATACCATCACCTCAAGCGACAATTACTCCAATTACCAAGAAAGAATCAACTCCTTCCGCCAGATTAGTAAAAACCTGTCAGGCCGAGGAATTTAAAATGAAAATGGGTGGGAGCGATCAGGCTTATGATTTCGATGCCAATGGAGTGGTTAATGCCAAAGACTGGTTGGAATGCCTTAAAACAAACAAATAGCTTCTGATAGTGAAGACATTTTTCCTATTGTCAACTGCTTTTTTTTAAGTTAAACTATAAAATGATCAAGACCCTTGATTGGGCTGGATCAAGTTTAAGAGGCCAAAATTTTTCCAGTTGGGAAAGGGGGTGTTTTTTAATGGCAATTGTAGTTAAAAAGAAAAGAGGTGAAAGCAAAATTGAACTTATTAATAGATTTAGAAAAATTTTTTTAGAAGAGGGGATTATTGATCAAATTAAAGAAAAAGTTCATTATGTGAAACCCTCAAGAAAACGCTATGAAAGGAAAAAGGAGATTGATTATAAGAATAAATTAGATCAAAGGAGATTAGCCAATGGTTAAAAATATTGAGGAACAGTTAAAGGTTGATTTTAGGCAATCTCTTCTTGCCGGGAGGAGCAAGGAGGCAGAGGCTTTGCGTTACTTGATCTCCATTCTCCAAAAACAAGCCTCAAGAAAGCCGGATGGCAAATTAAGCGAAGTGGAAAAAATTAATCTTTTACAAAAAGAGTTAAAAACAAAACAAGAGGCTTTGACGCTTTTTCAGAAAGCTGGTCGAGAGGAATTGGTGAAACAAGAAGAATTTGAAATTAAGGTCTTGAAAAGATATTTGCCCAAAATGCTCAGCCCCCAAAAAATCAATCAGATAATTCAAAAAGTGCTTCTTCAAGAACAAGATTTTGGTAAGGTGATGGCTAAGGTAATGGTTAAGCTAAAGGGAAAAGCGGCCGCAGACCAAGTAGTTGAATTGGTTAAACAAGCCTTAAGTCAGCAAAAATGAGAATTTTGATTAGTAAAGATCCGCGTTATCCTCTTGAGAACAAAAAAATAAAAGCAGCGGTGAAAAAAATTTTAAAACAATTAGGGATAAAGGATAATTTTGAAGTCAGTATTGCCTTTGTGGGCAAAAGAAAAGCGCTCAGGATGAACAAAATTTATCGACAGATGGATTACATTCCTGAAGTTTTAAGTTTTTCTCAAGATGGTGATCAGGCGGGAGAGCAAAAACTTTTAGGCGATATTTTGATCTGTTTTCCTCAAGTTCGAGAAAGGGCGATTACCGAAAACCGCTTAGTTGATGAAGTGATAGAAGAGTTGCTGGCTTGGGGTCTACGAAACTTAGTGACAGATCTGTCTTGGCAGGCGAAGCTTAAGTGAAATAAATTAACTTAAGGGGAAAAATAATTAAATGGAGAGGATTTAAGAAATAATGGATGCTTTTTACCTAAAATACCGCCCGCGATTAATTTCTGAGCTGGAACATATCCCGGCCAGGGAGATGTTAAAAAAAATTATTGCTCAGGGAGAAATTCCTCATAGCTTTTTATTTGTTGGGCCGAAAGGAATAGGGAAGACCTCAGCGGCAAGGATTTTAGCCAAAATCCTTGGTTGTCTTGACCAAAAAGGAGTGGATCCCTGTAGCAAGTGTGAGGTTTGTCAGGCAACTGATCAGGGGACTAATTTAGATATTATCGAGATCGATGCCGCTTCTAATCGGGGAATTGATGATATAAGAGAACTCCGAGATAAAATTAATCTAAGACCAATAAAAGCGAGAAACAAGATTTATATTGTTGACGAGGTTCATATGTTGACCCAAGAGGCATTTAATGGCATTCTAAAAACCTTAGAAGAGCCGCCAGAACATGCTTATTTTATTTTTTGCACCACTAATAGAGAGAAAATTCCTGAGACAGTTTTGTCAAGATTAACAATAATTAATTTTTCCCGGGCAACCGATGGGGAAATCATTACTTCTCTTAAACGAGTAGTCAAAGGTGAGGCAATCAAGATTGATGATGAAAGTTTAAAGTTAATTGCCCAAAGTGCTGATGGTAGTTTTCGGGACGGCCAAAAAATTTTGTATCAACTTTATTTGGCCGAAGGAAAAAAAATAAGCAAAAAAGCAACCAGACAACTTGTTGGTCGCTGGCTAATGTTTTTGCCCCGCGAATTAGTGAAATTAATTCTTATGAACAAACAAAAAAAAGCCTTAAAAATTAGTCAAGATTTAGAAAAAGAAGCAATTGATTTTGGCGATTATCTAAAACGGTGTTTGGAATGGGTCCAAAAATTAATTTTCTTTAAATTAGGGATAGAAGATGAACAATTAATTGAAGAAGAATATCTTAACCATATTAAATTGGATCAGTTGGTTCACCTGGCAAACAGATTTTCTCAGGCCCTTCAGGAACAAAAAACAACTCCAATTGCCGCCTTACCTTTACAACTTTTGATTGCTTCCTGGTCGCCAAAGCAGCCAGAAAGGGAGACAATTAAAAAGGCAGAGAAAAAAACAACAATTGGGGCTAAAAACCAAATTTTAGAAAAGCAAAAAGAGGAGAAATCTTTAGCTAAAGAAAACAAGATTAGTTTTAAGTTAATTCAAGAGAGGTGGAGTGAACTTTTAAAGACAATCAAGCCAATGAATCATTCAGTTGAAGCTTTACTGCGAGCTTGTCGGCCTTTAAGTCTTAATGGCAATCGCTTAACAATTGAGGTTTTTTATCAATTCCATAAAGAAAAACTTGAAGAAGAAAGACACCGTCAAATTGTAGAAGAAGGGATTAAAAAAATTTTTGGCATCAGGCAAGAAGTATTTTGTGTTTTGGCTAAAAAAAGACAAGAGCACTTTTCAGTCTCAACTAACGATAACCAAGAAAAAAAAGATAAAAGCCCGGAAGATGAACTTTTTGAGGCAGCCAAAGAAATTTTTGGCAGTTAAGCTTCATTTAGCCAATTTTTGCCATAATGGTAAAATATTGAAATTATAAGTTATAAATTGATTTTCAAGGAGGTTGATGGCAATTTTTGATAACTTAAAACAAGCAAAAAAATTAATGGAATTAAGAAGTCAACAAAAAAAACTTGCCCAATTAGAAGTTACTTTTGAGGAACAAGGAATAAAAGTCATTGTTAGTGGCGATCAAAAGATAAAATTTTTGTCAATCAATGGTCAGGAAGACAAGCGCTTGGTTGAGGTTTTGAATAAAGCTTTGAAAAAGAGTCAAAAAATGGTGGCGAAACAAGCCCAGGATGTTTTAGGAGATTTATTGGGTCTTAAATGAGAGAAACATTACCTAGGGCGTTAAAAAAGCTTATTGCTTTTTTCGATCAGCTGCCGGGGATTGGCCCAAAAAGCGCTGCTCGATTAGCCCTTTATCTTTTTCAAACCCCACAATCTTTTTTAACCGACTTTGGTAAGACAATTGGGGAACTCAAAAACCAGGTGAAAGCTTGTTCAATTTGTTTTAATCTTGATGATCAGGATCCTTGTCGAATTTGTCAATCTGAAACAAGGGATAGAAAAAAAATTTGTGTTGTGGAAAAAGTTTTGGATGTCATTGCTTTGGAAAATACTGGCAAATATGATGGTCTTTATCATATTTTGGGTGGAGCAATTAACCCTTTAGCACAAATTGGCCCAGAAGAATTAAATATTGGACCTCTTTTGGCAAGATTAAAGACCGACACCAAAATTAAAGAAGTGATTTTAGCCACTAATCCGACCTTAGAGGGAGAAGCAACGGCGATGTATTTGAAAAAAAAGATTGATAGCTTAGGGAAAAATTTAATCATTACCAGAATCGGTCATGGTTTGCCTTTAGGTGCTGATTTGGATTATGCTGATCCTGGTACCTTAATCCAAGCTTTAATAGGGAGAAGAAGAGTATAAAGAAAATTTTTTTCTGGTCAAATAATTAATGTGATATTATAATCTTAATTATGGATCAAAAAGGGATTACGAAAGGAGTGGTTAAAGGATTAGGGGAAATTGTGAGGAGTGAAACTGGCAAAAGAGCGGTCAAAGAACCGATCAAGATTGCTTCTCAGGTTTTAGAAACTACTCTCTTTCCCTCCAAAGAAGATAAAACTGACAAAAAAATTGCTCAACTTAAGCAACAGGATCAACAAGAAATTGCCAAAATAAAAGAACAACTAAAATCGTTACCAAAAAAACAACCAGCTTTTAAGCCAAGAGATATCGAGACAGAGATTCAACAGGTTAGAAAGCAAAAACAAATTCAATTAGGGGCAAAAGAAGAGGAATTTCTAAGAGAGATTCAACAAAAACGAGAAGAGGAGAGAAAACAAGCAGAATGGCCGGAGCCAATTACACCGCCGGCTAAAAGACCGCGAGGATTGCCGCCCTGGTTTATGAAGGAGAAACAAGGAACAAAAGAAACCAAAGTGAGAACAGGAGAATAACCAATCATCTTAAGATGAAGAGAATAATTTTGTTTAATACCCTTGGGAGAAAAAAACAAGTCTTTAGACCGCTCAAATCCGATTTTGTCCGGATGTACGACTGCGGTCCAACTGTTTACCAATATGCTCATATTGGTAATATGTGGCGTTATCTTGTTTCTGATTTTTTGCGCCGAATTTTGGAATACAATGGCTTTAGGGTTAAACAGGTAATGAATATTACCGATGTCGGCCATTTAACTGAAGATGATTTACTCGCGGCTGATACCGGCGAAGACAAGATTGAATTAGCGGCAAAAAGAGAAAAGAAAACTCCCCAAGAAATAGCTAAATTCTATACTCAGGCATATTTTAAAGACAGACAGCGACTAAACATTTTGCCTCCGACAGTGGTTTGTAAAGCAACAGACCATATTCCCGAGATGATCAAAATGATTAAAGCTTTGGAGAAAAAAGGTTATGCTTACAAATTGGCAGACAGAATTTGTTTTGACGTTGCCAAATTTAAAAGATATGGAATTTTATCAGGGAAAAAGTTGTCTGAATTAAAAATTGGGGTTAGATTAGAACCGATTAAGGGAAAAAAGAATCCTTATGATTTTTCTTTATGGATTATTGATCCGAATCATTTGATGAAATGGGATTCTTGTTGGGGAGTTGGCTATCCTGGTTGGCATATCGAATGTTCAGCGATGAGTATGAAATATCTTGGGCAGACTTTAGATATTCATACTGGCGGAGAAGATAATATTTTTCCTCACCATGAAAATGAAATCGCCCAATCCGAAGCCTACACTGGGAAAAAATTTGTCAGATTTTGGGTTCATATCCGGTTTAATTTGGTCAGAGGAGAAAAGATGAGCAAGTCAAAAGGCAATGTCTATCTAATTACTGATCTGATCAAAAGAGGCTTTGACCCTTTAGCTTTTAGATATTTATCTTTGACTAATCATTATCGCCAACCACTAAACTTTACTTTTGATTCTTTAAAAGCAGCCCAAAAAGCTCTAAACAAATTGAGACTGATTGTTTGGCAGCTAAAAAAAGAAGTTAAAAGATTGCCTCGGGAAAAAACTTTGGCGGTTAATCAATGGCAAGAAAAATTTTTGTTGGCAATTAACAATGATATCGGTACTCCCCAAGGGTTAGCCGTAGTTTGGCAGATGCTAGAGAGTAATTTAGCGCCGGAGATGAAATTGAGGCTTTTGCTCGATTTTGACCAGGTTTTTGGTTTGGATTTGGGGCGATGGTGGTTTAAAGTGCCAAAAGAAATCAAAAGACTAGTCAAAGAGCGAGAAAGATTAAGGCGAGAGAAAAAATTTGTCGCCGCGGACAGCATTAGGAAGACTCTTAAAAAGCAAGGTTGGATAGTGGAAGATACATCCCAAGGGCCATTGGTCATTCCTGGTGGCGAAGAAAAAATACTTGACGGTGATAAATTAAGATCGTATAATTAGCCTGTTAGCAATTAAAAACAGAAGAACAGGAAGAAAATAATTTAAGTCCAATGAGTGCAACAAGCTATGAGTTTGTAGTTGTTCTTGATCCGCAGCTGAAAGAAAAAGATCAAGATTCTCTTCTTAAAGACATCCAAGCTAAACTTGAGAAAGCCGGGGGTCAAGATGTTAAAATTGATTTCTTTGGCAGGAGGGAATTTGTTTATCCAATAAAAAAACAAACACAAGGCAATTATTGGATTTTTAATTTTTGGGCCAATCATCTTAAGATGGAAGAAGTAAATTTGTTTTTAAATCGGGAGACAAAAATCCTGCGTTATTTATTACTTAAGATTTAAAAAGGAGGAATAATGGCTGGTCGTTGTCTTAATAAAGTAATGTTAATTGGTAATTTAACTCGAGACCCAGAGTTAAGATATACGCCGGCGGGAACAGCGGTGGCCACCTTTGGTCTAGCCACCAATAGAAGATGGAAAACCCAATCAGGCGAACTAAAAGATGAGGCCCAATTTCATCGGATTGTTGTTTGGAACAGATTAGCAGAATTGTGCGCTCAACTTTTGACTAAAGGAACAAGGATTTATCTTGAAGGCAGACTCCAGTATCGAGAATGGACCGGTAATGACAATGTGAAGCATCAGACAACTGAAATTGTGGCCGAAGATATGATTGTTTTAGCCAGAGGCAAGGCCGAAGAAGAGTCTTTAGAAAAAGTAGAACCAGAAGTTGATTTTGAAGAAATTCCTCCGGCAGAAACAACAGTTACTCCGCCAAAAGAGGAAGAATTGAAAGCAGAAGAAGTGGATGATCAAGAGACGACTCCTGTTTCGGTAGATCAGGGTGAGTCAAAGACTGACCAAGAGGATAAAAAGGAAGATAAAGAAGAAATACCTTTTTAAAACTTTTTAGGCGATCAGCAAAAACCTGTTTTCTAAAAAATGATTAAGAAAAGAAAAAAAGAATTAAGAAAAAAGGTGCTCAAGAATTGCCTTTTTTGTCAGGAAAAGAAGCGTCCTGAGTGGCGGCAATCAAGTCAGTTGGCCAAATTTCTTTCTCCACGAGGAAGAATTCTGTCTCGATCAATGACCGGACTTTGTGCCAAACACCAGAAGCAATTAACTTTAGCGATTAAACACGCAAGGCATCTGGCCCTCTTGCCTTTTGTGATTTGAGTGAGCCTCTTTGTCCAGCCGGGCTTGCTTTAAAGCAGGTTAATGAATCAGGGATTGTTTTTATCCTTTTTCTATTCTAAACTTTAGTTAATAATGAAAAGTTTAAGCCAGATTAGTTCTTTTTGGGTTTTAAATTTTAATCAGCCAAAGGTAAAGTTGTTAGTGAAACCAGGAGCAGAAATTAAAAAAGGAGTAATTTTGTCCAAGATTGAAAAGACAAAAGAGATTTGGCTGGATTTATCAGCTGCTTTATCGGTAAGGCCAACAAAAATCAATAAATTCTTAAAAATTCCTTTTGGTTGTGATCTTAAAAAAGGCGATTTGGTGGCTGGAAAAAAGAATTTTTGGGGCAAAAGAAAAGAAATTTTTTCACCTTGCACTGGAGTTTTTAAAGAAATTGATCAAGCAAGAGGAAGGATAAAAATCCTGAAGAAAAAAGTTAAAAAAATAAATTCACCAATAAGGGGAAGAGTTATTGAGGCTGATCAAACAAAAATTAAGATCGAATTTCAGGCAAAGATTTTTCCCGGTGAGGGGAAAGGCAAAGAAAGAATTTGGGGAGAGTTAAAAGCTTTAGATTCCCGACTGCCTTATTTTCAGCTTAATATCAGTTTTAAGAATAAAATAGTTTTAGTTCCAAAAATAGACGAGATGCTTTTATCAAAAGCAAAGGCTTTGGGAGTCAAGGCAATGGTAACCAGGAAGCTTAAGGCAAAAAAGATCTTCTTGCCAGTATTTATCGTCAAGGATTATAATGACCTGGTAAGTTTTTCAGGGAAAGAGGTGTTACTCGATTTTCCTGAAAAAAGAATTTTAGTCTGCGATTAAAATGAGTAAAATAAAAAAAATCACCCATCAACAGTTACTTTTCTTCACCCGGGCTTTTTTCTTCGCCCTTTTCTTTTTATTACTGGGAGGGATAGTTGGTTTTCAATTAGCCAAAAAAGATTTGGTAACGCCAATTTCTTTCCCCTCTCAAGAAAAAACAGATATGTCCTTGTTTTGGTATACTTGGAATCTTTTAGAGGAAAAATATCTTAAAAAAACATCGTTGGATCCGCAAAAAATGATTTATGGAGCAATTTCAGGAATGGTTTCTTCCCTCGAAGATCCTTATACTATTTTTTTACCTCCTGAGGAAAATAAGATTACCAAAGAAGATTTAAATGGCGAATTTGGGGGAGTAGGAATTCAGTTAGGCTATAAAGAGAAGATGTTAGCGGTTATTTCTCCTTTAGAAAATACACCAGCCCAAAAAGCAGGCATCAAAGCCGGCGATATTATTCTAAAAATTCAAGATGAGTCAAAAAAATTAGATATTAGCACCGAAAAAATTTCCTTACCAGAAGCGATCCAGGCAATTAGAGGTCCAGAAGGAACCAAAATTCAATTAACAATTTTAAGAGAAGGAATAGAAAAGCCTTTTAGCGTAGAAATTGTCAGAGCAAAAATTACTCTTCCCACCGTTGTTTGGCGGCAAATTGATTATCAAGGAAGAAAAATCGCCTATGTTCAAGTTTTAAGATTTGCCCAAATAATGGAAAAACAATGGTTTGATTGGTTAAAAACAGTGGCGGTTTTGAAAAAAGATCCTCAATTTGCCGGAGTGATTTTGGATTTAAGAAATAATCCGGGTGGTTATCTGAATGGGGCAGTGTTTTTAGCCAGTGAGTTTTTAAAAGAAGGCGTGGTTGTGGAACAAGAATACAGTTCCGGGAAGAAAGATTATTATCGGGTAACCAGAAAAGGTAGTTTGCTGGACGTTCCTTTGGTAGTCTTGATTAATCAAGGGTCAGCCTCGGCCTCAGAGATTTTAGCCGGGGCATTGCAGTATTACCAAAGAGCAATTTTGATTGGAGAAAAAACTTTTGGTAAAGGAACAGTCCAGGAACCACAAGAATTACCCCGGGGAGCTGGTTTACATATTACTATTTCCCGTTGGCTTTTGCCCGGAGAAGGAGACATTGATCAAAAGGGAGTTTTTCCTGATATTGAAGTGAAATCAACTGATATTGAAAACAACCAGGATGACTTGGTGCTTGAAAAAGCCAAAGAAGAGATTATAAAATTAAAAGGGATAGAGTAATGACATTCTCTCCGTCCCAGGATCGGCGGGGTTATTTTAAGGCGCGAAAATAAAACCGAAATAAAACAAGTTAAAAGGCGAAACCTTTTCCTTAAAAGATAGTATTTAAAGGGCGAAAAAAAGAAAAAAAATGACAAAATTTAAATTATTTTTAATTGGTTTTGCCGGAGGAATGTTTTTTATTTTTGCCATTTTAGTTGGCGGAGTGATGGAGAGAATTTATGGTTTACCTTTGTTAAATAAATTACCCCAAAGAGTGTCGTCAGGCCAAAGTACCCAGATTGTTGAAGAAAAAATTGTCAACGAGGATTCGGTAGTGATTCAAGTAGTAGAAAAAGCAGCCCCTTCAGTAGTCACCGTAAGTATTAGTAAAACTCAGGTAATTTCTGACATTTTTGGTCTTTCTCCTTTTGATATTTTTGGTTTTTTTAATCTTCAGCCAGAAAAAAAGAAGATCGAACAGGACATTGGAACCGGGTTTGTGGTTGATAAAGATGGTTTAGTTGTAACCAATAAACATGTGGTGAGTGATACTGAGGCAAAATATAAAGTGATTACTAAAGATAATCAGATCTACGAAGTGGTTAACATCTATCGTGATCCAGCCAATGATTTGGCAATTTTAAAAGTTAATGCTCAATTGCCACCAATTGAATTGGGAGATTCTGATAAACTTAAAGTTGGGCAAAAGGCAATTGCGATTGGGACCGCTTTAGGCGAATTTCGGCACACTGTTACCACTGGTGTTATTTCTGGTTTAGGAAGAGGAATTACTGCTGGTTCTCCCTTTGAGGGTTATGTTGAAAGACTTGATAATGTGATTCAAACGGATGCCGCTATTAATCCCGGCAACTCTGGTGGCCCACTGCTAAATTCTGCCGGTCAGGTGATTGGAATCAATGTGGCTGTTGCTCAAGAAGGCCAAAATATTGGCTTTGCTATTCCAATCAATGTAGTTAAAGAGTCTTTAAGAGAGTTTAAAGAAACTGGCCAATTTGAACGTCCTTTTTTGGGAGTGCGCTATCAAATAATTTCCCGCCAAGCAGCTTTACTTAATGAGGTGCCCCAAGGAGCACTAATCAGAGAAGTAGTGGTTGGTTCTCCTGCTGATAAAGCCGGTCTTAAAGAAGGAGACATTATTGTTAAGTTCGATGGTAAAAAAATAGATGAAAAAGATAATGAATTGGGCAAATTAGTCAACAAAAAAAAGATCAACGAAACAGTTAAGATTGAAATCTGGCGTGACGGAAAAACAATGGAGTTGGAAGTTAAGCTTCAAAAGAGAAACGAATAATTCTTTCTAGTTCTCCATCTAAAACTGCTTTTATTCCGTGGATAGTTTTTTTTGTTCGGTGGTCGGTAATTCTGTCTTGGGGAAAGTTATAGGTTCTAATTTTTTCTACTCTTTTGCCAATACCTGCTTGAGATTGAAATTGAGAAATTAGTTGAGATTTTTTTTCTTTTTCCAATTGCCAAAGCTTACTTCTTAAGCAAGATAAGGCGAGTTCTTTATTTCTTTCTTGATATCTTTCTTGTTGGGAAGAGGCGACAATTCCGGTTGGTTTATGAATAATTCTGACCGCACTTTCTACTTTTTGAACATTTTGTCCTCCCTGAGTCGAAGCGCGAAAAAATTGCAATTCAAGATCTTGGGGATTAATTTTTATTTCTTTTTCCGTAATTTCTGGCATTACCACCACCACCGCGGTGGAAGTGTGGATTCTGCCTCTTTTTTCTGTGATCGGGATTCTTTGGACCCGATGGACACCACTTTCTCTTTCCAAAAGCTGATAAGCGCGAGGGCCAACAATTTTTAAGGTATCCTGGTTGATTTGACTAACTTTAAAACCCCTTTTTAGGCCAAATCGAAGATACATTCTTAAAATTTCTTGGGCCCAAAGTTTGGCTTCTAAACCACCGGTACCAGCCCTGACTTCAACGAGAGCAACATTAGGATTATTAATCATTTTTTGGCCTTAAGTTCATTAACAATGGGTAGAGAGGCTTCATTTTCGCACCAGCAAAATTATGTCCTTCCACGGCCACGACCGGAGAGGACGTCATTAAATTCTTTCGCTTTAGCCACCTTAGCTTGAAATTTTTCAATTCGGCCTTTGGTATCTACATATTTGTTTTGGCCAGTGTAAGCCGGATGGCAAACAGCACAAATTTCAACATTAATCATTTCTCTGGTTGAACCAGTGGTGAAGGTGTTACCACATTGGCAAACCACCTTTGTCTGAGGATAGTATTTTGGCTGGATGGCTTTTCTCATAAGTAACAATTATAACCTGGCTAAGCTTTTTTTGCAATTTTGGCTACAATTTTTTCTATTGCTTTTTTTAGAGTTAACCTTGCTTGCGTTTTTTGGCTCATATCTTTCAAAACAACGAGATTTTCTTTTACCTCCTCAGGACCAAGAATAATTACCCAGGGAATTTTTTGACGGTCGGCATATTTTAATTGTTTGTCAATTTTTTTCTCCTCAAGGAATAGTTCGGTCTTGATATTATTTTTTCTCAAAAGATCGGCGATTTTTGCTGAATTATCGAAAAACTTTGGCGAAAAAACGGTGACCAAAACTTGACTGGGTAGGGGATTGCAAGAGGGGTATTTTTTTAATGATTTCAACAATTCCTCAATGACCATATCGCCCATCGCAAAACCTACGCCGGGAATTGTTTTCTTGCTTCCTACTGCGGCTAACAAATTATCATATCTTCCACCGCCCCAAAGAGCGCGTAAATTTTGGCCAATAGCCCAAGCCTCAAAAACAGTGCTTGTATAATAATCAAGTCCCCGAACAATCCGCGGATCATATTCAACATATTCTGCGATGTTCATTGTCTTAAGGATTGTCATTAATTGTTGGAGCCGATTGGCAGTTTTGGGAGGCGTTTTGTTATTCAAAAACTTTTCTAGACTTTCTATTTGTTGTTGATTAAGACCAATTTCTTTTAACATCAAAAACTCTTTTTGTTTGACTTTATCATTTTTGTCAATGATTCTGACAAGGGGAAGAAATTTTTTGACCCTTATTTTGATTTCCTGAAGAAAGCGAAAGAGAATTTGTCTGTCATTAATTTTAATTTTTACTTGTTTTGGACTAATCGCTAGCTTTTTTAAAAATTCAGCCGAGATAGATATTACCTCGGCATCAGCCACCAAAGAATTGCTGCCAATAATATCTAAATTCCATTGAAAAAATTCTCTCCCCCGAGCTTTTTGGGGTTTTTCATAACGGAAAAATCTGCCAAAAGAGAACCAACGAAGAGGAAAGACTAGCTGATTTTCTTTTTGAGCGATCATTCTGGCCAAAGTTGGGGTTAGCTCTGGTCTTAAAACAATTTTTTTACCGCTTTTGTCTCGCCAACAAAAAGCCTGTTTTTTGACCAAGGTGGCACCTGATTTAGCAGCATAAAGTTCTAACGGCTCGATGATTGGCCCCTCATATTCTTGATAGCCAAAATTTTCTGACAGTTCTTTGACATTTTGATAAAGCCAGTTTAAAAAAGCCTGCTTTTCAGGATAAAAATCCCGCATCCCTTTAACCGGTAAGATTATTTTTCGCCTCATTTAATTAATATTTTACCCTAAATTGGGAAGAAAGTATATTTTTCAAATGGTTTATTTCGCGCCTTAAAATAACCCCCCGATCCTAAGGCGGGGATGAATAAGGCAAGAAAAGACGGCCGAGGCCACCTAAGGGGTGAGGAGGACGTCATAGTCTGCTTTCATTAGCAGGAGTTGGTGTCAGGATAGGGAAGAGGACCATAATTAACAAAGCTTTTTTCTCACCATTAACCTCTTGATAAATTGTGGCAATTTTGTTGCCAATACTTAAATCTTGATAATCAAGATTATTCTGATCAATTGATCTTATTCGAGTCTGATTATTAATAGTTAATTGGAACGGATTATCCTTGTTTTTTATTGGGGTGAGGGTAACAATTTTTTCATTCACTGATTTGTCAGAAATGATCCCCACCAGGCAAAAACGGTTTTTTGGTTTTGGTTGATTAAGAATTTGAATCCTTTTGCCTAAGAGTAAATCATCACTGTTTAAATATCCCATAGCCAAAATTCTTTTGCCAACAATAAGGTCTTCAAGATTAACAGGCTTTCTTTGTTCAGAAATTACAGTTGTTTGGGTGTCGAGCAAAATTTCTCTTACTTGATTAGTGGCGGTTTCAATTTTGATACTGGTTTCATCTTTAGCGGTAATAATTCCTACCCAGCCTCTTTTCTTTTTCGCTTCAATAATATTTTTAATCTTATCGGCAACCATTTCTTTTAAATTCTGTTTAAATTGTTGGTTTAATTGATTACTCTCGGTCGCATTTTCTGCTCTTACCAAAAAATTGTTAGGGCTTTTTGTTTGAGGGACTAATATTGTCAAGAGGAAAATAAGTCTGACTAAAAATGTTTTTATTTTCATTTTTGATTTTTTGATCCACTAAAATTTAGCCGTCGAATAAGTAATAGTTAAAAGTTGTTTAGTTTCATTATTCTGCTCATCATAAGCAGCAATTTCAATTTCATTAACTCCGCCAGTTAATTCTAACCCTGTTTCAAAATTGCCATTTTCGTCTGCTTGAAGAATAAGTTCGTCCTCTTCGCCAATCAAGATTACTGTTGCTTTTGGGGCCGTTGCCCCTTTTATTGTTACTGGTGATTTGTTAACCAGACTTTCATTTTCTGGTTCTAAAATAATTAATTTTAATTTTTCTTCAGGCTGAGGGGTGGGAGTTGGTTCAGCGAGGGGAGTAGTTAAAGATTCTGTTTTCTGGCCCGAGGTTAAAAAAGCCATTTTTGTTTTGAGATTTTGGTAACGACTGACTCCAGCAATTGTCAATCCTAAAATAGTACCAATAAAAATTGCTAGAAAAACCTCTTTTCTCATTACTGATAATATAATTTGGTAGAAGGAAAAAGTCAATAACAGAAATTTGGAACACCTCTAAGGTGTTTTTCCCTTAACACCTTGGGTATTTTTGTCGTCCCAGATAGCGGCTTCTTAAAAAACAGGCGATGATCTGTTGGCTAAGACATAATTTGGATATTGAAATTCATTTATGTTATATTTGGGAAAATGGAAATAAAATATTTAGGTTGGCAATCATTTAAAATTAGGGGAAAAGAGGCGATTGTTTTAACTCAGCCATTTGAGAAGAATAAAACGGGCATTCTTTTTCCAAAAACCAAGGCGGAAATAATCTTAAGCAAAAATCAGTTAAGTCAGGAGGTAAAAACAAGAATTTCTTCTAGGAAAAGAAAAACTGGCCCAGTATTTTTTTCCGGTCCCGGAGAATATGAAGCCGAGAGAGTGGAGATTATTGGCAGTGGGCAAAGTTTTTGGTTTAGATTAGAGAACAGAGGAATTTGTTGGCTAAATGAGAAAAATATAGCGGATCTGAAATCAATTCCTGCTTCTCAGACAGATATTCTATTGATTGGTTTGGAAAAAACAAGATCTGGTTGGAGCAATAATGTCAAACAGCTGATAGATTATTTTTCTCCCTTTTTTATAATTCCTTTTCCCAATTTTTCTTTATCTGAAAAAGAATTGCTTGTTGGTCATTGGTCAAAAGATTTTTTAGATTTAGTTGATGAAGAAAGTTTAAAGCCTGCTGATAGTCTTAAGATCCCAGAAAACGAAATTTTAGAAGAAGAAAAAGAGGTAGTAATTTTAAAGCCGTTAGCAAAATAATTAACAGAATAAGAAAATGACTATGGGGAATCAACAAACTAAAGCTTCTAATGTAATGAAAATTCCGCCCCATTCCGAGGAAGCAGAGACTTCTGTTTTAGGAGCGCTGTTAATAGATAAAGATGCCATTTATACAGTGGCGGAATTGTTGTTGCCTGATCATTTTTATAATCCAGCTCATAGCCAAATTTTTTCTGCCATTTTAAATCTTTATGAAGAGAGGATACCAATTGATATCGTTACTGTTTCTGAACGGCTGAAAAAAAATAAGGCTTTAAGAAAAGTGGGTGGAATGACTTACTTAACCCAGTTGGCTAATCAAGTACCAACTGCTTCCCACTGTGAATACTATGCCCAAATTGTGAGAGATTTGGCAAGCAAAAGAGAGCTAATTACCGCAGCCGCGAGAATCAACGAATTAGCTTTTGAAGAATCTTTAAGTGCGGATGATGTTTTAGATAAAGCCGAACAATCTATTTTTTCTTTATCGCAAAGATACCTTAAGGGAGTGCCTCTGCCCCTTAAAGACATTTTAGCCGAGAGTTTTGACAGATTAGATGAACTCCAGAAAAGAGGAGACGAATTAAGAGGCTTACCTACTGGTTTTACTGACCTTGATAATATTTTAGCCGGTCTTCAGGATAGCAACTTGATTATTTTAGCTGCCAGACCTGGGATAGGCAAGAGCGCTTTTGCTCTTAATGTTGCTCGTTGGGTGGCGGTTGAAAAAAAACAGCCGGTTTGTTTTTTTTCTTTAGAAATGAGTAAGGAAGAATTGGTTGATAGATTATTGATTCGTCAAGCAGATATTGATGCTTGGAAAATGAAAATTGGTAAACTCGTTGATGAAGATTTTTCTAAGCTTTCTGATGCAATGGGAATCCTTGCTGAAGCACCATTATATCTTGATGACACCCCAGCGCTTTCAGTTTTAGAAATGAGGACTAAAGCAAGAAGATTGCAGGTTGAGGCCGGATTAAGACTAATCATTGTTGACTATCTCCAATTGATTCAAGGAAGAAGATTAGAGAATCGGGTTCAAGAAGTGGCAGAAATTTCTCAAGGATTGAAAAATTTGGCCAAAGAATTAAAAGTGCCGGTTTTAGCCATTTCTCAACTCTCAAGAGCAGTTGAAGCAAGGGGAACCTCAAGACCAAGATTGGCTGATTTAAGAGAAAGCGGCTCGATCGAGCAAGACGCCGATGTGGTAATATTTTTATATCGGGAGGACGAAGATAATAATGAGATTGTTTGTTGCGAGGTGGCTAAGCATCGTAATGGTCCACCAGGAATTTTAAATCTGTATTTTAACCCCAAAAGAATTAGTTTTTACGGAATAGAGAAGAAAAGATAAAAGTTTCTGTGCCGTGGGTCGGAGTCGAACCGACACCCCCGTTTTAGTGGGGACTGGTTTTTGAGACCAGCCTGTCTACCAATTCCAGCACCACGGCTAATTTTTTAAGTTTAGCGAATTCTTTTAGCAAAATCAATTGCTTGTTTCCAACTTTCCGCATCCACAGTTCCAAATCTTCTCAGCTAATGTTAAAATTGAAAAATGAAACCAAATTTTCTTTTCAACTGGTGGCAAAAACAAATTTTTTTCTCTTTAGCTGGTTTAAAAATTACCCCTCTGGCTTTTTTGGCGGTTTTTGCTTTATTTTTTTGGCTTTTTGCCTCCTGGCGCCACTTAAAGCAAGATTATGAAGAAGAAAGAATAATTTCTTTTAGCTTAATCTCGGTATTAGTTTTTTTATTTTTTTCAAGACTTGGTTTTATTATCTTAAATTTTTCCTCTTTCCAACTAGATTTGAAAAAATGGCTTGATTGGCAGAGTTTTTTTGGTTTTAATCTTTGGTTTGGGTTTTTAAGTTTTCTGTTCTTCGCTTATTTTTTTTCCCAAAAACACAATTGGTTTTTCTTCGATACTTTAGAAAAATTGACTTTTACTTTAGTCCAAGTCTTTTTTTTGCTCTTTTTAGGCACTTTTTTTTCTTATCCTAATTTTTTTTCTTTTTTAATGATTTTAATTATCAGTTTAGTTTGGCTGATGGCTAATTATTTTAAGAATTATCGCTCATTTCTTTGGTATCCTTCCGGGAAAGTTGGCTTTTTGTTTTTAGCTACCTTTGGTTTTGCTTCTTTATTCTATACCTTGACAAAGAATTTTATTTTTGGATTAGATATGATAGAGTTGACAATAGGGTTATTGACAACCGGTTTCTGTCTATTTAAAATTTACTTGTTATCAGGGAGAAAGAGGAGTAA
Organism: uncultured Gammaproteobacteria bacterium; assembly: GCA_964540975.1. Lineage (GTDB taxonomy): Bacteria > Patescibacteriota > Microgenomatia > UBA12405 > UBA6130 > CAZIOQ01. The sequence continues at coordinate 38,511 of CAZIOQ010000021.1, forward strand.
ACTTTAGCCATTTTCATTAATGATATGGAAGAAAAAAAATCTCAAGACAAAAAGAGCGAGTTAAGGTTTCCAGCTGAAGTTTTAAGGCCAGTTAGAGAGTTTCTTCAACTGGAGTTAAAAAAACTAATTTCTAAAAAAAAGCAGGTAGAAGCAGAGGATCCTTTTGCTGACCCGGATCGAATTAGTGACAATGCGGCTGAGGATACCGATGCTGCTGAACAGTTTGGTCATGCAAGATCAGAGGCGATAAAAGCCCATATTAATAGGAGAATTATCGAGATTAGAAAAGCGTTGGCGCGAGTAAAAATAGGCAAGTATGGAATTTGTACCAGTTGTGGTCACCTGATTGACACGAAAAGGCTAATGGCTTTTCCGGAAACCACTTTATGTATTGATTGTCAAAGAAAAAAAACAGAAGAAAAAACTTCTTATTAAAGATTTTTCCTTCTTTGATTCGTCTTTTGCTTGATATTATACTAGATTGAAAAATGGTAGTAAAACGAACTAGAAAGGCTCAAAATAGTTGGCTAATTTCAAAACACTTCAAGAAAGGATTAATTTTGAGTGTTCTTTTATTATTTTTTCTTGGTGGGGTAAAAAAATTCATTATTCAATGGCAAAAAGGGTGGAATATAAGTTCGCAAATTAATTTAATTTTAATCACCCAGAAAGAGTCATATCTAGTTAATATCTCGCCAGCTGAAAATCAGAGCAGAATATGGATTTTCCCTGAAAATTGGCAATTAGAAGTATTTGGTGGTTACGGGAAATTTTGGGCTAAAGGAGTAGCTAAGTTTGCCCAGGATGAACAAAATTCCAATTTATTGACCAATACTTTGGCTGTGGAATTAGGATTACCAATTGATTATTGGCTTTTTGTTAATGACAAAAGTTGCCAAGATCAAAACAAACTTAAGAATTGTCTTATTGCTCTTAGTTGGTATCAGGGATTTTTAAAGAAGGCTAAGGTTTATAAAGGCGAGCGCCTGGATTTCTTAAAAATTATTTTTTTCTTAAAGAAAAATAATTTTAACTGGCAAATTCATAATGCCCTTCAAGAAGGGTTTTTTGAAGAGGTAAAGACTTTGGATGGTTTTAATGCTTTGGTTTTGAAAAAGGATAGTTGGGATAAACTTTCATTAAGTTTTTTTGTCGATCCTTTAATTAGGAATGAAGCCATCCCTATTGGGGTTTACAATTTTTCTAATTCTCCTGGATTAGCGAGTATTTTTAGCCGAATTCTGGTTAATTCCGGCGCTTTAGTTGTTTCTGTCTCCAATAAAGAAGAAGAGGGCCCAGAAACTTGTTTAATCAAGATTAAAAATCCTAATCTAATTAAAAGCAGGATTATAAAAAGAATGACTCATAATTTTGACTGTCCAATTAGGGTAGGGGAGGCGAAAGAATTTTCTGATTTTACGGACATCAATCTCTACTTAAACGATGGCTTGTTTAATTTGACCAAAAACTAGCAAAAACAGGTTTATGAGAGTAAAATAAGGGCATGTCAGGACATTCAAAATGGGCTAATATTAAACGACGCAAAGAAAGCCAGGACAAGAAAAGAGGTCAACTCTTTAGTAAATTTGCAAAAGCAATTGCCGTTGCCGTGAAAACAGGAGGCTCGGCCAATCCTGAAGCAAATGCTCATTTAAGGATGATCATTGAGCAGGCAAGGGCAATCAATATGCCAAAGGAAAATATTCAGCGGGCTTTAAAGGCAGGCGAACGGAAGGATGTTGTGCTGGAAAGTTTTATTTTGGAAGGCTACGGCCCTTTTGGGGTCGCTGTCTTGATTCAAGTGGCGACTGATAATCGGCAAAGAAGTATTCAGGAAATTAAAAATATTTTTCAACATAATGATGGCAGTTTAGTCGAGCCAGGTTCCGTTGCTTTTCAATTTGAAAGGCAAGGAATGGTTGTAACCAAGAAAATAGAGGAGGATAAAATTCTTAAGCTTATGGATTGGGGAATTAATGATTTTGAGGAGAAAGAAGGACAGTCAATTTTTTATTTTGCTCCGGAGAAGATTGAAGAATTCAAAAGATTTGCTCAGGAGAAACAGATAGAAATCATTTTTGTCAAATTAATAATGAGGCCCAAAACTCCTCTTTGCCTTAGGGAAAAACAGCAGATAGAAAGGATTAAAAACTTTCTTCGGGAACTAGAGTCTCAGGAAGATGTCCAAGAGGTTTTTACTAACGTTAGTTTGGGCTAAAGCCAAAATTTTTACCTAAATGAGTAAGCAAAAAAAATTTATCTTATCCTCTTTTCTTTTAACAATAGTCTTTATTCTAGCCCAAATTAGCAAGTCTTTTTTATCTCCTTTTTTTATTTCGTTTTTTTTGATTTTTCTTGCTAGTTTAATTTTGTTTTTTGTTTTTTATTCTTTAGTTTCTTCGGTGAAAAGGCTAATCCTTTTGATCACCCTGCCTCTGGGACTTCTTCTGGCAGTAAATTTTTTTTATAATTTATGGCCTTCGGCTTTAGTTTGGCGAGCAATTTTAATTTTATTTCTTTTTGATGGGATATACGCTTCAGTTTTAGTCACCAATATTTTTTTGGTTTCTTTAGAATTCAAAAAAGTGCCCCTTTATCGAGCTGCCTTTACGATTGGATTCATTTTAATCCTTTTGGAGTTATTTCTTTTTTATAATTTTATCTTTTCTTTCAAATTTTACCCTTGGACTAATGCCTTCTTGATTTTTCTGGTTTCTTGGCCTTTATTATTCCATTTCTTTTGGTCTGCTGCTATTTCTGAAAAGGAGGCTGATAACCAGCAGCTAATAATGTTTAGTTCAGTAGGCAGTTGGTTTTTAAGTCAGCTTGGTTTGGCGATTTCTTTTTGGCCGGTGAATGTTGGTTTGGCTTCTTTGTATCTGGTTAGTTTTGCCTATGTTTTGGGAGGAATGATTCAAGCAGCAATAAAAGGCAAGCTTTTTCAACGGACATTTTGGGAATATTTTTGGGTAGGAGTAGGTTCTTTGGTTGCTCTTTTTCTCCTGACAACCATTTTTTAATTTAATAATTTTTTTAAGTTATTAATTTAAAATAATTTTTTTGGAATTAAAGATGGTTGGTCCGAGAAGCTTTAAAGATCAGGATGGGTGAGAGGGGATAGGGGAATAAGATTAAGCCTATAGTGTTAAGCTTATATCCTATAATGTAAATAAAGTTTCACGAAAACTATAGGCCACTTTTCACGAAAACTGATATTTAGCGATTGGCATCTTTAATCGCTAATGATCCCTCAAGTTTATGTTTTTCCCTAAAAATAGGCATAATCTTAATTAATATTTTTGATATAGTTTGACTATGTCGTCTCCTTGCCGATCCTCTGGAAAATTGTTTTTGTGGAAAACCTTTTTTATTTATATGGAGATGGGGTGTTTTTAAGAAGAGATGGTTAGAATCAATATTGCTTATAAAAACTTCGCTTTTTAGGAACGGAAAGGCTTCATTTTTGTCTCTTAGAATGCTCCACCCTTCCAGAGGACAAGATAAGACAGACGAGAAGGGGGAGAGGGTTTTTCAGAGAGTCGCATAATGTTCCTTTTACGACGTCAAGTTGGCGATCAAAAAAGAGGAGTAGTTTTTTCAAGTTTAAAATAATTTTTAAATAAATTTTTGAATAAAAATTATTTTTAATATTTGAGTTAATTTTATTTCCTTTTTAGCTAAAACCTTATATTCTTATGTTTCTTATATTTTGAAATTTAAAGATTAATTATCAAGATTGTTTTTGGTTCTACTCCCCTTTCTGAGTTTTTGCTAGAAGAAGAGCAAAAGGTTTATTGATATCGACCTCACCAAAGGCCGCTTAAGACGTTTTTAGACCTAAGGCTTATATTATAAAAATGTTTTTTGATGTTATTTTTTCGAGGAAAAAGCAGATTTTTGTCTATCCTTAATTCCTTGTTGTTGATCTTTGCTTTATTTTGCATTTCTCAATTTCTCATTTTACTCATTACTTAATTTTTTATAAACTGGCAAATTATTTTTGAATTATTTGGCAGGGTTTAAAGTTCTAATCTAATAAAAAATTAAACTGAGGCTTGACAAAAGAAAAATTAACAATTAAACTCTTAAAAGCTTAATGTCGCACAATATCGGGGAAAAAATGAATAATTCAATTGATTTTTGGCGAGACAAATTTTTATCTTATTTAGAAATTGAAAAAAATCGTTCTCCTTTAACTAGCCGTAACTATAACCTTTATCTTAAAAGATTTATCCGATTTTTAGAGCAAGAATTAGGCCACTCCCCCACCCTACAAGATATCCAGATTGAAAATATCCGGAAATTTAGACTTTTTTTATCAAGAAAAAAAAATCACAAAGGAAATTTTTTAAAAAAAATTACCCAAGCTTATCATTTGATTGCCTTACGTTCATTTTTAAGATGGTTAATAAAAAATGATTTGAAGGTATTAGCACCAGAGAAAATCGAATTGCCAAAAACAGAAACCAGGTCCTTAAAATTTTTGACTTTAGAACAGGTAGAAAGATTACTTAATCAGCCAACGATTTCTAATATTATTGGTTTAAGAGATAGAGCGATTTTAGAGACGCTTTTTTCTACTGGATTGCGGGTTAGCGAGTTAGTCTCTTTGAATCGTGATCAGATCAATTTTAAATCAGGAGAATTGGGAGTGATTGGTAAAGGAGGAAGACCGCGATTAGTTTTTTTAAGTAAAAGAGCCCGCTATTGGCTTGAGAGATATTTTGTTAGTCGAAATGAGAAATACTCTCCTTGTTTTATTCGTTATTCTGGCAAAAAAGAGGAGATTACTAATCCAGAGTCGTTAAGATTAACTCCTAGGTCAATTCAAAGAATGATTGAAAAATACAGCCGACGGGCTGGTATTCCAATTAAAGTCACTCCTCATGTTTTAAGACATAGTTTTGCCACTGATTTACTTTTTTCAGGAGCAGATCTCCGTTCAGTGCAAGAGCTTTTGGGCCACAAAAATATTGCCACCACCCAAGTTTATACCCATGTGACGAATAAGCATTTAAGAGAAATTCATCAAAAGTTTCATAGTGGGAATAAATAATTATTTCGTTGTCATTGCCGCCACTTTATCATTATTTCGTTTATCTAAACGCATCAAAATTACTCCTTGAGTAGCCCTTCCTAATCGAGGAATGTTTCTTAAAGGAAGTCTAATTACCTGAGCTTGTTTGGAGGTGATAATTACTTGTTGTACCTTTTGATTAACTACTTTGGCATCGGCAAGGTCACCTGTTTTGGGAGTTAAATTGACTGCTTTAACTCCAACACCACCTCTCTTTTGGAGCGGAAAAAGATAGACACTAGTTCTTTTACCAATCCCATTTTCTGTGACGACTAATAAATCCCTGAAAACCTTTTTTCTTTTGTCCTTAGGCTTTGGCAGTTTTGTGGGAATAACATCAGCGGTGACTACTACATCGCCGCTTTTTAGGGTAATCCCTTTTACTCCTCTAGCGCTTCTACCCATTGGTCTTAGGTCATTTTCCCCAAATCTGATACATTTCCCCTTTTTGGTCACCAAAAAGATTTGATTCGTGCCATCAGTGAGTTGGGCATCAATTAGCTTATCGCTAGGTCTGATATCAATGGCAATAATTCCTGAGGTGCGGATATGAGTAAACTGGTCTAAAGGTGTTTTTTTAATCGTTCCTTTTTTTGTCACCATAAAAACATATTTTTTTTGACTCTGTTTTTTCTTAATTAAAACAGTTTTGATATTTTCTTGTTGATCAATGTTAATTAGATTAATAATTGCCTGTCCTTTGGCAATTCTGCTTCCTTCGGGCAACTCCCAAACTCGGAGTTGGAAAACTTTACCTTTGTCAGTAAAAACCAAAAGATAATCGTGAGTGTTAGCGAGAAGGAGATGTTCAATCTCATCGGTTTCTTTTTTGATCATTCCCATTGTTCCTTTTCCGCCTCTCCTTTGAATTCGGAAAGTATCCTTTGGTACACGTTTAATATAACCGGTTTTCGTGATTACAATGATATTCTCTTCATTGGGGATCAGATCTTCTTCGGAAAATTCACCAATCTTTTGATTAAAAACGCGTGTTTTTCTTAAATCACCATAAGTAGTTTTTAATTTCTTCAATTCCTCTTGCATTGTTTCTAGCATTTTTTCTGGATTAGTTAAAATTACTGTTAATTCATCAATCTGCTTTTTTATTTCCTCATACTCGGCTTCGATTTTTTGCCTTTCTAAAGCAGCCAGTCTTCTTAATTGCATATCCAAAATTGCCGTTGCTTGGAGACTGGTAAGATTAAATCTTGACATCAAATTTTCTTTAGCCACTTCTGCATCTTTTGATTTTTTGATTGTTTCTATTACCGCATCTAAATTATCAAGGGCAATTTTTAAACCCTCTAAAATATGGGCTCTTAATTTTGCTTCTTTTAATTCAAAAATAGTCCTTTTTCTGACAATTTCATGGCGGAATCTTAAGAAATAAAGCAAAATTTGTCTTAAATTAAGTGTTTGAGGAACTCCATCAACTAAAGCAACGATATTGATCGGATAGCTGGTTTGGAGTTCGGTGAGCTTATAAAGTTTGTTTAAAACAGCCTTTGGCACAGCTGATTTTTTCAATTCAACAACCACCCGAATCCCCTGCCGATCTGATTCATCTCTTAAATCAGAGATACCAATAATTTTCTTTTCTTTGACTAATTCGGCAATTTTTGCTACCAGATTGGCTTTATTAACTTGGTAGGGGGTTTCCGAAATAATAATTTGGAATTTACCGCCTTTGGTTTCTTCGATATCAGCTTTTCCCCGGACTGGAATTTTGCCTTTCCCAGTTAGATATGCTTGATTAATTGCTTCTTTATCAAAAATTATTCCTCCGGTAGGAAAATCTGGCCCTTGGATAATTTTTAGTAGCTCTTCTCCGCTGATAGTTGTTTCAAAATTCAATTTTTCTTTTTCTAAAAGATAAACATCTTTTAAAATCATTTCTTTTTCATCTAATTTGTCAACGACTTGAATTTTTGGTAGTTCAAAATCTTGTTCTTCTTTTTCTAATTTTCCTTTTTTGAGCATTGCTAAAGTGGCATCGATTATTTCTGAAAGATTATGGGGAGGAATTTTAGTTGCCATTCCTACAGCAATACCATCGGCTCCGTTTAAAAGCAGATTGGGGATTTTTGCCGGCAGTACAGTTGGTTCTTTTAAAGTACCATCGAAATTATCCAAAAAATTGACCGTTTCTTTTTTAAGATCTTCCAACAATTCTCGGCTAATTTTTGCTAATCGGACTTCAGTATAACGCATTGCTGCTGGGGGATCGCCATCAACTGAACCAAAATTTCCTTGACCATCTATTAAGGGATATCTTGTTGAGAAAATTTGGGCCATTCTGACCAAAGCATCGTAAACAGGCATATCGCCGTGGGGATGATATTTGCCTAATACCTCTCCGACCACTTTTGCGGATTTGGTATACCTGCCTCCCGGAGACAAACCCATTTGTTCCATGGCAAACAAAATTCGGCGATGAACAGGTTTTAGACCATCTCTGACATCAGGCAAAGCTCTCATCACAATGACACTCATTGCATAATCAAGATAAGATTTTTTTGCCTCTTGGGTAATTTCTGTTGGTTTTATTTTGCCAATAGGAATGATCATTTTTATAAATCTAACTCAGCAGACTTAGCATGAGTTTGGATAAATTTTTTCCGGGGAGCAACCTCCTTGCCCATTAAAACATTGAAGATTTCATCTGCTTTTTGAGCATCGGTGATAGAAATTTGTTTTAAGATTCTATTTTTTGGGTTCATTGTTGTTTCCCAAAGTTGTTCAGGATTCATTTCTCCTAAACCTTTATATCTTTGGATTTCCGCCGACCTATCTGACAGCTGTTTGACTATTTGCTCTTTTTCTTCTTCGGTATAAGCATAAAATATCTTTTTGTTTTGGGTGATTTTATAAAGTGGTGGTTGAGCAATATAAAGATAGCCTTTTTGAATAATCTGGGGTAAGTGTCTATAGAAAAAAGTCAGAAGAAGAGTGGCTATATGAGCACCATCAACATCGGCGTCGGTCATTATAATTACCCGATGATAGCGGCATTCTTTAACATTAGTTGTTTCTCCAATTCCCATTCCTAAAGCAATAATCAGATCTTTAAGTTCGACAAATTCAATGATTTTGTCCAAACGAGCTTTCTCTGTATTTAAAATTTTGCCCCTTAAAGGAAGAATTGCTTGGAATCTTCTATCTCGACCTTGTTTGGCACTGCCACCGGCTGAATCACCTTCAACAATATAAAGTTCGGATTCTTCTGGATTTTTGGTTTGACAATCAGCTAATTTTCCTGGTAAACCCAAAGAATCAAAAACACCTTTTCTTAAAATTGCCTCTTTGGCTGCCCGAGCTGCTTTTCTGGCCTTAACCGCAAGCAAAACTCTCGCTAAAATTGTTTTTGCCTGAGGAGGATGCTCTTCAAAATACATATCAAGATTATTTTTAACAATTTTGGCCACCAGGGGTTGGATCTCACTATTACCTAGCTTTGCCTTTGTTTGGCCTTCAAATTGCAAATCAGTGGCTGGCATTTTTACCGAGATGACCGCGGTTAATCCTTCACGGACATCGTCTCCAGAGATTTCTTCTCCGTCTTTCAAATTTTCCATTTTTAAGGCATAATCTTTAATTGCTCGGGTCAGAGCACTCCGGAAACCAATCAGGTGGGTTCCGCCTTCAGTGGTACTGATCACATTAACAAAAGAGAGAGTAGTTTCTTTAGTTTCATTTGTATATTGAAGAGCAACTTCGATTAGTTTATTTTCCTCTTCTCCCCGGATATAGATTAAAGGATGAACAACTTCTTTGTTTTGATTTAAGGAATTTAAAAGAGAAACAATCCCGCCTTCAAAATAATAATGATATTCTTCTTTTTTCTTAGGATTTCTTAGATCATAAAAGTGGAAGAAGATTCCTGAAGTTAAATAAGCCCGATTTTTCAAGGATTTTTTAATTATTTCTGAGTTAAATTGGGTTGTCTGTTTAAAAATTTTTTTGTCTGGTTTAAAGGTAGTAGTAGTGCCAGAAACTTCTTTTCCTATGATTTGAGATAGAAACTGATGATTGGTTTTTTTAATCTTGATTACTTCGGTTTTAGGAATTCCTTTTTCATATCTTTGGTAATAAATTTTTTTATCCCTTCTGACTTCTACCCAAAGCCACAAAGAAAGCGCATTCACTACACTTGAGCCAACTCCGTGAAGTCCGCCAGAAATTTTATAGGCTTTGCTATCGAATTTGCCGCCAGCGTGAAGTTTGGTCATTACAATTTCCAAGGCGCTCTTTTTGTATTGAGGCATTATATCAACAGGAATACCTCGGCCATCATCAGCCACCGTTGCCGAACCATCTTCATTTAAAACTACCCAGATGTTTTTGGCAAAACCACTTAAGGCTTCATCAATAGAGTTGTCAATAATTTCATAAAGACAGTGGTGAAGACCGGTGCTATCGGTTGAACCAATATACATTGCCGGTCTTTTTCTCACTGGTTTTAAGCCTTCGAGAACCACAATTTGTTTTCCGGTATAGTCAGTTTTGGTTATCATTTCGAAAAACGATTAAAGTTTTAAGAAATCTAATCCCCTCTCGTTTTGAAGAATTTCTCTGGTGAGAAGTTTTTGGGAATTCAAGTTTAGAGTACCCATTATTTACTTTTGCTTTTCTTAATGATTAATTTTAGCCTGTTTTCAATCTAATTGCAACTATCAACCCTGCCTTTTTTAGTTTTTTAGTTGAGGATATTGTTTGTTTTGCCTGGTAAAATTTTGGTTATAGATTCCAAGATTAGTCGAGAATGAGGTATAATAATGCTAGATACCATTTAATAATTATTTTTAGTTTGGGCCTATAGTTTAACGGGAGAATACTGCATTCGCATTGCAGAGATCCGAGTTCGATTCTCGGTAGGTCCACCTAAGGTCGTCCGGGCGTTCCAGGTTTTCCTGCTTCTGGTTTACCTGTACTACCAGAAGTTTCTGATTCTACTTCAGGAACTTTTGGCGCTTCCACTTCTCGTTCTTGAGTTTCAGGTTTTCCGGTTTCTGGTCGAGCAGGAATTCTTTGCTCAATCTCCTCTCTGGTTGGAGTCGTTGAAATTGGTATTCCTTTATCCCTTAATTTTTCAAGTTTTTGCTCAACCTCTTGTCTTTTTTGCCTGACTTGTTCCGGGAGGTGAGCTAGAACGATAGCGAACCCCGCAATTGATATCTTTTCATCGAAAGTGCATTCAAAACAACATTGACCGATGAAAATGCCATTGCGGCAGCGGCAATTGCTGGATTCAAAAGCCAGCCGGTAAAAGGGTACAAAACACCAGCAGCCACAGGAATACCGACAATATTGTAAAAGAAAGCCCAAAAAAGATTTTGCTTGATTTTATTCAAAGTGTAGTTGCTTAAATCAATGGCGGTTACCACATCTCTCAAATCATCTTTGATTAAAACTATTTCCCCGGTTTCCATTGCTACATCGGTACCAGACCCCAAAGCAATCCCTAAATCAGCTTGAGCTAAAGCCGGAGCGTCATTTATCCCATCACCAACCATCGCCACAATATTTCCTTCGCTCTGTAGTTTTTTGATTTCGGCCGATTTTTCTTGCGGCAATACCTCAGCTAAAACTTTATCTATACCAACGAGCTTCGCAATAGCTTGCCCAACTCTTTTATTATCTCCCGTAATTATCGCCACTTTCTTTCCCATTTTATGGAGCATCTTAACTGCTTCTTTTGAAAAATCTTTAAGAGTATCAGCCACCGCAATGATGCCAATAATCTCTTTATCCTGTGCTAAAATCATTGCTGTTTTGCCTTGATTTTCTAAAACAATCATTTTTTCTTCAATTAAGCTCGGGTCAATTTGATTATCAGCCATTAGTTTTCTTGTTCCCAAAAGTATTTTTTTGTTTTCTAAATCGGCTGAAACACCGTGGCCGGGTATGGCTTGAAAATTTTTTACTTCTGAAAAATCAACCTTTTCTTCTCTCGCCTTGTTAACAATCGCTTGAGCCAAAGGATGTTCGGAATTTTTTTCCACCGACGCGGCGATTTGCAAAATAGAATTTTCACTAACCTCATTTTTAACTTTAATAATATCTGTAACGCTGGGTTCTCCTTTAGTTAGCGTGCCCGTTTTATCAAAGATAACAATATTTACATCTCTGGCAATTTCTAAGGCCTTGCCGCTTTTAATTAAAATGCCATATTTTGCCGCCAAACCCGTGCCCATCATTACAGCGGTTGGTGTTGCCAAACCTAAAGCGCAAGGACAAGCAATAATTAAAACAGCGACAAAGACCGTTAAGGCAAAAGCAAGGGGTTGGCCCAACAAAAGCCAAATAATAAAAGATAAAATAGCAGTACCAATTACAGTGGGTACAAAATAAAAAGAAACCTTATCAGCCAAAAGTTGAATTGGCGCTTTAGAACCCATTGCTTCCTCAACTATTTTTATAATTTGGGCCAGCATTGTGTCCTTACCAACCCGCGTTGCCCTAAATCTCAAAATCCCGGTTTTATTGATGGTTGCGCCGATTACTTCGTCTCCTTTTTTCTTTTCAACAGGAATACTTTCACCGGTAATCGCTTTCTCGTCAACGCCGGAATAGCCGTCAATAACAATTCCATCAACAGGAATTTTTTCACCGGGCTTTACCAAAATAATATCTCCGACTTTTACTTCGGAAATAGGAATTTTTATTTCCTCATTGTCTTTTAATTCCGAGCGAAGCGAGGAATCAAGGTTCTGCGAATGAAGTGAGCGGGATCTTATAATCGTTGCTTCCTTCGGTTGAAGACCGATTAATTTTTTAATTGCTTCACTGGTTTTTCCTTTAGTGATAGCTTCAAGATATTTACCCAAAGAAATAAAAACCAAAATTAAAGCCGCGCTTTCATAATAAAGATGTGCTTCAGTTTTTGTTCCCAAAGACATTAAAACAGAAATAATTAAACTATAAAAATAAGCAACAGCCGTACCAATAAAAATAAGCGAATCCATATTGGGAGAAAGCCGCAGTAAATTTTTAAAACCAGAAGTCCAAATGTTTAAACAAGAAACAATAACAGCCGTTGCCAAAACAAACTGAATAATAGTTCCATAATTTTCAAAAATTGTTGGCATTGGCAGTCCAATCATTTCGCCCATTACCATATAAATAATTGGCAAACTAAAAATCAAGGCAAAAATAAACCGCCTTTTTAATTTTTGAATTTCTTGCACCTTTGCCTCTTTATGGTGGTCGTGCATTTCTTCCTCAAAAGTTTCCTCTGTTGTCTTATACCCCAGCTTTTCAATAATCTTTTGAATTCTAGCAATACTTATTTCTATCGGGTCAAATTCTAAATATAACTTTTCTGCCGCGAAGTTAACATTGGCGGATTTAATCCCTTCCTCTTTTCTTAGAGTGTTTTCAATATTTGCCGCGCACGAAGCGCAGTGCATACCCGAAATTTTTAAAATTGTTTTTTCCATATGTTTTTATTACTTAATTTTTATTGCGTGTTTAATAATTTCTAAATTACAGCTCTTGTGTTTTTTACACCATTCTTCGCATTTTTTAGCCCATTCTTTTTCTTTGTACCAGAGTTTACAAACTGGGCATTGATACTTTTTAATTTGATATTTTTTAATTTGTCTTTGCATAAGTTTTAGAATAAATCAGAAACCTGTTCTAAATCTGTTTGTTTAATAATAATTTGACTGTTTTTTACTTCTAAATTCGGATTAATCGGTCCGGGATTACAACCGCCTTTTTCCGTGGCAATTTTTTCTATAGGATAACGATTACCACAGTTATTACAAACAATTTCATCTCCTTCTTGGCGAAAACCTTTATATGTTTTAAAACAGACCTGACAGGCATTAGCCGCCGCTCTGTAGACTCCATTTTTGTCTTTAAGCACAAAAAAATAAATTGTTTTTCCGCTCGGCATTTTCACATTATAAAACCTTGCTTGATTGTCATCAAAAATTGAAGCAGCCAACTTAACTTCGCCATTTTCTAAATTTACGGCTTCGCCTTTCTCGCCGAAAAACTGAATTTCAGATAAGAATTGGGACTGATTTTGATTCTCGGAAAATTGACTTTCTGCTTTTTGACACCCAAGCAATTCACTTAATTCTTCAAAAGTTTTATAACCGGAATATACTTTATCATTAATAACAAAAGTTGGGACGCCCTCAAATTGATGTCGGACTGGACCAACCGCCGCGTTAATTTGTTTTACCCTTACCCCCAATTGTTCAATCTTTGAAATTGTCCCTTCATTTTTAACTTTTTGACACCAGCTACAAGTATCAAGATAATAAAATATCATTTCTTTAGTTTGACACTGAGTATTTGGCAAAACACTCTGATCCTTTTTGGAAAAATAGTTCATAGAAAAACCACCGACAATCGTTAAACCAATAACAATGGGAATGGCAAAATATTTTTTTGACATATTATTTGAGTTCGTCAATGAGATTAATAATTTTTTCCTTGATTTTGTTTCTTATTTCTCGAGCTTGGTCTAACTCCATTTCTGCTGGATTAGGAAATCGCCAATATTCAATAT
>CAZIOQ010000022.1:0-2914 GCA_964540975.1 uncultured Gammaproteobacteria bacterium
TGAAAAATACTTTGCGTATAATAATCAACCTCTGGGGGTCTTATCCCTTCTTGTAAAAGGATTAACTTTATATTAGCCATCAGCCGAGCTCTAATGATTTCGTGATTATTCCAATCAACAGTAATATCGCGTTTAATTGTCTTATTGATTTTCTTTACAATTTCTTTAATCCTTTCATTACCATAAATAACCTTTTTACCCGAAGATAAAATATCATAAAAAGCCAGTTCTTCTTCGCTTAGTCCCATTTCCCTTCCCACCTCTAACTCTTTCTTAATTTCCCTAGCCAGCTTTATTAACTCTTTGATTATTTCTTTTGAGGAGATAACCCTGTTTTCATACTCCTCAATTAATTTTTCCAACATTTCTTTTAGAGATGTAAAACGAATTCTATTTCTTCTAATTCTTATTTTTATCTCATCTTCTAATAATTCTTTGAGAACTTGAACAGCTACATTAGAATAAGGCATCTTTTTAAGGTTTTCTAAAAATTTTTCATTAAAAATTGAAACCTCAAGTCCCTTTTGCCTCTCAGGAGAAAAAAGATTAATAACTCCCTCAGCCTTTATACTTTCGGAGATTGTCTGTTTTACTACTGACTCAATTTCCTCTGGCAGTTCAGTTTTAACTACATAAGTAATTTTTACTAAAGAACTTTTAATCATTTTAATAAATTCAACCTCGTTTCTTATTTTTCCCGCTTCAGAATGAGGCATAACTAAAGCAAAAAGACTAATTAAAGAGCTCGCCTCTTTAATAAATTCTTTTTGGCGGTCTTCATTAGCCTGTCCGGTTTTTGGATCACTTACAATCGCGTTAACTGCTTTTTGAATTAGCCTTCCTTTTTCTTCATTACTAAGTGCTTGCCAATTTTTGAGGTTAACTCCAGGTAAATACGAAAGAACAATATCATATTTTTCTCTCATCTTCTTTACCAATTCTTCAATTGAAACTAACGCTTCCTGTTGATACTCGCTAGAATAAGCAGCTAAAGATTTTTTCAAATCATCAGCAATTCCAATATAATCCACGATTAAGCCGCCCTTTTTGTCTTTATATACTCGGTTTACTCTGGCAATTGCCTGCATTAAGCCGTGATTTTTCATTGGTTTATCAAAATACATTGTTGTTAAGCAGGGCACATCAAAACCGGTTAACCACATATCACAGACTACAACAATTTTTAGGGGATCTTTATCATCTTTAAATCTTCTTTCTAACTCTTTCCTACTCAATTCTTTTTGAACTCTGTCTTTAAAATCTTCTAATCCGGAAATTACCACTGCCACTTCCGGCATACCCTTTTGCTCTTTTAATAATTCATACATTCTTACCGCTATTCTTCGGCTCATTGCTACTACCATCGCTTTTCCTCCATAACCGCGGTTTTTAAAGTGCCAAGCAATATCTTCAGCTATCTTTTTTAACCTATCTTCGGAACCAACCAACTGCTCTAGTCTTGCCCATTTTCGTTTTAAAATTGGGTCAACCTTTACTTTTCTTTCTTCCAAAATTTGCTCTATTTCTTCGTCAATAAATTCATTTGACAAATGTAGGGGTACTAACCTGCTTTCGTAATAAATAGGAACAGTGGTTCCATCAGCAACAGACTTATCAATTTGATACTTGCTAACATAATCTCCAAAAACAAGAGTGGTTACTCGGTCCCTCAAAGAAATTGGGGTAGCAGTAAAACCAATGAAAGAAGCATTAGGCAAAGCATCTCTGACATTTAAAGCCAGTTTTCCATATTGCGAGCGATGGGCTTCATCAGAAACAACAATGATATCTTTTCTCTCAGAAAGAAGAGGAAATCTTTTTTTATTTTCTTCTTGAAATTTTTGAATGGTAGTAAAAATAAGCTCACTTTGAGACTTTTTCAGTTTTTCTTTTAGGTCCTTAATGCTTTGTGCTCTCTTGGCAAAAGGATATCCATGGGATAAAAAAGTTTTATAAAGTTGATTATCTAAATCCAGCTCGTCAGTGAGAAATACAAAAGTTGAGGTGGCAAATTCTGGTAATGTCCTTAATTTATTAACAAAAAAGACCATTGATAAAGATTTTCCCGAACCTTGAGTATGCCAAAAAACACCAATTCTTTTATCACCCCTCACTGCCTTTTTGGTACTTTCTATTGCCCTATTAACCCCAAAATATTGATGATATTGGGCGATTTTTTTAATAAACTTTTCTCCGGCTTTTTCAAAAACAATGAAGTTTTCCAAGATATCCAAAAATCTGGTTTTATGAAAAATTCCCTTGGTGATAAGTTCCAATTGGGTGATTCCCTCGCTTTTTTCATCTTCACCTTCGACCGCCCGCCAAGCTTTAAAAAATTCCCAATTTGAAGAAATTGTTCCGTGTTTTGCTTCCAAAAGATCGCTTATGGCAATGATTTGGTTATAAACAAAAAGTTGGGGAATTTCTTTTTTATAATCTTGAATTTGTTTAAAAGCAGTGTAAACTGTTGCTTCTTCTATTGTTGGGTTTTTTAATTCAAAAACCGCCAAAGGCAATCCGTTAACAAAAATAATAATATCTGGCCTTTTTACTTCATCTTGTCCTTGGACAGCAAATTGATTGGCAACCAAAAAATCATTGTTTTGGGGATTTTTAAAATCAATTATTTTGGCAAAATCGCCTCTGGTTTCTCCATTTTCTTTTTTAATTTCCACCGGAACGCCGTTTTTTAATAATTGATAAAACATATAATTAGCAGTTTCTAAATTAGGATGGAAAATTTTGGTTATCTCTTCTTCAGCTTGAAAAAGAGCCTGCTGATTTAAATGGGGATTTAATCTTTCCAAAGCTCTTTTTAATCTTCCAACTAGAATTACTTCTTTATAATCTTTCCTTTCCGGGTTTTTCCCACCGGGACTAATTTCCGGCCCAAAAGCATACTCATACCCAAGCT
>CAZIOQ010000023.1:0-16441 GCA_964540975.1 uncultured Gammaproteobacteria bacterium
ATTTTGGTTTAGATATTGGGAGTCGCAATATTAAAGCTGCCTGGATCAAAAAAGAAGGTAAAAATCAAGTGCTTTTGGCCTTAGGTGAAGCCCAAAATGCGGTTGCTGGTGATTTTTTTGCCTCTTTAAGCCAACAAGATATTGTCGCCGAAACGATTAAAAAATTAAAAACAGACCTAAACATTGGTCCAAAAGTGGTCGTTGCTAATATTCCTGAATCTCGTGTCATCAGTCGGATGATAGTTTTACCCCAGATGAAAGAATCCGAAATCGTGCGCGCATTAAGATACGAGGCAGAGACCTTTATCCCCTATCCTTTAAAAGACGTTCAAATTGATTATCAAATAATAGGCAAAGACGAGAGCGGTAAACAGTTTATTTTCGTTGTTGCTGCTAAAACTGAATTTATTGTCAGCTTATCCACTGTTTTGAAAAAAGCTGGTTTGGTTCCCTTAGCGATTGAGAATGGCGCCACTGCTTTAGCCCGAAGCCTTTGTCCGCTAAGAACCTCCCCCACTTTAATTTTGGAAATTGGCAATCGAGAAACAATGATTTTAATTGTTAAAGATGGCAGTTCCTATGTCACCAGAGTTTTGCCTTTAGGCGGGGAAGCTTTCACCAGGGCTGTCAGTCTTGCTTTGGGAATGGATTTGTTTAAAGCTGAAGAATACAAAAAAGCCTATGGTTTAAAAAAAGGCCAATGGAAAGACAAAATTAGGGCTGCTCTCCTTGATGTCTTGTCAAATTTGATTGATGAGGTTAGAAAAACAATGATTTTATTTGAGGAAGAATGGCATCAACGAGTTGATCTTTTAATTCTTTCTGGAGGAGGGGCAATGATTCCCAACTTAGCCGATGAACTGATTTCTGTCTTAGGGATAGAACTCCAATGGGGAAATCCATTTGCCAATTTGGATCTTAGTAAATTAAAAACCGCAGTTAATTTAGGAAAAGAAGGCTTAAGATTTTCAATTGTTATTGGTCTGGCAAAAAGACACTTAGAATGACAATAATTAATTTATTACCAGAAAAATCAAGACTCAAATTAGCTCAGTTAGCTGTTGTTCGGCGGCTGAGAAGATTTATTTTTATCTTTTTAATGATTTTTATTGTTTGGTCTGCGGCTGTTTTAATGATTGATATTTATCTTGCTACTCAATTAAAATCAACCTTGGCCAAATTGGATTCAGCGAAACTAGAAATTGACGACTTATTGCCTAAAATTAATCTTCAATATCAGGCAAGATCTCAAGTTAGAAGAGCAGCCGAGGTGTTGCAAGAAAGAATTGTTTTTTCGCCTTTAATTGAGGCTTTTTATGCCCTTGTTGGTGAAGGAGCAGCCATAAAAAAATTTGAATACCAAAAAGGCGAAATTGCTTTAGAAGGGTATTGGCCGGGATTAACCTCTTTGGCAGAATTTGAAAAAAAAGTCAGTGGCTTGAGTTATAAATTTGGTGAGGTTGAATTCCAAATAATTAGTGCTGAATCATTGT
Source organism: uncultured Gammaproteobacteria bacterium (assembly GCA_964540975.1). Taxonomy (GTDB): domain Bacteria; phylum Patescibacteriota; class Microgenomatia; order UBA12405; family UBA6130; genus CAZIOQ01. The sequence goes on from CAZIOQ010000023.1 coordinate 1,494, forward strand.
CTTTAAGTGATCAAAAAGTTAGTTTTAACTTAAAAATTAGATCAAAGAAATAAATGGCTAAATTTATTGACTATCTTAATAAAAATTATTTATTAAAAGATCCTGTTGGAAAGACAATATTTTCTTTGGGAAGTCTGACGATAGTTTTATTATTTGCTTTTTTCTTGGTAGTCATCCCAAGGACAAAAGAAGTGCTTTCCAAAAGAGAAGAGTTAGTTTCTTTACAAAAAAAGTATCGAGAAATCAAAGATAAAGCTAGCTGGTTAGCTAGTTGGGATTGGGAAGAGAGCGAAAAAAAGGCAAAATTAACCCAATTGGCTTTTCCGACAAAAAAAGATATCTATTTAGTCATCTTTGCTCTTCAAGAGCCTTGCCGGCGGAATGGTTTTTTAATTGAGAAAATGAGTTTTGATTTGGGCGAAATTGAGTCCGAAGCAGCCACCGCCGCTGCTACCTCTTCAACTAATGAGTTAGATTCAGTTAAGATAGAGTTAGCAGCATCTGGTAGAAAAGAAGGCCTTAATTCGCTTTTAAATGATTTAGATGAAAGTTTGCCTTTAATTGCTGTTGAAGATTTTTCTTTTTCTGGTAGTGATGACAGTGGTGATTTGGGAATAGCGACAATGCACTTAAAGATGTTCTTTATCTCAAGACCGAGTGAGTTGAAAAAAGCTGATCAGGTTTCGCCTAAAGATTTGGAATTTACTCCTCAGGAATTAGAAACAATTGCGGAAATTGAAAATTATTATAATAAAGCGAGCAGTCTTTATCAAAGGTTATATTTTTATCCCGAAATTCAGATCGGTCAAGAAGTGACGGTTTCAGGAGAAAGAGGCAATCCTTTTGCTCCTTTATAAATTTGGTTTTAATTTTTAGCTGATTGGTTCAACTTTTATTAAAAAGTGGTCTTGACCCTTGCTTTTAACAGTCAGCAGATTTTTGATTGCTTTGATCGTTCTTCCTTCTTTGCCAATTATTTTTCCAATTAAATCTTGTTTAATTTTTATAGTAAAAATAGTCAATTGGGGTGTTTTTACTTCTTTGAGGTTAAATTTTTCTTCTTCCCCTAAAATTGCTTTCAGGAGAAATCTTAAAAGAGTTTTCATCCTTTGACCAAAAGTTTCCTCACCCCCTCTGTTAATTGAGCACCTTTTTTCTGCCAACTTTCAAGTTTTTCTTGATCAATTTTTAATTCTTTTGTGTGGGGATTAAAAAATCCTAAATCGTCAACAAATTTTCCGTCTCTTTTTGATCGTTTTTCAGCGATGACTATTCTAAAACAGCGTTGATTTTTTTTGCCTGTTAAGAATAATTTTACTTTTAACATTTTTATTTACTTTTTTCTTTGGTCAAATCCAAGCCAATTTTACTTGTTTTTTCCAGAATAGTCAATGCTTTCCTGGCGGTATTTTCTTCTGCTTCCTGTTTTGATCTGCCTTCGCCAAAACAAATCTGTTTTTTGCCAAAGAAGACAGCGACAAGAAAACTTTTGTTATGATCTGGACCTTTTTGTTTTAAAACTTTGTAGTAAGGAGTAATTTTATATTTGGCTTGAACTATTTCCTGGAGCAATGTTTTGCTATCCTTAACATTGCCTTTTTCTCCCCAATGTTTTATATCAAAAAGAAGAAGATTGTCTAAAAAGGCTTTGGTCTTTGTTATTCCTTGATCATAATAAATAGCCCCTACCAAAGCTTCAAAGAGATCTGCGAGAAGGGATAAGTTTTTTCTTCCTCCACTTTTTTCTTCTCCTCGGCTCAACAACATAAATTGACCTAATTTCAATTGTTGGGCTTTTTTGGCCAAAGTTTCTGTTCGGACTACTGCTGCTCTGATATTAGTTAAGGAACCTTCAGACAATTGGGGATATTTTGAAAAAAGGTGTTCTGTTGCCCAAAGCTCTATGACTGCATCACCCAAAAACTCCAATCTTTCGTTAGATTCTATTTGTTGATTTTTGTGCTCATTTAACCAAGATCTATGGATTAAGGCAGTTTTCAAAAGATTCTTATTTCTAAATTCAATCCCAATTATTTTTTCTAGTTGGTTTAAAAAATTATTTTTTGTTTCCATAAAAATTTTTAAAAACTGTTCCTAAAACGCCATTAATAAAACTTGGTGAATTTTCTCCCCCAAATTCTTTTCCCAATTCAATTGCCTCATCAATGATTACCTTTGGCGGTTGAGTTTTTCTAAAACAAAGTTCCCAAACTGCTAATCTTAAAATAGCTAAGTCAATTTTATTAATTCTTGAAAGTGGCCATTTTGGAGCAGCTTGACTGATAATTCGATTTATCTGATTTTGTTTTTTGATTATTGGCTTGATTAAATTGGAGGCGATTTTTAAGCTATTTCTTTTGGCAATTGGATCAAACTCAAGAGCAAAAAGCAGTTTGACTATTTTTTGTCTTTTTCTATGTCGCGGATCGCAATTTTTTTTCTTCATACCAGCCACAATTTTGACAAATAAAATGGGCTAATTTTTCTGCCCCACATTTTGGGCAGACAGAAAGATTAGGTAACTTTATCTTTTGAGTAGCTCTTCTTCTACCCTGACGCCAAGTTGATGGTTTTCTTTTAGGTAATGCTCCCATTTGAATCCTAATTAGCTAATAAGATAGAGTAATTTTACCTTTGCCAACAATGAATTGCAAGAGCGAAATACCGATTGGGGATTCTTCAATTTGGAAGAGTTAAATTTTTTTTCCCAGAAACGATTTCTTTTAGAATTGGATAATGGTTAAGATTAGGATTTTGGCTTAAGATTTTTGCTGCTTCTTTTCTGGTTTTTTGGATTAGAGGAAGATCCAAAAGTGAAGCTGCTTTAAGTTTAGGAAAACCATGTTGTCTAAGACCATAGATTTCACCTGGCCCTCTTAACTTAAGATCAATTTCTGCTAATTTTATCCCTTGATAAATTTTTTCAAGAGTTTTGAGGCGATTGATTATTTTTGAATTTCGAGATTCACTAAAAAGTAAACAAAAAGATTTTCTATTGCCTCGGCCAACCCTACCTCTTAGTTGATGGAGTTGAGCTAATCCAAATCTTTCTGCTGCTTCAATGACCATAATTGTTGCCTGAGGAATATCAATGCCAACCTCAACTACTGGTGTGGCCACCAAAATATCAATTTCTCTTTTTTGCATTTTTTTTAAGATCTTTTCTTTTTCTTGGGTTTTTAATTTACCATGAAGTAATGCCAACTTAAGTTTAGGGAAAACTATTTTTTTAAGTCTTTTGAATTCTGCCTTAGCTGCTTTTACATTTTTTAAAGTTTCTGAATCTGAATTTTCTATTAAAGGGCAAATAATAAATGCTTGGGTATGATTTTTTTTAATCTGATTTTCAATCCATTGGTAGGCTGCTTGCCGTTTATAATTTGGCACCACAAAAGTAGCAATTCGCTGGCGGCCTTTCGGGAGTTCGGTTATTAAAGAAAGATCAAGATCGCCATTGATGGTAAGATTAACTGTGCGGGGGATAGGAGTAGCGGTCATCGTTAAAAGATGAGGAAAGAATTGGTTCTTTTTGACCCCCTTATAGACCAATAAAGCTCGTTGAGCAACACCAAATCGATGTTGCTCATCAATAATAACAAGGCCTAAATTTTGGAAATTGGCCCGTTTATGAATTAGGCTATGAGTGCCAATAATTAAATTAGGCAAACTAGAATCCTTAAATGTCTTCACCTTTTTTTTACTTGTTAAAAGCATTATTTTAACCCCCAGTGGCGATAATAATTTCTTAAAATTTTGGAAATGTTGCCAAGCTAAAATTTCTGTTGGAGCCATCAAGGCTGTTTGCCAGCCATTAAGATAACTGTTATAGGCGGCTATAGCGGCAACGATTGTTTTGCCTGAACCAACATCTCCTTGTAAAAGCCGATTGCTAGGAGATTGTTTTTCTAAATCCTGAAGGATTTCTTGAATTGCTTTTTTTTGATCATTAGTTAGTTGGAAAGGTAATTTTTTGATCATTTGTTGAATTTTATTTTTCTTGGTCATAAGCTGAGGCGCAATTTTGCTTGTTTGCCAATTTAATTTTTTTTGTAAAATTTTAAGCTGAATAAGAAACATTTCTTCAAAAGCTAGTCTTTCTTTAGCTTTTTGTGCAGTGACTAGATCCCTTGGGAAATGAATATTGAGAATGGCGGTTTTCTTAGGCATAAGCTGGTATTTTTGGATGATAAAAGAAGGCAAAGGTTCCTCAATTTTGTTAATGATTAATTTTAAACACTGTTTGACTATTTTTCGAAGATACTTCGAACTGACGCCTTTGGTTTCGGGATAAACCGGGACTAATCTACCAGTATGAATCATTTCTTGAAGATTTGTTTCGTACTCTGGAGAAATCATTGCTTTCGCGCCATTCCAAATCTCAATTTTACCAGAACAAGCAATTTGGCTGTTAACTTTTAATGTTTTTCTCAAAAATGGCTGGCCAAACCAAATAAGCTGGATTTGACCGCTTTCGTCTTCAAGAATAACTTTTTGGATATTTTTTCCTTTCTTTGTGTACTGATTCCTAAACTCTTTTATTCTTCCTTTAATGGTCAAAATTTCACCCGGTTGAGCAAGGCCAATTTTGTTGATGAGGGAAAAATTTTTATAGTAAGAAGGCAGGTAATAAATTAAATCATTGATAGTTTCTATTTCTAATTTTTTAAGCTTTTGAGACATTTTGGGCCCCACCCCTTTCAAATATCTCACTGCTGTTGTTAGACTAACTTGATTCTCACCCATCTTATGATTTTGGGCTTACCGGAAAAAATACAACAAAGGCAAGAAACTGCTTATTAGTAAAGAAATAGAAGCAATAATAATTATTGCTTTAACCAATTGTTCTTTCTTAATTTTAACTTTTTTCATAAATTCAATTTATGATAGCCGAATTGTAGTTTGTTTTCAATCTCTTTGAGACTTTTTTACCTTTTCAAGATGAGTTTTTGGCTAAAGAAATAAGTTGTGACAAAATTTACTAACTGATAAAATAAAATCATTAACTCTTATGAAGGAAACAATGAAATGGTTTAAGCTTTGGCGGCAAAGAATTTCTAGGAAAAATCGCTATTCAGAATATCGTTTAACGAAAAACAAGATAATATTTTATTGCTCCTTATTTTGTTTTTTCTCATTGCTGTTTGGGGTTTTGTCTTTAGTGATTGTTTTTGCTTGGACGGCTAAAGATCTTCCTTCTTCGGGCAAATTAATTAGAAAAGAAGGATTTGCAACTAGAATTTTTGATCGGAATGGTGAAATTCTGTTCGATCTTTATAAGGATGCCAAAAGGACTCCGGTAAGATGGGAAGCAATTCCTGATACTCTAAAATGGGCCACGATTGCTGTTGAAGATAAAGAATTTTACTCGCATCCTGGTTTTAGTCTTCGGGGTATTGCTCGGGCTTTCTATAATATTATTGTTCATCATCGTCTTCAAGGAGGATCCACGTTGACCCAACAATTAATTAAAAATGTTCTTCTTTCTCCGGAAAGAACCTTGACCAGAAAAATAAAAGAATTCATTTTAGCTTTGCAAACAGAAAGAAAATATAGCAAAGATGAAATTCTTTTAATGTATCTTAATGAAGCTCCTTATGGAGGAACAGCCTGGGGTGTGGGAGCAGCCGCAGAACAATATTTTGGTAAAAACGTTTCCGAACTTAATCTAGTAGAATCAGCAATTTTAGCCGGACTTCCCCAACGGCCATCTGTTTATTCGCCATTTAGCAGCACCCCTAAGGCCTATATAGATAGAACAAAAACAGTTTTAAGACGAATGAGAGAAGATGGCTATATAGACTTTCAGCAAGAGAAAGAAGCATTGGAAGAATTAGAAAAAGTTAAATTTGCTTCCTCTCAGAATATAATAAAAGCACCACATTTTGTCATCTGGATTAAAAAACTTTTAGAAGAAAAGTACGGAGAAGAGATTGTCGAAAAAGGGGGATTGCAGGTAAAGACTACCCTTGATTTAGATCTCCAAGAAAAAGTTGAACAGATTGTTAAATCGGAGTTAGAGAAAGTTGAAGATCTTAATATTACCAACGGAGCAGTTTTGGTTTTAGATCCCCAAACTGGCCAAGTTTTAGCTCTTATTGGTTCAAAAGATTATTTTGCCGAAGATATTGATGGAAAATTTGATGTGGTCACCCAGGGACTGCGTCAACCAGGGTCAGCAATCAAGCCGGTGACTTATGCTTTGGCTTTAGAAAAAGGCTATACTGCAGCCACTTTAATAATGGATGTTAAAACAGTGTTTCCTCTCGGATCTGGTCAGCCGGATTATATTCCGACAAATTATGATGGTAAATACCATGGTCCTTTGCCGCTTCGTTATGCTCTTGGTAATTCTATCAATGTTCCGGCGGTGAAAGTTTTAGCAATGGTTGGATTAACCAATATGCTTGAAAAAGCCTATCAGATGGGAATTTCTACCCTTCAACCCACCCCTGAGAATTTGCAAAAATTTGGTTTATCGGTAACTTTGGGCGGTGGTGATGTAAGAATAATAGAGCTTGCAGCTGCTTATTGTGCTTTTGCCAATGGGGGATTTAAACAATCAGTCACTCCTTTTTTACAGATTGCCACTCGTGATGGAAAAATTTTGGAAGAATATAAACCAGTGCGGGGAAAAAAAGTTTTAACTGAAGAGGCCGCCTATATTATTAGTGATATTTTAGCAGATGATAAGGCAAGATTAATTAGCTTTGGAGAACGAAGTGGTTTATATATTTCTGGTAAAAAAGTAGCGGTTAAGACCGGGACGACCAATGACAAGCGAGATAATTGGGCGGTTGGTTGGACTGCCAATGTTTTGGTTGCTGTTTGGGTTGGTAATAATAATAATTCTTCAATGAAAAAAGTAGCTTCAGGTATTTCTGGAGCAACGCCAATTTGGCGAAGGACGATGATTGAAGCAATTGAAAAGTATGGTTATCGGGAGTTGGAGAAACCAGCAAATATTGTTCAAGTTGAGGTTGATAATATTTCTGGCTATCCTGCTCATGATGGTTTTCCTTCGCGGTCAGAATTATTTATTGTTGGTACAGAACCGAGAGGATCTGACCCAATCCATGCTAAGCTTAAGCTTTGCAAAGGTCAAAACAAATTAGCTACTCCTGCTCAAATTGCCAGAGGAGATTATGAAGAGAAAGAATTTTTCATTTTCAAAGAAGAAGATCCGGTTTCCACTGATGGTAAAAATCGTTGGCAGGAAGGAATCTTAAACTGGGTGGCTCAGCAATCTGATTTTCGCTACCATCCGCCTGAAAGTTATTGCGATGAGTCTGGTTTGATTGTTGTTTCTTTCCAGTCGCCAGTCTCGGAATCAACAGTGAATAATGATTTTTTAGTAAAAGTGGAAGTGACTTCGGTTAAGCCGGTCAAAACGATTGAAATTTTAGTTAACGAAGAAAAAATAAGAGAGTTTAATCAAAAACCATATGAAGCAAATCTGCACCTAGAGAGTGGTACTTACAGACTTAAAGCTGTTGTCAAAGATGAAAATAATAATCAGGCAGAGACAGAGATTAGAATTGGAGTTAATTTACCTTGGGACTGGCAGCCTTCACCAACACCCACCCCAACTTCTAGTTTGACTCCTACCCCGACAATCACTCCTTCGCCTAGTCCTACGGTGACCATTTTGCCCACACCCACTTAACCAAGAGGCTTAGGAGATTTTTCAGAATAGTTTTCTGAAGTTTTCCTCTCTTTTTTACTCACAATTTCTATTATTTTTTTAAATTTCTTAAGATCTGTTGCTGCTAAATGGGCTAAAATTTTTCGATTAATTTCAACTCCGGTTTTTTGGGCTAGATGAATAAATCGAGAATAGGTTAAATCATATTTTCGGACAGCAGCATTAATTCTTTGGATCCATAATTTACGCATATTTCGTTTTTTGAGTTTTCTGCCAATAAAGGCATACTGGCCAGCGTGCATTACTGCTTCCGCCGCTGGTTTAAAAAGGCGACTTCTGGTCATTCGATAACCTTTGGCTTGTTGAAGAATTTTTTTATGTTTTCTTCTGCCAGCGAATCCAATTTTAGCTCTCATATTTTTGTTATTTACCTAATAATTTTTTTATTTTTTTAGCCAATTTGCCAGTAACTAATTTTGGTTTTTTTAATCTTCTAATCTGCTTTCGGCTTTTTTTTCTTCTTAAATGTCGGCTAAATGCACTTAGCCTTAATACTTTACCAGTTTTTGTCACCTTAAATCTGCCAGCAATTGATTGTCTAACTTTAAATTTTTTCTTTTTCATTTTTGCTTATCGGTTGCATTAATAAAATAATTCTGTTGCCAATTAATTTTGGTTGTTCTTCTGGTTTATAAATATCAGCTAAATCTTTTTTGATTCTTTCTAAAGTTTGATAGCCAAATTCCTTTTTGGTTATTTGCCGACCAATAAATTTGATTACTATTTTTAATTTGTTATTTTTTTGGGCAAATTCTTTTGCTCTTTCAAGTTTATTTCTTAAATCTGCTTCGCCAATGAACGGCGTTAATCTAATTTCTTTGATTTCTCCACCACTTTTTTGTTTTTTTCGTTCTTGGCGACGTTTTTTTTCTTCTTGGTATTTGAATTTTGCATAATCAATGAGTTTGACCACCGGTGGTTTTGCTTTTGGAGCGATTTCCACCAAGTCTAAGCTTTGGTTTTTGGCAATTTCTCTTGCTTTTTCTAAGGGAAAAACTCCAAGTTGTTTCCCTTGGGCGTCTATTAACCGAATTGGAGAAACCCGAATCTGCCAGTTTACTCTATAGAATGGATTTTTATACCAAGAATTTCTCACCTTTAACGCCTAAATAATATATCATAGCATTTTCTTTTTATCAATTTTCTCCCTTACAAACTGAATAAATTCTTGAATTTTCATTACTCTTTTGGTATTCCCTTCTCTTAATCTTAAGTTGATCGAATTGGAAGTTTTTTCTTTTTGGCCAACAACAGCAATATAAGGAATTTTTTCTAACCGTGCTTGTCTTATTTTGTTGCCTAAAGTTTGATTTTCTTTATTAATTTCAGTTCTGATCTCTGCTTCCAAAAGTTGATTAACCACTTTTTGGCCATAATCTAATTGTTTTTCACTAACAGGAATAACAATTACTTGGGTAGGAGCGAGCCAGATAGGGAAAGCACCGCCATAATGCTCTATCAAGGTACCGACAAATCTTTCCATCGCTCCTAAAAGGGTTCGGTGAAGCATCACTGGAGTATGTTTTTTTCCATCTTCTCCAATATAGCTCATTTTGAATCTTGCCGGAAGATTAAAATCCAATTGGATAGTAGTCCCCTGCCATTCGCGATCAAAAGCATCAACTGCTTTAAGATCAATTGCTGGTCCATAGAATTTAGCTCCTCCAGGATCTTTTTGATAAGGAATGTTTTTTTTGTTTAATACGGTTTCCAAGATTTCTTCTGCTAATTTCCAGATTTTTTCTTCGCCAACATATTTCTTCTTTTCTTTTGGATCTCTGACCGAAAGATAAACATTTAATTTTTCAAAACCAAAGACTTTATTTATTTCCAAGGCAAAATCTAATATATTATTAACTTCTTCAACTAGTTGTTTTTCAGTGCAAATAATATGAGCATCGTCTTGGGTGAGTCCCCGAACCCTTAACATCCCATGAAGTACTCCTGATTCTTCATAGCGATAAACCGTTCCAAGTTCGCACAATCTAATAGGTAGGTCCTTATAACTTCTTGGCCGAGATTTATAAATTCTGACATGGAATGGACAATTCATCGGTTTCACAAAATAAGTGGTCTTTTCGCTCTTGTTTTTTCTGGTCATTGCCATTGGCGGATACATTCCTTCTTTAAAAAAGTCCAGATGACCAGAAGTTTGCCAAAGATTAGCTAAGCCAAGATGAGGAGTATAAACATACTGGTACCCTCTTTTTCGATGCTCTTTTCTCCAATAAGATTCAATTTCTTCCCTCACAATCGATAATTTTGGATGCCATAAAATTAATCCCGGCCCAACATAAGGATCAATACTGAATAAATCCAATTGATTGCCAATTATTCGATGGTCTTTCTTTTTTGCCTCTTCAATCTGTTTCAGATATTGTTTAAGGGTTGCTTTGTGAGGAAAGGCAGTCCCGTAAATTCTAGTTAACATTTTGTTTTTTTCATCACCTTTCCAATAGGCGCCGGCGACACTGATTAGTTTAAAGGCTTTTATTTGGCTAGTTTTTTTAATATGAGGGCCTTGACAAAGGTCAACAAAATCCTTCCCTGTTCTATAAATAGAAACTTGAGTAAAACCTTGTTTGGCAAGATCATTGATAATTTCTAACTTGTATGGTTGACGATGAAACATTTTTTTTGCCTTGATAATTGGAATCTGTTGAGTTTTAAAGGCTAAATTTTGATTGATAATTTTTTGCATCTCTTTTTCAATTTTTCCAAGATCTTTTTTAGCAATATTGGTCTTAAGATCAAAATCGTAATAAAAACCATTTTTAATTGCCGGTCCGATGGCTAATTTTGTTCCGGGATAAAGATTTAAAACCGCCTGAGCTAAGATATGTGAGGCAGAGTGATTAATTTTTTCTAATTGATTATTTTGCATCTTCTAATAAATTTTAAACTAATCTTGAAAAGTTATCAAAGTTTTTTAATCTTAATCAGAAAGCATCTTCGGCAGAAGCAATAACTTATCCTGCAGATCTCGAAACATAGTGTTCACCTGATAAAAGAAATTGCGATCCACCTCTTTTCTTATCTGTCGCAATCCCCCAAAAGTCTCCTTTCTTTCTTTTTCTTTTATTGAATTCAGTTAGCCATAAAGAAGCATCTTCCATTCTTTTCTTAATTTTTTCAAGGAATAATTTTATTTGTTGCCAAAAACTAAGTTCATAAGTATCTGCTTTTATAGTTGGTTGTTCTATTGCTTTATCAATGCCATTATCAAGCTGAATTAGTTTTTTGGCAATCTCTTTGACTTTTTGACGCACCAAGACAATTTCTTTTTCAGTTTCTCTTCTGTTTCGGTCGTAAATTAATTTTTCCTGTTTTTCAAGGATATCTTTCTGTTGTAAGAATCTAATTTGTTCCCTTTCATGTCTTATTCGCTCGATTTCCTCTTGAGAATCGGAATCCGCAGACGGCTTTTGTTTTTGTATTGCTTCAAAGAAAGGTCCTGATTGTCTGAAAAAAGAGGCAGGCGAGATTTTAGTGCTTTTACTCATTATTGATATTGCCTAATTTGTTAGATTCCGCCAAGATAAGATTGCTCGTATAAATTATTCTACTACAGGTTAATTAAATATTCAATTGTTTTTCGTTGTCTTACCAAATAGGTGGCAAGATAGGGATTAATTCTATTTTTGGTAGAAGTAGCGGCAATTTTTTCTGCCTCTTTAGGACTAACCGTAATTTTTTCTTCTTCGGCGATCTGATTAAGAATTGAATCTATTTTTAGGTTATTTTCTATTTGCTGCCGATATTCTTGGATAATTTCCTGGACTGTTTTGTTTTTTGAGCTAGCATAAGCTTCAACTGTTAAGCCGACCTTTTGAAGCTCGTCAATTAAATTAGCCAATTTTCTATTTAATTCTTCTTCAATAACCATCTGGGGTATTTTTATCGTCACTGTTTCGAGAAGAACCTGAATGATTTTTTGAATCTGTTCTTCTTTTTCTAAAGTATCTTTTGACTTAGTTTTTTTTCTCCTTTTTCCGGCGTCCAGCATTTTTGCTTGAGTATTGATTGCCTTAATTCTTGACTTATAATCTCCCAATTTAACTTTTGGTTTCTGACAACTGGTTGCTTTTATGAGCCAATTTTTGCCTTCTTTGACATTAATAAGATTAAATTTTGGATTGACAATAGGCTGAAGATTATATTTTTTAATTGTTTCCAGATAAGCCTTAGGAAGCAAATTTTGAATTACTTGTTGATAAATTTTTTCTTTACCAATTTGTTTCTCGACTATTTCGAAAGGCACCTTTCCTTTTCTGAATCCATCTATCTGGATTTTGCTCCTCAAATCTGCGATTATTCTTTGATACTCCTCTTTGATCTGTTTCTCTTTAATGATTAAGCTGAGTTCAAAAGTATTTTCATCTAACCATTTAAGTTCATTGGAAAATGGTTTTTTGTTCATAAGATAGTATATCTTAATTTAACCTTAGATTCAATTCCTGACCAGAGATAAGGCAAAACTATAGATCTTGTAAGCTCTTGTTGGTATAGCCCCAAAGGTCTTGGCTCTTTTAAAGTTTCCCTTTGCTAGCAAATCTATATTTATCAAATGGATAAAAAGTTATTGACAAGTATTTTAAGTTATGACAGGATTATTTTAGCTAATGAGACAAAGAGTTTCTTTTTCTACTTTGCTTTTCGTACCAATAATTATCTTTTTTGCTAATTTATTTATTTTTGGAGAGTGTTTTTTGCTTTATAAGTTGTGGACTAATCAACGTTTTTCTGCTCAAGATTTAGACAAATTAAAAACTGGCAATTTCCATTATTTGGTGTTTAATCCTGTTTTTGGTTTTCTAAATTTTGAGAAAAGAGAAGAAATCATTTTTGACAATTATGTTGTTGTTGCTGATTCCCGACCTTTAATTATTAAAAAATATTTAACTTCTTTTGATTCTCCCCTACTGCCCTATGCTGATCTTATTTTTAAAACTTCTCAGGATTACGGATTAGATTATCGTCTTTTATTAGCAATTGCTCAACAAGAGTCAAATCTTTGCAAAAAAATCCCTGAAGATTCTTATAATTGTTGGGGTTGGGGAATCCATAGTCGCGGTACTTTAAGGTTTTCCTCTTATGAAGAAGCAATCCTAGCTGTGGCTAAGGGTTTAAAAGAGGATTATTTAGATAAAGGTTTAAAAACTCCGGAAGAAATAATGACAAAATATACTCCCCTCTCAGATGGCTCTTGGGCATTTGGTGTAAGGCAATTTATGGAGGAGATGGAATACGGACAATGGTAAGACCTGCTTTTTATGATGATCCTGAGTTTGATTATGAAAGTTATTGGCAAAGCCGAAAATATGAACATTTAGCCGAGGTTACTGCCCTCAAGAATTTTGTCAAGACAATTGGGAAAAGGAAAGAATTATCTGCAAGTATTATTTTAGAAATAGGGGCAGGTTTTGGAAGATTAGCAAAATTCTATTTACCTTTAGTTGGAAAGGGGGTTTTGCTTGAGCCTTCAAAAAAGTTAATCGCAAAAGGCAAGGAGTCTCTTAAGAATTTTTCTAATTGGAACTATTATAAAGGATATGCAGAAGAGGTAGATAAACTAGGGAGAAAATTTGATTTAGTGCTCTTAATAAGGGTTTTGCATCATCTTGATGATCCCAAATTAGTCTTCAAAAAGATTTATTCTCTTCTTGCTTCGGATGGTTTTTTCATCTTGGAAATTCCCAATAAATTTAGTTTTAAATTAATATTAATTAATCTTTTAAAAGGGAATTTATCTTATTTTAATCCAACTAGGATTGATAGACGTTCTGTTTTCAGGAGGAAGAAAAACATTATTCCTTTTTATAATTATTCTCCTTGGCAAATAGAGAAAGAGTTAAAAATAATTGGTTTTAGAAAAGTAAAAAAGCTTTCAGTTTCTAATTTCAGATCGCCTTTTTTAAAAAGACTATTACCGCTAAAATTTTTATTATTTTTAGAAAAGTTTTCCCAACCTATTTTAGGCTTTTTTAATTTTGGACCAAGTATCTTTTTTCTTCTTGCTAGATCTCAAACCAAGGATTGTTATTACTTCGGTTTTTAAAAGGTTTTAAAAATTCGGGGTAACCTTTCCTATAGTAAGATCTATTAGGTATATATAAAGGTTAGATCTGGCCTGTTTGCAGCCATAGATTCAAGCAAGGACTTGACAATATTATAAGATATGCTATACTATATCCAGATCCTGGGGTTGCCTTAGAAAGGTGAACTCTGGGATTTTTTAATGCTTCATTTTCTAAAAATGCTCAGAAAGATGTCGATTTTATTAGGTGGATTGTTAGTTGGATTATTAGCCCCTTCTTGTTTTGCTCAAGGGGAAGGGACTATTTTGGCCCAAGAAGCAGGAAAATCAGCAATTTTGACTGCCGATCAAATTTTTAATTCTGACCAAGAGATGGATTTTCGTTATTTTAGACTTTTTTCTTATTTAAGAGAGAAAAATTCTCCTTTAGCTGATTATTCTTGGCATTTAATTTCCCAAGCAGATTATTGGGGAATAGATTGGCGGTTACTAACCGCTATTGCTGGTTTGGAGTCTGATTTCGGGAAAAAAATTTTACCAGGAACTTTTAATGCTTATGGTTGGGGTGGTGGATATATTGCTTTTGATAATTGGTATGACTCGATAGTCCAAATGAGTAGAAATTTGAAGACTAAATATTATGATAAAGGTTTGGATACTCCTTTGAAGATAGGACCGGTTTATGCCCCTCCTTGTCAGCACTGGGCAAAAACAGTCATCTATTTAATAGAACAGATTTAAAGGCAAAAGATTCTTCCTTTTAAGTTCTATTTTGTGATAAAATCAATTTGGGCCTTAAAATGGAGGTGGCCGCAGTGCTGGAATTTGGCAGACAGGCACGGCTTAGGACCGTGTTCCCGATTAACGGGAGTGGAGGTTCAAATCCTCCCTGCGGCACTTTATGAAGATTAAATTAATAGCGGTAGGGATGACAATTTTTCTTTTAGGAGGATTATTTTTGCCAAGTTTTAGTCAGGATGTTTCAAGGCTCAAAGCAGATTATTTTTTCAATTTAGACAATTACCGTCTCAAGGAAGATCAATTTATAAAGGCCCAAGAAAATTTTTATAATTTTAGAAATTTGGCGAGTAAAACTCAGGCTTTAACAGCAGAAAAAGAAATTTTGTTAGCCAGAAACGAAGTCTTACGAACATATTTTATTTTATTAAAGGAAATGCTTTTATCCAGTAAGATCCAAGGAGTAAATAC
>CAZIOQ010000024.1:0-10918 GCA_964540975.1 uncultured Gammaproteobacteria bacterium
GGATAAAGCGCGAGTTAAAAAAGCGTGTCCTCGTTGTCGATGAGGCGTGGCTCCTAATGCAATTTCCCGACTCGGCCGCATTTATGTTCTCGATCGCCAAGCGCGCTCGGAAGTATTATCTTGGCTTAACCACGGTCACCCAGGATGTTGATGATTTTTTACAAACAAAAGAAGGCCCGGCAATTATTAAAAATTCTTCGATCCAAATTCTTTTAAAACAGCATCCGGCGGCAATTGATCTGGTGGGAAAGATTTTTTATCTTTCTGAAGGAGAAAAACAATATCTTTTGGCGGCTAACATTGGTGAGGGAATATTTTTTGCCGGCCAAAACCATGTAGCAATTAAAGTAATGGCTTCACCAGAGGAATACAAATTAATTACTTCTCGGCCAGAAGAGATTTTAAAAATAAGGGAAGAGAAAAAAGGACAATAGGTTAGAGGGCTAAAAGCGAATGAAAAAAGTTTGGCAAAATACTGGTTGGCAAATTTTAGGCAGAATAGTCGCCAGTTTATCTTCTTTAGTGGTGACTGCTTTTTTAACCCGCTTGCTCTCTGGCCAAAATTATGGTAACTGGATTTTTGTCACCACTTTTACCTTACTTTTTTTAAATTTTTCTGATTTAGGCGTTAGTTTGATCGCTGTTGCTCAGGCAGCCCGGGCGAGCAAGCCAAAAGCGGTTTATCAACGAGCATTTTTTTTAAAATTTTGGTTGGCTCTGTTTAGTTGGCTAGTTTTTGTCTTTTTTGTTTTGGTTCTGCCGCAATTTAAAAATCTAATTTCGGTTGGCTTGATTGCTTCTTTGACGATTTTGTTTTTGAGCTTAAGGATGACGGCGGAAATTGTTTTTCGGACAGAACTTGATTTCAAGAAAAAAGTTTTTTTTGAATCTTTAGGTTCGCTTTTGTTTTTGTTGGCCATTGTCAGTGTCGGGGGATTAAGGTTTTGGCCGCTTAATCAAACCTTGACGATGGTTTTTTGGACCTCAACTGCGGGAGTAAGCAGCTTGTTGGCCTTTTTTTCGGTCAGGAAAACTTTTGAATTCAAAAGTTTTCCTTCTTTCGTCGAAACAAAAAAACTTTTTTCCCAATCTTTACCTTTAGGGATTCGCCAGCTGGTTTTTGCCACTTATGATCAAGGGATTGATAATTTCTTTTTAAAAACTTTTAGCACCAGTTTGAATGTTGGTTTTTATGGTTTGTCTTATAAAATCTATAACAATCTGACCACCACTGCCTCTTTTTTGATGAATAGCCTTTTCCCCCTTATTGCTCGCCAAAACAAACCTTTGCTGAAAAAAACTTTTTTAAAAAGTTTAATCGTACTTTTTTTTAGTGGAGTTTTTCTTAGTCTTGGCCTTTGGTTTTTTTCCGGCTTGATTATCCAGTGGTTAGCCGGGCCCAAATTTCAAAGCTCGGTGGCGATTTTGCGGATTCTTAGTTTGGCTTTGGTGATCTCTTTTTTAAACCATAGCATTGGTTATACAATGATTGCTTTAGGAGAACAAAAAAAACTTTTGCGTCTTTCCTTAGTTGCTCTAGGGGTTAATTTGGGGGGCAATCTGATTTTTATTCCTCGCTGGGCTGGCGTGGGAGCGGCTTGGATAACAGTGGCGACAGAGACAACGATGTTTTTGTTAACTGCTAGAGCCTTAAGAAAACTGATTAATTGCTGATCTGAGGCTGATGATCCCGGATTGTAAATGGAGAGGTGATGATTACCAAACTAGCAAGAGAAAAATCTTTTCCCAAATGTTATAATCTTCTATGCCTAAAAGAACCTATCAACCAAAAAAGAGAAAAAGAGCCAAAACCCATGGGTTTTTAAGAAGAATGAAAACCCGAGCTGGCAGAAAAGTTTTAAAAAGAAGAAGACAAAACACAAGAAAAAGATTAGCTGTCTAACAAAAACATATGGCCTTAGCCAAAAAATACCGGCTAAAAAGAAAAAAGGATTTTCTCAAAATCAAACAAAAGGGGGAAATCCTTGACACCCCCCTCTTCGGTCTTTTAGTTCTTCAAGAAAAAACCTCTTTTCCTCTTTTTGGCTTTGTCATTTCCAGGAAAATCAGCCGGAAGGCAGTTTTAAGAAACAAAATCAGGCGGCGCTTAACCGAGACCGTTCGCTTGCTTTTGCCCAGACTAAAGCCAAACATTAAGATTCTTGTTTTGGCAAAAAAATCTTTACTCCAGGCCAAATTTCAAGAAATTTTTCAAACAATGGAAAAATCTTTGGCTGAATTAGACTGGCTAAATTAATTTAAGCACGACCGACATACTCCCGTGTCTCGGTATTGACCAAAATTTTTTCTCCTTTTTTAATAAAAAGGGGCACTTTCACCACCAAACCTGTCTCCAAAACAGCATTTTTAGTCGCCGCCGTCACAGTATTGCCTTTCGCCCCTGTCTCTGTTTCCAAAACCACAAATTCCATTTTTAAAGGTAAAATAACGGCTAAAGGTTTGTCTTGATAAATTGAAATTTTGTACTCCTGGCCTTCTTTAATAAAATACTGGTCATCGCCAATTAGCTGCGCTGGCACTTCTTGTTGCTCAAAAGTGCGTTGATCAACAAAAACAAAGTTGTTGCCCAGCTTGTAAATAAATTGCATTTTCCTCTGCTCAACCGTAATTTCTTTAACTAGCTCATCAGTCCGCAAAACTTCCTTTGTCACCTGGCCAGTTTTTAGATTTTTTAATTTCAGCCTCACCACTGCTGTCCCTTTGCCAGGATTAAAAAACTCTTTGTCAACCACCAAAACTGGTTGATCTTGCCAGCTTAGAAA
Organism: uncultured Gammaproteobacteria bacterium; assembly: GCA_964540975.1. Lineage (GTDB taxonomy): Bacteria > Patescibacteriota > Microgenomatia > UBA12405 > UBA6130 > CAZIOQ01. Next base: position 2,784 of record CAZIOQ010000024.1, read on the forward strand.
CATTCCTTTGCTAATATTGCTTGCTTTAATCATTTCTTTTTTCCATCTAAGAGGTGGAAAAGTGACACCTAGGGGAGAATCTAGCCTCCTAAAACAAGGTGTTTTATTTGGTCTAGCTTTCGCGGCATCGGGCAATAAGAAAAAATTTCCACCAACCTAGGAGGGCGGCTCATTTTTGCCAAAAATTCTTTCTGCTCAGCTAAAGAAAAAGTCAAAAACTTGGCAAGCTTTAACAAAGGAAGAGAGAATTGATAAAAATAAATTGTTTGGAGGGCGCGTTTAAATTCCTTCCTGTCAGTAAAGGTTGGTCGACCATCCATGCCTCGGTTAACCACATAATATATCTCCCCGCTAACCAAAGGAAAAATTCTTGTTGGCATAAGCTCAAAATAGCACATCTCTCCCTAGGTGTCAATAGAGACAAACAACTGGTCTCTTTAAATAAAATGGTATACTAAAATATGCCAGAATTGCCGGAAGTAGAAACAATCAAAAGATTGCTCAAGAAAAACATTATTGGGAAAAAAATTGCCAAAGTGAAAATTTTAAGCCAGAAACAATTTCCCGACAAACCCCAATTAATTGTTAGCAGCCAAATTGTTGGTCTTGAAAGACAAGGAAAACAGTTAATCATCAACTTTAACAACCATTATTCTCTTTTAATTCATTTAAAACTGACTGGCCAACTTGTTTTTGGCCAAAAACTTGATCAGGAAGAAAAAGCCTATTTTGACCAACCAATTCCTTTTAACCAAGGCAATGTCTTGCCAGGAAAAACCACCAGGGTAATTATCTATTTGATGGGAAAAAACAATCAGCCGGACGGAGCAATTTTTTTCAATGATTTAAGAAAATTTGGCTGGCTGAGGATAATCCCCACTGCTAACTTAAAAGAGCAAAATTTAAAAAAATTAGGAGTCGAGCCACTCAGCAAAAGTTTCACTCCCTTGCTCTTGGCCAAAATTTTCGGAAAAACAAAAAAACCAATCAAGCTGGTTTTAATGGACCAAGAAAAAATTGCCGGCGTGGGCAATATTTATGCTAATGAAGCTCTTTTTGAGGCAAGAATCTTACCCACTCGCTCGGCAAACAGCCTAACCAGCCAAGAAATCAAAAAACTTCACCAGGCAATTAATTTGGTTTTAAAAAAAGCAATCAAAGCCGGTGGTTCTTCTGCTAGCGATGAAGCCTTTATCAAACCAGATGGCACCCCAGGAGGATATCAAAAAATAACCAAGGTCTATCAAAAAGAAGGCAAACCCTGTCCTCGTTGTGGCAGCTTGATTAAAAGAATTAATTTGCAAGGGAGAGGCACTTTTTTCTGTCCAAAATGCCAGGTTTAACCACCACTTAACAAAATGCATTTAAAATCTTTAACTCTTTTAAATTTCCGTTCTTGGCAAAATCAAAAATTTGGGTTTCATCCCCAAACAACTGTTATTATTGGCCCCAATGCTTCGGGGAAAACCAACATTTTAGAAGCAATTTGGTTTTTGATCTCTGGAACAAGCTTCAGGGCAGAAAAAACTAGTGAGGTGATCCGCTGGCAAGAAAATCAGACCCAAATCAAAGCCATTGTTGAAGATGAAGGAACAAAAGAAATTGGCTTAACCTTGATTTGGGAAAACAAAAAAAGAGTGAAAAAATCTTTTCTCTTAAACAAACAACCTCAGACAAGAAAAAATTTTTTAGAAAATCTTCACGGAGTTGTTTTTCGGCCTGAAGACATTAGATTAATTGCCGGTTCGCCTTCTAGCCGGCGGCAATTCTTAGACCAGCTACTTTTCGGTCTGGATTGGCAATATTTTCAAGCCTGGCATCATTATTTTAAAGCTTTAAAACAAAGAAACAGACTTCTTTATCAATTAAGACAAAAAGGCAATTCTTTTGCTCTTAAACCAGCCAATTTTAGCGAATTTTATTATTGGGATCAGTCACTGATCAAAAACAGCGCAATTCTGATTGAAAAAAGAAGGAATTTGATTGAATCTTTAAATCTTTTTTTGACCAAAGAAGATTTTAAATCTTTTGCCGGAATCGAATTGGATTACCAACCTTGTCCGATCTCTCCCCAACTTTTAAAAAAAACTTTCCGCCAGGATCTTAATCAAGGATTTACCAGTTTAGGCCCGCAAAAAGATGATTTCCGCTTTTTGGCTCGCTGTTTTCCTTCCTTGACTAATGATTTAGCCGCCTTTGGCTCCCGCGGCCAACAAAGGCTGGCGGTTTTTGCCTTAAAATTAGCCGAAATGGAATTTGTTTTCCAGCAAACGAAAAAGCTGCCTTTGATTTTGTTAGACGATATTTTTTCAGAACTCGATCGGGCAAACCACCAACTTCTCTTAAAACTAAAACTGGAAAATCAAATAATTTTAACCACCACTCATCAAGCTTTGGCAGTTGATTATCAAAAAACAATTGTCTTGCCAGGAAAAATTTGACTGATTAAAAATGACTGATTGGCAAAAACTTAAAAACAATCCTAGTTTATGGCAGATTTTTAAACTCCGCCAGGAAATTATTAAAAAGATCAGAGAATTTTTTTATCAAGAGAATTTTTTAGAAGTCCAAACTCCCCTTTTGGCTCCCTCTCTTCTCCCTGAATCATATCTGGAAATTTTTTCCACCAAACTGAGTAACAAAATAGGCAAAAAACAAGCAGCTTTCTTAACGCCCTCGCCAGAGATCTGGCACAAAAAGCTTTTGGTTGCTGGCTCAGGCAATATTTTTGAAATCACCAAAAGTTTTCGGAACACTGATCTTGGCGGTCATTTTCACCAACCAGAGTTTACCATTTTAGAGTGGTATAGAATTGGCAATTACCAGCAAACAATGAGAGATTGCGAAAATCTACTCCGATTTCTTGCTCAAAACAAAGCGAAAATTAATTACCAAGGGAAAACTTTAGATCTTCAAAAACCTTTTGAAAAAATTTCTCTTTTGAAGGCTTTTGAAAAATATGCCGGGATAGAAAAAAGAGATTTTTTTAATTGGAAAAAATTGCTTCAGATTGCCCAAAAAAGGGGTTATCAGGTTGACAAAGATGACAATTGGGAAACTTTATTTAATCTTTTTTATCTTCAAGAAGTAGAACCAAACCTCGGTCAAGAAAAGCCAACCATTATTTATCAATTTCCAGCCCAGTTTGCTCCTTTAGCCAAACCAGACCTTCAAGATCCCAGATTTAAACAAAGATTTGAACTTTATCTTTTTGGCATCGAGCTAGCCGACGGTTATCAGGAATTAAATGATCCTCAAAAACAAAAAGTTGAGTTTTTAAGAGAACAACGATTGAGAAAAAAATTAGCCAAAATTAATCATCCTCTTGATTGGGATTTTATCAAAGCCTTAAAACAAGGTTTGCCTCAAGCAAGTGGGGTGGCTTTGGGAGTTGACCGATTGATAATGATTTTTGCCAATCTGACTGATATTAGCCAGGCAATTCTTTTTAGCGCTGAAGAAATCTTTGATCTTTATTTTTAAAAATTAGGTCTGATGACAACAGGAGAAGCAAAATCTTTAGAAAGGAGGTGATCCATCCGCTCCTTCCAGAACGGATACCTTGTTACGACTTAGCCCTCATCGCCAAATTCACCTTGGCCTCCGACAAGCAGAGTCTTCAGGCGCCTTTGACTTTGCTGACTTGACGGGCAGTGTGTGCAAGAGGCGAGAACGTATTCACCGGGACCTGCTGATTCCCGATTACTACCAATTCCGCGTTCATGCAGGCAAGTTGCAGCCTGCAATCCCCACTGAGAAGCCGTTTGTTGGGATTAGCTCCGCCTTGCGGCTTGGCCACCCATTGTCGGCTCCATTGTAGGATGTGTGTAGCCCTAGGCATAAGCGACATGCTGACTTGACGTCGTCCCCACTTCCTCTCTGACATTTGTCAAAGTGGTCTTCCGTGACACAAGTAACACGGAACAGGGGTTGCGCTCGTTACCCCACTGAAGGGAACACCTCACAGCACGAGCTGACGACAGCCATGCACCAGCTGTTCTACCGTTTAGTCCTCCCATTTCTGGCAGGACATCAAGTAGAATGTCAAGCCTAGGTAAGGTTCAACGCTTCGTATCGAATTGAACCACATGCTCCACTGGTTGTGCGCCTCCCCGCCAATTCGTTTGAGTTTCAACCTTGCGGTGATACTCCCCAGGCGATCCGCTTAACGCGTTAGCTTACGCCTCCCGATAAAAAAATCGAGAGACTAGCGGACATAGTTTAGGGCTAGGACTACCCGGGTCTCTAATCCGGTTCGCTCCCCTAGCTTTCGTCCATTAGCGTCAGTAAAATTCTAGCTACCTGCCTTTGCCCTTGGTGTTCTTCCGCATATCCACGAATTTCACTTCTACATGCGGAATTCCAGTAGCCCCGAATCTACTCAAGTTTTCCAGTATCTTGCCCCTGCCTCTGGTTAGGCCAGAGTCTTTGAAACAAGACTAAGAAAACCGCCTGTGGACCCTTTACGCCCAGTAATTCCGGGTAACGCTTGCACCCTACGTCTTACCGCGACTGCTGGCACGTAGTTAGTAGGTGCTTTTTCCCCTCCGAATCAGAGGGGTGAGCGGTTTACAACCCGAAGGCCTTCATCCCGCACGCGGCGTCGCTGCGTCAGGCTTTCGCCCATTGCGCAAGATTCCTGGCTGCTGCCTCCCGTAGGAGTAGGACCCGTGTCGCAGTGTCCTTGTGGCTGGCCGTCCTCTCAGACCAGCTACCCGTCATCGCTTTGGTAGGCCATTACCCTACCAACAGGCTGATAGGCCGCAGGCCCATCTTAGGGCGGGAAGTTACTCCCTTTCCTTTAAAGTAAAAGCTTGCGCTCTCCTTTAAAGCGTACGGTGGGTTACCCAGTCTTTCGACTGGCTATCCACCTCCCTAAGGTAGGTTCCTACGTGTTACTCACCCGTTCGCCGCTGATGTGCCCCCGAAGGGGCCTCATCGCTCGACTTGCATGCCTAAGGCACGCCGCCAACGTTCATCCTGAGCCGGGATCAAACTCTCAAATAACCCCATTCATGATAGAAACTTCGAAAAACTCTAGTCTCTACCCGCAACATGAACGGGGAAAACCTTTCCTAGCCCATTCAACGGGCTAAAGGAAATTTTAAATATTTTCAAAGTGCTTGCCGAAGCGGCAGATGATAAAAATTTAAAAATCCCGACCAGCGTCGGGAGTAAGTTTTTTTCAATTGCGCTGGTCAAGGACTATTAACTCATAAAACTAATTAGATAATAACAAAGTTTTCCTCTTCTGTCAACCCTTCCAAACGATAATTTTTAAAAACCATTTAAAAGTCAATTATTTTTGCATTCTGTAAAGCTTTTTTGCCTCTGTTAGAGTAGTAGCTTCTGTAGGAGATTTATCCTCACGGAAACGCAAAAGCCGAGGAAAACGCAAAGCCAACCCAGCAGTATGAATCGGAGAAATAGTAATATTGTCCGCCTCAATTTCCACCACCAATTGCGGCTGACACCAAACATCGGGAATTAAATTCTTGTCAACTTTATATTCTTTTGGTTGACTTTTAACTTTTAACTTTTCGCTTTTAATTTTTAATTCGCGCCATTGCTCATCAGTTAATCCAGTACCGATTTTAGAAATCGTTAAAAACCGATCAGAATTTTCCGACTCCCTTATTCCTACCAAAAAAGCACCAATCCCAAAAGCGGTTCTTTTTCCTTTTCCTTTATAATATCCCATCACCACACAATCCAAAGTGTCCTTCAACCCACCCCCTCTTTTTCCTTTTTTCTCGGCTTTAAATTTCACCCAGGTATAACCACGGCGTCCAGGTTCATAACCTGCCTGCCATTTTTTAACTACCGCTCCTTCCAAACCCTTAGCCACCTGCTCATCGTGAAATCGTCGCAACTCCTCAGGGCTATCAGTAATAATTTGGGGGGTTAAAACAATTCTTTCATTTATCTTCGACAGGGTTTCTTCTAAAATCTTTCGCCTTTTTTTCAATGGCAAATTTAACAGACTTTCTCCATCCTTATACAAAATATCAAATGCAAAATATTTTAAGGGAATCTCTTTTGCCTTTTTGTCAACCTCGTATTTTCGCTTGCGCTTAATCGTTTCTTGGAATGGCAAAAATTTCCCTGTTTTCGGATCAAATCCAATCGCCTCGCCATCTAAAATAATTTCTTTTGCCTTTACCTCTTTTTTAACTCCCTCAATAATATCGGGAAACATTGCCGTCACATTTTCTAAATTCCGAGTAAAGATTGCCACAAAATCCGGACGGCGAAAATGAACCTGAAGCCTAGTGCCATCAAATTTTGGTTCAGCGGCAACCAAACTCATTTTCTCAATCATTTCCTCCGGGTTCGGCAGCCGTTGACAAAGCGCCGGCATAATCGGGATTCCTATTTGTGGTTTAACTTTCTCAATTTTAAATTTTAAATTTAAAATTTTAAATTGTTTTGCTATTTCTCCCACATCTGCCCTAACGTTGTAAGCCGCCTCAATCTCTTCTCTTTTACTTTTGTCACCAACTAACATCCAAGACAAAGCATCCAAAATTGTTAACTCGGAAAAACCCAAACGCAACCGACCCAAAGGAATGCGGACAACATATTTAGCACTTAAAGGGTCCAACTCATTTATTAATGCCGCCATTTTGTCTATTTTTCTTTCCACCGACCCTTCCCCACCTTCCTTGGCTATCTCCAAAAGCCTCTCATAAATCTCATTGACTGTTAATTTTGAATTTTGAATTTTGAATTTATTTTGAAATTTGTCCGCCGGCTGGCGGATTGGATTTTGGATTTTTATTTTATATACCGTTTCTCCCAAATCTCCTGTTTTTTTAAACTCCTGGCGAACTTTTTTTTCTTTTTCACCAAAAGCCTTAGCCAAAACTTTAATCATTAGTTTTTCCGCCAAATTAAACTCCACTCCGGCATACAACGGCGCCAACCGACCCAAAGAAAGATAACAAATTTTAGCCACTTCTTCTGCGGAAGCTTCTCTAAGCAAATCTGCTAAAATAGCGGTGATTTCTAAACGAGAAGTAGTTGCTTCAAGTTTAGCAAAGTATCCTGCTAATTTTTGAAATTTCATTTCAGCCAATTAGAGAAGAAAATAAAGGCAAAAATAACTACCCAAATAAAAATAATCCCAAAAACCACGGAAATCCAACCCTGTTTTTCGTCTTTTAAAATTTTATTTAACCCCTCACCGATTAAAGTCAAACCAAACAAAGTTGGCAAAACCAAAACCATATACAAAAATTGCGGATCGGTTGCTTTCATTTTTTTCGGCCACCGATCACCGATCGCTGGTCGCTGTCTCCTATTTTAACACATAACGCGCCGCCTTTGTTTTTCCTTGCTTCTTAGCTACTCCTTGAGAAACAAAATAATTCAAATCTCTTACTAAAGTATCATCAGAATAATCGGGGGCAACTTTTCTTGCCTCGGAGGTAGTAATACTACCGTGCTCTTCCAAATATTCCATTAATTTTATTTGTCTGGCATTTAGGGGAATTTGCGCTCCCACCCGACTTTTAATTCGGGCATCTAAAGAAAGACGTTTTACTTGCTCTTTAATTCTGGTTAATTCCACCGCCATTGCCTGAGTAAAATATTCCAACCAAGAAGTTAAATCCCTTTCCTCTAGTAGTCCGGTTTGATCGGCTAAAGTTAGAGCTTGATAATAGCGATGGGCATCTTTATCAAAATATTCTTCCAAAGAAAAAAACTTTTTAATATCATAGCCTTCAACAAATAAAATCAAAGTGGCAAAAGCCCTAGCCGTCCGGCCATTTCCCTCAACAAAAGGGTGAACCGCCACTAAAAAATAATGAGCAATTCCCGCCCGTAAAACCGGATGAAGCTTTTTTCCCTCGGGAGAATTTAGCCAGTCAAAAAAATCCTCAATCAAAAAAGGAACCTCCACTGCCGGCGGCGGCCGAAAAACCACTTCTCCTGTCCGTTCGTCTTTCAAAACTACCTGAGTGATTCTATATTCTCCCGGTTTATTTTCCCCCTCCAAAGGAATTCTTTCACAAACAATTTCGTTAATTTTCTGTAAAATTTTTGGAGTATAATAAAAACCCTCTTTTGCCTCTTTTTCTAGACTATCAATATAATTTAAAACATTTCGGTAGTTAATAACTTCCTGGGCG
>CAZIOQ010000025.1:0-5357 GCA_964540975.1 uncultured Gammaproteobacteria bacterium
AGATAGAATTGTTAAGCAATTTTTAAAAGAAAAACAAAAAGAAAATAAATTAAAAATTTTAACTAAAAAGGCAATCTTGCCAAGTTTTCAAGAAATTAAGTCAAATCCTTTATCTAGAAGTGCTCGTTTAAGAGCAGGAGAAAAGATATGAACAAGATGAAATTGTTTTTTTTTATTTTAATCTCTCAAATTATTATTTGGGGTGTATTGCATAATCTTAATCTAAATTTAGCTGTCCAACTTGATCAATTAGAAGAACAAAAAAATCAGCTGAGTGATGAAATTCAAAGAGCAACCATAAAATCAGCTCAGCTAACCGCGCTTAATTATTTAAAACAAGAAGCAGATCGATTCCAATTGAAACAAATTGACAAAATTACTCAAACTGATTATTCTCCGCTAGCATTTAGTCAAGATAAATGATTACCAGAAGGCTAATTTTTTTGTTTTTAGTCTATCTGATTTGGTCAATAGCAATTCTCTCTCGTCTATTTTATTGGCAAATAATTGCCAAGGAAAAGTTTTTTAGTATTGCCGAAAATCAGATAACCAAAATTGAAGAAATCAAACCACTCAGAGGAAGAATTTTTACTATTGACAACTTTCCTTTAGTCCTAAATCAAGACAAATATCTTCTTTATGCTTGGTCTCCCCAAATAGAAGAAAATTTCAAAGATATTTTAAAAAAAATAGCAACAATAATTTTTCCTTCCAATGAGATTGGGGAAGAAAATGAAGCAATAAAAACTTTGGCAGAAAATTATTTCAAACAAAGTCAAAAAAAATGGTTTTTAATTAGAAGACATCTTAGTGAGGAGCAAAAAAATCAAATTGAAACCTTAAACATCAAAGGATTAAGTTTTGAAAAAGAATCTGTCAGATTTTATCCAGAAGCATCGATGGCAGCCCAGTTAATTGGATTTGTCGGTTATGACGAAATGGGTAATCAGAAAGGCTATTTTGGAATTGAAGGATTTTATCAACAACAATTATCGGGTTTTGCTGGTTTTAAAAAATCTTCTGGAGGAATTTTAAAATGGCTCGATAGTAGGGGTGAAAAACAATTTCAAAATGGTCGAGACCTTTTCCTTTTTCTAGATCGGAGTATTCAATTTATTATCGAAGAAGAATTGAAAAAAGGTATCGAGAAATATCAAGCTAAAGGTGGTTGGGTGGTTGTTCTTAACCCCCAAGAAGGATCGATAATTGCCCTAGCCGCATTCCCCAGTTATAATCCCGAAGAGTATTACCAATATCCATACTATCTTTTTGTTAACCCAGTTACCACAGAATCCTTTGAACCTGGCTCAATATTTAAACCTCTAATAATGGCTGCCGCATTTGAAGAAAAAGTAGTTAGTCTTCAAACTAAATGTAATATTTGTCAGGGGCCAGTGAAGATTGGTGAATATGAAATAAAAACCTGGAATGATATTTATCATCCTAACTCAAATATGATTGAAATAATAAAAAATTCTGATAATGTAGGAATGGTTTTTGTCGCTCAAAATTTGGGCCTTAAGAAAATGCTAGATTATTTTAAAAAATTTAATCTAACAGAAAAGACTGGAATCGATTTACAAGGCGAAATTGCTCCTCCGACGAGAGCGGCAAAAGATTGGTCTCCTGTGGATTTAGCCACTGCTTCTTTCGGACAGGGAATTGCTATCACTCCTATCCAATTTATTACTGCCTTCAATAGTTTGGCTAATGGAGGAAAAATAATAAAACCCAGAGTAGTAGAAAAAATCAGTGATGGCGAACAATCTTGGTTCACTAATAAAGAAATAAAATCTCAAGTCTTATCTTTCGAAACCTGCCAAACAATGGTTCAAATTCTGGAAAATGCCGTCGAACAAGGAGAAGCAAAATGGGCTAAACCAAAAGGATACGCAATTGCCGGTAAAACTGGTACCGCTCAAATTCCCATTGCCGGTCATTATGCCGAAGAAAAAACTATTGCTTCCTTCATCGGGTTTGCTCCAGCAGAAAATCCTAAATTCACCATGTTAGTTAGCCTGAAAGAACCATCAACGTCTAAATGGGGATCAGAAACAGCCGCTCCACTTTGGTTCTCGATTGCTAAAAGACTGTTTATTTATTGGGGGATCCCTCCAAATGGTCAAGATTAAGTTTAAAATGCTATAATATTTCACTAAAGACTATGCAATGGCTTAAAAATACTTTTAAACATCTTCCGGTGGCTATTTTGGTCAATCTTATTTATTGGTTTCCCGCCAGAAAGATGAATTTAATTGGGATTACAGGCACTGACGGAAAAACTACTGTCTCTCTATTAATTCACCATATTCTTAACTATATTGGAATTAACACTGGACTTATTTCGACGATTGAAACAAAAATCAAAAATTTAACCATTCCCACTGGTCTTCACGTCACTTCGCCTCATCCTTTCAAATTACAAAAATTTCTTAAAATGATGTTAAAAAATGATATCCAATGGGTAGTTCTAGAAACGACTTCTCATGGATTAGATCAACATCGGTTTTGGGGTTTAAAATTTAAGATTGGTATTTTAACCAACTTAAGCCATGAACATCTTGATTATCATAAGACTTTTGTCAGTTATCTGGATTCTAAATTAAAACTTTTTCAGAATAGCGAAATTGCGATCATTAATAAAGATGATCCTTCTTACACCAAAGTGGCAGATCGCCTTAAAAAAATGAAAAAGAAAATGATAACTTTTGCGATTAAAAATGCCGCTGATCTAAAAGCGGAAAAAATAAAATTAACACCAAGAGGAACAAATTTTCTGCTTTCTTACAATCTTCACAGGCGCGAAAATAAGATTCTTATTTCTTCACCTTTAATAGGAGAATTTAATGTTCTCAATCAACTAGCGGCAATAGGAGCAGTTTTGACTACTGGTTTAGCCGATCTAACCCAAGTCAAAGAAGCAATTGAAAAATTTTTACCCCCAAAAGGAAGAATGGAAGAAATCCCTAATAACCGAGGAATCAAAATAATTATTGATTTTGCTCATACCCCTAATGGGCTTCAACAAGTTTTAAGCACTTTCCGAAAAGTTTACCCTTCCAAAAGATTAATAGTCGTCTTTGGTTGTGCGGGATTAAGGGATATCCAAAAGCGACCAATTATGGGCAAGATAGCCGCCCAACTGGCCGATATCCTAGTTTTAACTTCTGAAGATCCAAGGACAGAAAATCCTTTAACTATTATCCAACAAATTGCTCAAGGTTGTCGCCAAGCTGGAATCAAAAGACTATCAACTAAAAAAGAATATTTCAATCAAAAAGGATATTATATTTTAGAGAATCGCCAACAAGCAATTAATTTCGCTATTAGAAATTTGGCCAAAGAACAAGATATTGTTCTTCTTTGTGGCAAAGGACATGAAAAATCAATATGTTACGGAAAAACAGAATATCCGTGGTCAGAGCACCAAGCAGTTAAAATCGCTTTAAAACAAAAATGAAAGTAATTTTTTCAGAATTTAGAACCGATTATAATAAGCACCTTTTCCCTTATCAAGTTCTGCTAATAAGAGAACCGAAAGATAAATTGGAAAAAATTTATCAGAAAGGATTTTTACCATTTAGAAATAATTCTTGGTTATTTTATCTTGCTAGGAGTTGCCGGAGTAATCTAAAAAATTTCCGGCTTTCATCTGAAAATAAAAGAATTATTAAAAAGACTCAAGGATTTGACTTTAAAATAATCTCTCTTAATAAATTTGATTTTAATTTTAATGTTCAAAAACAATGTAAAGATTGGTCAAAATCGAGAGGATGGAAGATCTCTATAACCTCAATTAAGAATCTTTTCCAAGGCGATTTTTTTAATCTATGCCAATTAGTAAAAGAAAAGGATCAATCCCAGACAGCTGCTTATTCAATAATCAAAGAAGAAGAAAATTTTGTTCATTGGGCATATGTTTTTATGAATCCTAATTATCAAAATTCTAATTTAGTCATTAGGATGGGGTTAGAAATAATCAGATGGGCCCAACCTAGAAAAAAATTTGTTTATCTAGGAACTTGTTATGGAAAATCAAACTATAAAAGAAATTACCCTGGATTTGAGTTTTTCAATGGAATTTTTTGGTCTAAAAATTTAAAAGAGCTGACTTGGCTTAACGAAAATACCAATCTTTCTTGCTACAGCCTCCAGAATAAAAATTATAAAGAATTTATCCAACTCAAAAAGATTTTAGAAAATTATCAAAACGAATAAAAAATGGAACTTCAAGGACTAAAAAAAGAAGGTAAGAAAATTTATATAATCGGGATTGCCGGGGTAATTGGTAGTAGTTTAGCTCGAGAGCTTCAACAACAAGGTTGGACGGTAACCGGATCAGATCAAAAAAAAGTTTATCCCCCAACAAGCACTTTTCTTAAAAAAAACAAGATTAAATATTTTAAAGGTTATCATCCAAAACATATTAAGAAGGATTTAGATTTGGTCATAATTGCTGGTAGTGCCTTAACCGTTGACAAAAATAACCCCGAATATTTAAAGGCAAAGAAGCTTAATTTAAAAATCATCTCTCAAGCTCAAGCAGTAGAAAAATTTATAATCAGAAAGCAATCTATTGTTGTTGCCGGAACTTATGGAAAAACTACTACTACTGTTTTATTAACATCAATTTTAAATCAGGCAAATTTTAAACCTTCTTATATGTTTGGAGGAATTCCCAGCGATAATCATATTCCACCTTTAAAAATCACCAAATCTTTATGGTCAGTAGTCGAAGGAGATGAGTATCCAACTTTGTTCTTTGACAAGAGACCCAAATTTTGGCTTTATCATCCTCGGTATTTGATCTTAACCGGAGCAAGATGGGAACACCCCGATGTCTACAAAACAGAAACTAGGTATTTAAATGTATTTAAAAAATTAATTGATCTGATACCACCAAAAGGGATTATTGTTGCCTCATTTAGAGGAGAAAATCTGAAAAAAATTCTTAAAACCAGAAAAAAAGTTTTTTGGTATTCAATTAATAATCCTAGCAATGCTGATTTTTGGGTAGAGAATCTCAAATTAAATTCTAATGGTATTCAATTTGAAATAGTAACCAAAGAGAAAAGAATTCCGATTATCAGTTCTCTTTTAGGCAACCACAATGTGGAAAATATTTTAGCGGCAGGAGCAATGGCTGATGCTTTGGGAATTTCCTCTAAAGCAATAATTCAGGGCGTAAGGAATGCCCCTAAGATCAAAAAAAGATTAGAAATAACATATAATCACCCGGTGACAATAATTGAAGATTTTTCTCAAACAAAACCAAGAATAATTTCTGCCCTACAGGCAATTCGGGATCATTTTCAAGGAAGAAGAATTATTTTAGTATTTTATCCACATTATAGCGG
>CAZIOQ010000026.1:0-6388 GCA_964540975.1 uncultured Gammaproteobacteria bacterium
TTCTAAAATATTTCAAAATTTCTGCCCTCTCTGGTTTAATCGTAATTTGATTATTTCTCTTTTTGAGGAGTTGTTTTTCTATGGAAATTCTAAATATTTCTTGGTGGGGATTGATGACTTCTTCTTTGTTTGGAGCGATTAAAGTATAGGTTTTTTTATTGGGAATTAAACTATCAGAGACCCTTTTTTGATGATCATAATTTCCCGAGAGCAGTGTTTTGATTATCTTTACTTTGTTCTTAAAAAGATTCCTTTGAACAATTTCGGTGCCAATAATTTTATCTGGACTTGATTGGCAATATCTTTTAGGGATTTTAAAATCAAGAAAGCTGTGATAATGATAAACCAAAAGAGGAATTTTACCTTGTTTGATTTCTAATAGAGTATAAAAAGGGAAAGAAGCAGTTAAGCGAGGGTTAAGTTCTAGAAGAAACAATTCTTTATTTTTGTTCAGGATAAAATCTAAGCCAAAAAATCCTTGGAAACCAATTTTATAAATTGCTTTCCCGACATCAACAGTGATCTTTTTTATTTGATCAATAGTTTTTTTGTCTATATCTGCCGGCCAACCACGGCCACAGGTAGACATCGGTAATCTAGTCAACGATTTTATTCCGGTAAGTTGAAAAGCTGGCGGACTTTGAATTACCGAACCATCTTTTAAAACAACAGCATTATTAATTAATGTTATACCTTGGATAAATTGGGAAATTTTCGCTATTTTGTTTAAATTTTTTGAAATATTTAAAAATTCTTTTTTATTTTTGATCAAAAAAGTTGAACGACCTGCCCAACCCCTATTTGTTTGAATTATTAAAGGAAAAGAAAATTTTTTTTGAATCATTGCTGGTTTTTTTTGAGAGAAATCAATCAATTCTCCTTTTGGCATCTTAGCTAAATTTCGTTGTTTAATAAATTTATAAAAGAAGATTTTGTCTTCTAGTTTTTTGTTAATGAGACTATTATTGCCTACCTTATCCCAACAATTTTTTTTAATAATTAAGTCTAATTTAAAAGATGGTTTAAAAAAAACAATAATTGGTTTTTGTTTTTGACTATGTTGCTTGATATAATCTTGGATAAGGGGATGAGCTAATAAATGGCCACTGTTTTTAGGGACTTTTTCTCTTTTTTCCAATTTATCTTCTAAAGAAAATATTTTATATCCTTTTTTTTGCAAAGATGAAATGATTGGATTAAAACGATAACAAATGGTATGATAGTTTTTAAAAATACTTTGGCCCACAAATCCTTGATAAAAATCTATTCCTAGATAAAATATTGGTTGTTTTAGATCAATTTTTTCCATAGTATTTTCCTGTTAACAAAATTAAAGGATTTTTCATATTGAATAAATCTTTAATTTTCCAAAAACCAGCTAAGGCTAGAGCTCCTTCATAAGAAGTTAAGATGCCTTTTGATTTTAACCAGTTATGGGCTTTAATAATTGCTTTTTTTTGAACTGCTATTCCTGTTCCTCTTGACTGCCGAACAATTTTTAAGATCTCTTCTTTTTTGGGAATATATTTTGCCACGAGAGCATCGGTAATATTTTCTTTTTCAGGATGGAAATTTTTATCAAATTGACTAGCTAAAGGGCAGTGCCCAGCCGATTGGACTAGAAATAATTTTGGTAACTTTTTTTTGAAAAAATCGGCCACCCCTAAAAGAGTAGTTCCACTGCTAACAGGAAAAAAAATTGATTCTGGTATTCCTAATTGTTGGTGGATTTCTTTTCCTAAAGAGGTGAATCCTTCTCTTGCTTTTTCATCTCGAGATTGTCTTAAATTATATACCAAGTATCTTTTACAGAATTGGTGGCAATCCCTAATTGGTCTTTGAGTTTTAATAATTTTTGCTTTTAGCTTGGCTAATCTGGACACCTTACTTTTATTAGTATGAGGCACAATAAAAACAGTGACCTCAATATTCATTTTTTTACCCCAGTAAACAGCACTTATTGCTGCATTCCCCGAAGAACTAATAGCTGCTTTCCTAATCTTATTTTTTTTAAGCCAATTTAATTGATTTAGCACTCCCCTATCCTTAATCGAACCACTGGGGTTCAGATCTTCTCTTTTAAAAAGAATATTTTCTATTTTGATTATGGGAGTTTCTAATAATTCATTATTGGCTCTCATTTTGGTCCTAGACAAGATGAAAAAATTCTTTATAATAATAAAAAAGAGTCTTTTATAGTTTAAGATAAACTTTTGTGAAAAACAAACAAAACTTTGTTGTTTGTCCTGATTGTAAATCAGAAATTAAATTTAATTCAAAGACTTTGGCCCTAGGTGATGTTTTAGAATGCCAAAATTGTGGAACTGAAGTAGAGATAGTTTCTCTTGATCCAATCGAGATCCAAATCATTGAAGAAGAGAAATAATTTTAAACTACTGAGAGCCAAAGACCAAAGATTGCCAAGATAATTCCCGCCAGCCAAGCACGAGTTACTACTTTTGGCTCTTCCCACCCTTTAGCCCTTAACCAAAGATGCAAAGGAGCAACGGCAAAAATTTTTTTTGAAAATAATTTTTTTGAAAGAATTTGCAGTAGACTAGAAGCTCCTTCTAAAGTAAAAAGTCCTCCGATAATGAATAGAGCGACAATTTTGCCGGTCAAAAGACCAATAACTGCCAAACTGGCTCCAAAGGCAAGAGCACCAACATCGCCAAGCATTATCCGGGCTGGGTAAACATTAAAATATAAAAAAGAAATTAATGATCCAATCCAGAGAGCAATAAAAATGGTTAGTGGGATATCAAGGGTCTGAAAAGAGATAAACCAAAAAGCAAATAGGCAAATTAGAAGAACACCCGAGGATAGACCATCTAAGCCGTCAGTGATATTAAAAGCATTAGCAAACCAAACAATAATTGTCGCTGCGAGAGGAAGATAAAAGATACCTAATTTAATTAGACCAAAGAAAGGAATATTAATAAAATTTATTTGTAAATTAAAAAATAATAAAGAGGTAATGATAAAAGCTAATAACCATTGGATAACAAATTTGTGTCTCATTCTTAGGCCAAAAAAACCAGTTCTTTCGAACCCAAAAAGCTTCATCGCATCATCATAAAAACCAAGAAGGCCAAAGGAAACAATGGTGAAAAACAAAACATTTAACTCTTCAATGATTGGATAAGCAGTTTTTATATAAATACCAATAAATTTTAATGATGGTAAAAGTAAGAATTGAAAAAGGATTATAGAGAGAATAATTATTATTCCTCCGCCAATAGGGGTACCCTCTTTTCCGACGTTTAATCTGTCAAATATTTTTGCTTGCTTGTTTTGAAAATCTTTAGTTGTTTGTTTTTTTCTTGTGAATCTAAATTTATAGAGAATATCTATAAAAGGAACAATTAGAGCGCTATTGACAAAAAAAGAGAATAAAATTAAACCAAGATAAAGAAACATCTTTTTAAAGATAAAATATTAACTTTTATCAATATAACTTAAATTATCCAGAATATCCAGTGGTTAAATATTGACAATTTTCACAAGCATTGTAAAAAGGACAAGAGATAACTTTACAGTTGACATTAACTCCTTCCAGTTTAAGTTCAACTCTTTCAAGATGCCGGAACAACGAAGCTTTTATATAGATTAAATCTCCTTGGGAAAGATTAATTTTTGTTTCTAATAATTTTGCCGCCTGAAGAGGATGACGACAAAAAAAACTCTTAGTATTTTTATTGGTAATCTCATCGACGATATTGGCGGTTAGGGGACCTATGCCAATAAAAAAGTTTGGCTGGATTTCTTGATTAATGATTTTCCCTATTTTTTGATGCTCGATTTCTGCCCTTTTTCCTAATTCTCCCATTTCTCCCATAATAATGATTGTTCTTTTAAAAAATTTCCTTAATTCTTTTACAGTTCTTAAACCGGCTTGGGTTGAAGCAGGGTTAGCCCGTAATCTATCATTGAGAAGATAGGAATTATTAATAAATTTTTCCAGAGACATTCTTCCCGACAGGGGTTTTGTTGTTAAGGCTAACTTCTCAATTATTTTAGGATCTATCTTTTGATTTTCTGCTAAAGCAAAAACAATGGCAAATTGATGAGCAAAGTGGACTCCAAACAGTTTACTTTTTATTCTAATTGTTTTTTGACTTAAATTACTAAAAAGCCAAAAGTCAGTTCCGCTTGGTTTAAGAAGATATTTTTTTGAGAAATAGTCTGCCTTTTTATTAAAAAGAGAATAAGAGATTTTTCTTGCTGGGCAATTTTGAATCATTTCTTTTACATCAGGATCATCAAAGTTATAAATTAAAAGGCCATTTTTAGTTAATGAGAGGATTAATTTTCCCTTTTCTTTTTTAATCCCTTCTTTGGATCCTAAAAGATCCTTTTCTGAATGGACTGGACTTATTCCGGTAAAAACAACAATATCTGGTTTAAAAAGATCAAGATGAAAATCCATTTCATTTTTATGATCAACACCTATTTCAAAGACTGCCCAACGATGAATTTTTCTTATTTTTAAAATTGTCAGGGGCAGGTTGAATATGGTATCAAGATTAAGATCTGTGGCAATTGTTGGAACAATATTTTTTAAAAAACTAGTAAGAAGATAAACAGTATAAGTTTTGCCAAAACTCCCAGTAATAGCAATAATTTTTACTTTAGGATTTAACTTAAGCCAAAATTTGGCTACTTCTCTGAGGATTAAATGATAAATCCGCTTCCAAATGGGTAAGTGCGGATAGAAAGAAATTTTTTGTTTTAGACTCAATTTAGTCATAAGGTTTTAAATTCTCTTAATTTGACCACCAAGATTTTTTAGTCTGATATCGAGATTTTCATAGCCACGATCAATTTTTTCAACATTATTAAGAATACTTTGGCCATCAGCGATTAATGCCGCTAAAGTTAAAGTTGCCCCTGCCCTGATATCATTAACATTTATTTCTGTTCCTTTTAATCGGCTAGGACCAAAGATATAGGCGCCATGCTTAAAATTTGGGCTATCGTCTTTAAGGTCAAAATTATAGTATTTTTCTGGATTTTTGACCTTTGGATTAAATAATTTCACCTTAGCGCCCATTTTTTCTAATTCAGGCACAAATTGAAACCTATTAGGAAAAACTCTTTCAATAATAGTACTTTTCCCCCATGCTTGGGTCATTAGGGTAAACCATAAAGCTTGCCAGTCGGTCATAAAACCTGGATGTGGTTCTGTTTCGACTACAGTGGGATTGACCCTTTCATTAAAAGAAACCTTCATTTCATTAACGCCAATTTCTAATTTTGCTCCTGCCTCTTTCAATTTATCTCTGAAAGCATTAAGATGAAGAGGTTCGATATTAAATATAGAGATTGAGCCTTTGGTGCCTAAAGCAGCGCAAGCAAAAGTAACTGCTTCATTACGATCTGGAATCACTAAATGTTTTGCTCCTTTAAACTTTTTAACTCCTTTTATTCTGATAGTCCGAGGAGCAATCCTTTTCATTTTTGCTCCCATTTTGTTCATAAATCCAAGAAGATCGTCCACTTCTGGTTCTTGAGCTGCATTATCGATAATTGTTTCTCCCTCGGCCCAGGCTGCCATCATTATCATTGTATCGGTACCAGTGTGGGTGTTTTTCTCAAATTGGTAGTAGCAACCTTTAGGTTTTGTTTTAAGTTTGAAAATAATGAAATTATTATCTGAGGAAATTTTAATTCCCAATTTGTCTAATCCTTCAAAATGTCTCTCAAGAGGTCTATTGCCAATTTTATCCCCACCTGGCCAGGGAATTTTTGCTTCACCAAAATGATAAAGCAAAACTGGAGCAAAAAGGGTTGATGCTCTCGACTCTTTGCCAACACCGATGGGCAAGGTGTTTTTTTTAAGACCCCGCGGATTTATTACTACAGTGTGTTCTCCTATAGGATTAAAATTAGCCCCGAGGTGCTTTATGATCGAAAGGGTTATTTTTGTCTCTCCAGCCTTGGTCAAGTTACTCAACACAGAAGGCTGATCAGAAAACAAAGAGGCAATTAAAAGTTTGAAACCGGAATTTTTCGCGCCCCTGATTATTACTTCTCCTGTTAAAGGAATTCCTCCTTGGATTATAAATTTTGCCATTTTGACTCCTTTTTACAATATCTAATAAGTTTTTGGTTAATACCCCGGTAATCTCCTGAAGACATAAAAATTATAATATCTCCTTTCTGAAGATTATTTTTTAAAAATTCCACCACTTTTTCATCTTTAGGTTGGTAGAAAACATTAGGATTAGTTTTCCGAGCTAAAGAAACGATCTTACTGCCGGTAACCCTATCTTTAGTTGGAATATGACCACGAAAAATGACTTTAGTAATGATAGTCAAATCAGCTAAATCAAAGGTCTTAGGAATATCTTTTAAAATTTCTTTTTCTTGCCAACCGCTATAATGT
>CAZIOQ010000027.1:0-3669 GCA_964540975.1 uncultured Gammaproteobacteria bacterium
AATGCCACGCCATAAAGCAGAATAAAGAAAGTCATTAGCCAAATCCCCCATCTTGAAATAAAAGTAACTCCTAAGAGAGTTAAAAAGCCGATAATCATCATCGCCGGTAAAAAATAAATTATTTCCGCAAACTCCCAATGACGATGAAGTATTTCAATTCTTGCCTCTCCCCGCCTAAAAATATATCTGGCAAAGCTTCGAAGTGTTGCTCGAGGGCGGTGCCAAACAAAAGCGTCAGAAACATAGACTAATTTTAATTTCAATTTTTCTACCCGATGGTTAAAGTCAGTATCTTCCCCTGGGGCTAAATGCTCATCAAAAGGACCAGCTTTCTCAAAGGTCTTCCGCCGAAAAGCCATATTGCATCCATGAGGATGAGGCTTTCCCAATTTTATATTCGTCGGCCGCCCATGGATTCCTCCAGACCCTATAAAGCTAGAAAAAGTAAAATCAATCGCCTTGGCTAATAATTTTTCTTTTCTAATTGTTCTATCTGGACCACCAACGCAGCCTACTTTGGAGTTTTCAAAAGGCTTTATTAGTTTTTTCAGCCAATTTTTCTCAAACAGACAATCATCATCAGTAGAAACAATAATTTCTCCAGAAGAATTTTTAATCGCTACATTTTTGGCATGAGAAATTCCTTTTCTTTCTTCTTTAATAAATTTAAACTTATAATTCAACCTTTTTTTAATTGTCTCCACCATTTTTTCTGTCTCATCGGTACTTCCATCGCTAACAACTACTACCTCTAAAAGGTTTCTGGGATAATCAACACCGTTTAAAGACAAAAGGGCTTTTTTTAACAATCTCTTTCTATTTAAGGTAGGGATAATGATAGAAATTGATGGCAATTTTTTCATTTAATTAAAAGTAATCTAAATTCATTAACTCCTGCTTTTATTTTACTCCAAAGCTCTTTAGGCGATTTTACCTTTCTTAAACTTCTCCAAAGATACCAAGGAGAAAAATAATGCCTGAAAATAAATCCTTTAACTGCCTTTACTAGTTCTTGATCAGAAAGATGGGGATAAGAAATCAAACTTTGGGCCGAAGAATCAATAGGCGTATATTCCGGCACCGTCATCCAGCCTTTTTCTTTAGCAATTTTGGCGAATTCTGTTCCGGGAAAAGGAGTAATCACATTGACATGAACAATATCTACCTTTAATTTTTCTACTTCCCTAAGGGTTTTAGCGATTGTTTGTTTTGTTTCCAGCGGACAGCCTCCAAGAATAATGTTTATCTCCGGTTCTATTTCTGCTTTTTGACACCATTTAATTGCTCTTTTGATGGCATCAACATCTAAATCTTTTTTAATATAATCCAAAATCGGTTGATGAAAAGATTCAACCCCAAAGGCAATATGACGAATTCCTGCCTGGGCTAACATTTTTGCTAATTTAAAGTCGGTTATTCGATCGCAACGAGCTAAAATCGAAATTTCTAAATTTAGATCTTTAATCCCCTCCAAAATTTCTTCTGTTCTTTTTCTTTCCCATAAAAATTGGTCATCTAACACAGAAACCGAACGAAAGCCTTGCTGGGCAACAAGTTGAAATTCTTCGATTACTTTTTTCGCTGACCTAACCCTCATCGGTGGTTTTTTTCCATGAGTTTTTTTCCATTCAATTTCCCGAGCAAAACTTAAGGAATTAGGAAAGCAAAAAGAACAACGATAAGAACAACCTCTGGAAGTCACCATTGTTGTTGAGGGAAATTGAGAAAATCGGGCATTGGGATAATCAAAGGGCTTTTTCAAAAGCATGCGGTTAGGAATTGGCAATTTATCTAAATTCTCAATTAATCCCCTGGGGGGATTGTGGACAATTTTTTTACCTCTTCTCCAACTTATCCCCCGGACATCTCTTAAATCTGGCTTCTTTTTACTCAACTCTTTCATCAGCTCCACGATAACCTCTTCTGGCTCTCCTCTTACGACAATATGGTTATCTGCCAGCAAATATTTATCAATAAACCAAACAGGATCATTACCCAAAAAAACAATCCATTTCTTGCCAAACCTTTTTCTAATTTCTTTCGCCACCCAAAGATCGGTATCTCGGCTTAGAAAAACAGAATAAAAAACAAAAACATCCCCCCCGCGCTTAAGCGCTTCAGTCAAAGAAATTTTTTCTACCACACAATCGGAAATCTCTACTTCAAATCCTGCCTGCTTAAGAACTGTTGCCGGTGAAAGAATAAAAACATTATGTTGGGGAAAAAAACCATAATTACACCCAAAAATCCGATCTAAAACTTCTGGCTTACCCAACTGGGCATTTGCCGGTATTAAAAAATGGACCTTCATTATTCTAGCCTCCTACCTACACCAATAACTTTACTGCCAACTTTTTCCTTGAAAAAATTCCTGCCGTCAATGATGATCGTTTTTTTACTAATCAGTTTCTTGGCATCTTCCTTAAGTTGAGAGTGGTCAGTTGCCACCACCAAAATATCAACCGCTTCAAGCTTGCCCGGTTCAAAACCTAAATTCTTCACCTCCGCCGCCCTGAAATAAGGGTCATAAACCGCAAAATTAATCTGCTTTTTTTTCATTAATCGGCAAAGCTCCAAGGCCGGACTTTCCCGTATGTCTTTAACACCCCTTTTGTAGGCCAAGCCGTAGACTAAAACTTTCTGACCTGGTTGATAAACTAACAAAATTTGATCTAAAACAAACCTTGGCATACTCTCGTTTTCCGCCATCGCCTTTTCCAAAACCGGCATCTTTACCCCGTGTCGCTTTGCTTCGGCAAGCAAATAATAAGGGTCGACGGGGATGCAATGGCCACCAACACCAACCCCCGGCCAGTGAGCCTGAAAAGTCCATTTAGATTTAGCAGCTTCAATTATTTCTAAAACATCGATGTTGATTTTTTGACAAAACTTGGCTAATTCGTTTATTAAGGCAATATTCACTGCCCGATAACTGTTCTCTAACATTTTTACGGTTTCCGCCGCCGCCAAAGAGCCAACAGTCACCAAAGGAGCTTTAATCACTTGCTTGTAAAGAGTCTTAACTAACTGCAAATCTCTTAATCCAAGGCCCGCTACCACTTTCGGGGTATTTTCCAGCCGATGCTCTGAATCACCTGGATTAATTCTTTCTGGCGAACAAGCTAAGAAAAAATCAACACCGGGTTTTAGTCTGGATTTTTGGGTGATAATTTTTCCCACAATTGAAAGGGTAGTTAAAGGAGCAACGGTTGATTCGTTAACAATCAGTTTTCCCTTAGGTTCAGCCAAACCAATATCTGAAGAGGCTTTTTTCAAAAGGGAAATATCCGGTTTTTTCTTTTTATCAACCGGGGTAGGCACACAAATAATAATTACATCCTGTCCCTTAACTTCGAGAATGATTTCACTTGAAGCTCGAAGCCGACCTTGACGGACAGCTTTTTTTAAATCTCTGTCAATTCCCATCTCTGGCAAATAATTCTCCCCTCGGTTAATCGCTTGAACTTTCTTCTTGTCTACATCCAACCCGGTAACCGAAAACCCATTTTTGGCAAAACAAACTGATAGCGGCAAACCAACATACCCTTGGCCGATAACCCCGATTCTCGCTTTTTTATGCTTAATTTTTTCTAAAATTTTAAAATAATTATTCATTTTAAAATATTGTTTCCGGATAGGCACTGGCACTGTCAATTTCCGGTATTAAAG
>CAZIOQ010000028.1:0-2683 GCA_964540975.1 uncultured Gammaproteobacteria bacterium
GCCAAGAACTTTCGCCCTTCCCCAGGCGGGGAGGCTTCATTTCCAAAATAATTTTTTTTCACCATTAGACATTAATCTTATAATAACTAATCTCCTTAACTTTCTTTCTAACCGATGCTAATCTTGATTAAGATGAAAAAATCATTCTCTAAAAAAAATTACTATGGAAAAGATTTTAAAAAGTCGCACTTATTGCGGTTACCATGTAATTATAGTTGTTGGTAAGGTTTTTAAGGCAAAAACAGACGAGCGAGCGGCAGAAATTTTAAAGACTGTCCGGAAAAAATAATCTAAAGCAATACCGGAAATTACTTATATTCCTAACGTTGATACTCTCATCTTATGGTCTTAAAATTTCCTTTTCGTAAGGAAAAATCTTCAATTTTAGGCACCATCTATCGCCCAGTCGCCCCGTGTCCTTTTCTGGTCAAAAAAAAGATAGAAACTGGCTCGGTGTTCTGATAATCGTTGATACCTGAGCAGATTATACCCTTCTTCCCCGCTTCCTGGCCAGTGATTTAGGGGTCGATTTGGAAAAAATCTGCCGGATTTTTAATACCTACGGCATCGGTGGTAATGAAAAAGTTTATTTTCTGCCAAAAATCAAAGTTAGGCTCGAAACATGGGAAAGAATGATCCCCATTGGATTTTTAGAAAGAAACGAGATTCCTCCGTTAATGGGTCGTCATCTTTTTATAGAAACTTTCAAACCCTTTTTTCGCCAAGACATTTCGTCAGTTTTTCTGCTTCTTAAACCATTCCTCCATCACTTTTCTTGGCTTGAGCAATGCCGAAGGATTCAGCGACGAGGGAAGAATCCTTACTGCTGGCTTTGACTAAAGTGGTGACGACACTCTAGGATCATCAACCCTGGAGGTAGGCGTAACTAAGGTCAAAAAAGAATTCGAAAAAAAAGGCTGTTAAGGCCAGGATTCCGGGTAGAGGAGAAGAAAATCCCTCGCCCAAAGAGATTCTTGACAAAAAATAAATAAGCGAGGATAATCCTATTATGATAAAAATTATCATTGATGAAGGAAAATGTCTTGGTTGTGGAACCTGCATTTTTCTCGCTCCTGACAATTTTGAATTAGATGAGAAAAGCGGGAAGGCCAAAGTTAAAAAACAACCAGCAAGTCTTAGCGAAGAAATTAGAAAAGCACAAAAAAGCTGTCCTGCTCAAGCAATCCAAATCCAGTGTCAAGAAAAATGAAAAATCCTCGTCAATTTTTAAAACCAATTAAAAGGTTGATAAAATTAGCGAAAAAAAACAACCAAAATTTACTAATCATTGTGGTGGTTATGGCTGCTTTTGTTGCCGGTAGGCTTTCTTACTCTATCCAACAAAAATTGACTAACAAAAAAACTGATGCTTTAAAAATCGCCCAACAGCAGAACAAAACAGTTAAAGAATTTACCACAACTAAAAGTTCTCTCCCTCAATTAAAGTTTTTTGTGATGAGTTTTTGCCCTTATGGCAATCAAGCTGAAGCTGGTTTAAAACCGGTTTTTGAACTTCTGGAAAATAAGGTAGAATGGCAGCCTCAATATATTATCAATAAAATCAATATTAATGAGGTTTGTCTCAATCAGGTTTATGATAGAAATCGCTGTCAAGATTTAATAAAACAAGGCTATTTCCCCGACCAAGAATCTTGCAAAAAAAGATTTTATCCTGATCAAAAAACTTGCCTTCAAGAAATTAAAAAACAAGCTCTAATGATTGATGAGAATAATGGCTTTGTTTCTCTCCATGGCCGCAATGAACTTAACCAAGATATTCGAGAAATTTGCGCTTGGAATATTGAGCCGGATAAAAAGAAATGGTGGCAGTTTATTGATCAAGTGAATAAAAACTGCAATACTAATAATGTCGAAAGCTGTTGGCAAGATCAGGCTAAAGCTGCTGGATATGAGATAAGCAAAATCGAAAACTGCTTTAATCAACAAACAATTCAGCTTTTAGAAAAAGAGGCGGAAATTGTTAATAAATATCAAGTCACCGGCTCTCCCACTATCCTTATCAACGAAACAGTTTATCCACCAGAAGGTGCTTATGATCAAAATGCAGTCTTACAAATCGGCAATAACATTTTTGAAATAAAAGATTATCGTCTGCCTAATACCTTTAAAGAGGCAATTTGTAGTGCTTTTCAAAAAAGACCAAAAGAATGTAGTAAGCAATTAGCAATAGAAACTCAAAATAATCCTCCAGCAGGCAGTTGTGGTAGCTAAAATGCTCAAGTTGAATGCCAAACAATTAAGAAAAACAATCCCTAAGAATAATCAACTAAAAAAGATCGCCAGAAATCCCCTCGTTTTGGTTTTAGATAACATTACTGATACCTTTAATATTGGTTCTTTTTTTAGATTAGCCGATGCTATTTCTGCCCAGAAAATTTATCTTGGCGGAAGAGTGGTTACCCCACCAAATATCAAAATTCATCGAGCCTCAGTTGGCACTTGGAGATGGGTTGATTGGGAACAAAGTCTTAATCTTTTAACCACAATAAGAAAACTTAAAAAGAGGGGCTATTGGATAGTTTCGGTTGAACAATCAGCAAAAAGCCAAATTTATTGGCAGATAAAACCCCGTTTTCCCTTAGCTTTAATTTTAGGTAATGAAACTCAAGGAATAGACAAAAAAGTGATCCTTGCCTCAGATGCGGTGGTTGAATTACCAATG
>CAZIOQ010000029.1:0-3910 GCA_964540975.1 uncultured Gammaproteobacteria bacterium
CCTTTATATAAAGTCATCCAAAGAATGGCAATTGCCGCTGCCACCGAAGACCGGAGATTTTCTCCGGTAACGGCCGAGGAATTAATTAAGATTAAAATTGAAATTTCTGTTTTAACAAAAAAAAAGAAAATTACTGACTGGCGAAAGATTAATCTTGGCCAGGATGGGGTGGTGATTCACTATCAGAATCGCAGCGGCGTTTTTTTGCCCCAAGTAGCTAAAGAAACTGGATGGACTCTTAAAGAATTTTTGTCCCATCTGTGTCTCGAAAAAGCTGGTTTGCCCCCAAACTGCTTTCAAAATCCTAAGGTAGAAATTTACACTTTTCAGGCAGAAGTTTTTGAAGAAGAATAAGGCCTCTTTTGCCCAGGGAAGGGCCGGCTTTACGATCCGGGATTGTTTTAGCTTTACAAACCAGTAATCAACCTTTTTGCCTGCTTCATCTTTGCCCGGAGAAAGGCGAGGTTTCTTTCTTGCCTCACTCATCCCCGCCTTTGGAAAGGCGGGGTATCCTGAGACGCGAAATAAACAAAAATTTCTAATCAAATCCCACTTTGTTGATGAATTTTTAGTCATTGATCATTTTTCAGATCAATTAGTCATTTTCAAGGTCTATCTTCTAAAATTAAGCTTATCCAAAACTTGATTAACCAAGTTATCTGCCTTGATGTTTTTTTCTCTCTTGACCCCCTGAAATGTTATTGGAAAAGGCAGTTGCTGACGAATTTTGTTGATTTGAAAGATTAATGGCTTTAAGTTTAAGGATTTAATTTTGAATCTGCCATTTAGTTGAGCAACCACTAATTGCGAATCAAGCCAAAATTCGGCTTTTTCAACTCCCTGGCAATTGTTTTTTAACCACAAAAGAGCTTCAAGCACTGCTCGGTATTCTGCTTGGTTGTTGGTTGCCCAACCAATATAGCAGGCTTTGGAAAAAATTTCTTTTTGCTTTTCATCCAAGATGACTATTCCAACTGCTGCCGGCCCAGGATTACCACGACTACCACCATCAGTAAAAATCAAAAGTTTCATCGAAAATTAACCTTCGGTTCTAATAGGCATTATCAAATGAACTAAAGAAGGGTCATTGTTGACGGCAAACAAAACCGGAGATAAAGGATCATTAATTTTGATTACTACTTCAGCCTGATTTTTGTCAATGCTATTTAAAAAATCCAACAAAAATCTATAATTAAAAGCAATTTTTATTTCTTCTCCTTGAAACCTTGCCGGAATAACGGTTTTGTTTTGACCAACCTGGGCTGCTTCGGTTTTGATTTCCAACTGATCATTATTAAAATGCAAAATTATCACATTAGCTGCTTGGCGGGCAAAAACAGAGGCAATTTTTATTGCTGATAAAAGCTCTTCTTTATCAACAAAAGCCTCTATTTTTGTCTCCTGGGGAATAATTCTTTGATAATCAGGAAAATCACCGCTTAAAAGCCGAGAAGAAAGTCTTAGGTTGGGCAAGATAAAAACCAACTGGCTTTGTTGCTTATCCCAACTAACTTTTAATTGCTCCTCTTGAACTAATCTAACCAATTCCACCAAACTCCGGCCTGGAACCAAAAAAGAGATCTCTTTTTCAAAAAAAGGAAATTTTTCTTTAATTTTTTTCAAAGAAAGCCGATAACCATCGGTGGCAACCATTTGGTATCCTTGGTTATCAAATCGCCATAAAATTCCTTCCAAAACTGGTCTGGCTTCATCAATGGTAGCGGCAAAACTGACTTGAGAGACAGCTAAAGAAAGCTGTTGACAATTTAAAGAAAAACTTGTTTTTTCTTCTCCTTGGGGAATTTGAGGAAAATCTTGAGGATTGGCACCGGTAAAAATCGCCTCTGCTTTCGAAGAAATTATTTTTAAATTGGTTGTTTCTCCCTCAAGGCTAATTTCTCCTGCTGGTAAAAAAGAAACAAATTCAGTAATCTCGTGGGCAGGAATAGCTAAACTGCCTTCTTTTTCTACCACTCCACCAAGCCAAAGAATAATACCTAAATCAAGGTTGGTGGCGGAAATCTTTAATTTTCCTTGATCAGTGGTAAAGAGAAAATTGTTTAAAATTGGCAATTGTGGTCGAGGAGAAATAAATCTTTCGGCTAGATTTAAGCCATAAGCCAAATTTTCTTGTAGGATTTTAACATTCATAATTTAAGATAATAATTTATTTAATAGTATTGCTATTTGTAATTAATGTCAATAAGTGAAAAAGCTTCTTTTGATCAACCTAACAAAAGCAGTTAAAAATTGAAATTTAACTGATTTTTCAAAACAAAATTTGCTAATTGTCTTATAATTATCGTTTGCTTTCGGTTATTTTTCCGGGGAAAAACAGCCAGTTTTTCTGGAAAAAATTGTGGAAAATTAATCTTTGTTTGGGGAAAAATTTTTTTCATCGGTAAAGATCTTTTTGAATTTGAATAATTTGATGTCTTAATTGTTGATTTGTGGAAAACAATCTATTTATTTTTTCTTCGGCATGGATAATCGTAGTGTGATCGCGATTGCCTAAAATTTTTCCTATCTCTTCTAAAGGCAATTCAAGCTCCTTTCTTAACAGATAAGCCGCGACATGACGAGCAATGGCAATTTCCTTTTTTCGAGTTTTTCCACAAACATCAGTGGTTTTGACACCAAAGTTTTTCGCCACTAAAGATAAAATCCGACGATAGTTAATTTTTTTCTTTTCTGTGCTTTTTTTAATCCCAAAAAAATTTTTTACCTCTTTTAAAGTGATTTCCTTATTAGCGGCTTGGGCTTGGGCAGTGATTTGGAAAAGAAAACCCTCAAGCTCTCGGATATTGCTTTGGATGGTTTCAGCAATAAAAGAAATTACTTCTGGAGGGATTTGGAGATTTAACTGTTCGCTTTTTTGTTTTAAAATGGCGACCCTCATTTCGTAGTCAGGAGGCTGAATATCAACAGTTAATCCACCCATAAACCGAGAAATCAATCTCTCTTCTATTCTGGGAATCTGTTCAGGTTGTCTGTCTGAGGTTAGAACCACTTGTTTGTTGGCAATATAAAGATTATTAAAAGTGTGAAAAATTTCCTCTTGGACATATTCTTTGCCGGAAATAAATTGGATATCATCAATCAACAAAACATCAATTTGGCGATATTTCTGTTTAAATTGAGTGATGTTTTTGTCTTTGATGGCGTTAACCAAATCATTGGTAAAAGTTTCGGCAGTGAGATAACAAACTTTCATTTTAGGATCGTTTTTTAAAATTTGATGACCAATTGCCTGGGTTAAATGGGTTTTGCCTACCCCTACTCCTCCCCAAACAAAAAAAGGATTATAAACATAGCCTGGATTTTTAATAATTGCCTGGGCTGCCGCATAAGCAAAATTATTGGCATTGCCAACAACAAAATTCTCAAAAGTAAATTTTGGATGAAGACCAGTTTGGGGATTGTAATGGTTTTTTTCTTCTTTTGTTGGCTTTGACCAAGATTCAACCTCAAACAATGGTCCAGGCTGTTTGATTTTCAAATTAGGTTGGCGGATGACAAATTTTATTTTCACTCCCGGGCCTAAGTGATGTTTAAGGCAGGACCAAAGAAGAGGAAGATATCTTTTTTGGACCAGGTCATTAATATAATAATTAGGACAACTGATGACTGCCAAATTGTTTTCAAACCCTGTCAACTTAATTTTGGTAAAAAGAGTTTGAAAAATTACCGTTGAAACAGAAAGTTTTATTTCTTCTAAAACATTTTCCCAGATTAAAGATAGTTTGCGATTCATTTTAAGGCAGGTAAAAATTTAAAGGAGACATTTTCATTTTACCCTAGTTTTCCACAATGATCAATAAGAAATTAAACTTTAGCAGATTAACATTTTCAATTTAAATCAACTTGTGTCATCAGTGGCTTTAAATTCTGATTTCTCAAGGTATAATAC